>NZ_CP196822.1:2720250-3022500 GCF_051912485.1 Nitrobacter sp. JJSN | reverse complement strand
GCGGAACCTTTTTCTTTCCATTCGCTCTTTACAGGTGTGAACTTGCCGTTCACGCGCCGGTGTGAAACCGTGCCCGGGGAGTGCGATTGTCCGCTTGGGCGCGCGCATCCCCCGGCTGCGCAACCACGGAGGATCAAATAGATGGCTGAGGAGCAGGCTCAACCGAGTGGACCAGACCTGACGCAGGGTGTCGATCCCGGCGTTTTCAAGGACGGCAAGCTGGTCGGCCATGTCGGTGATCGAGAGATTCTGCTGGTCCGCGAAGGCGCCGAGATTTTCGCGATCGATGCCCACTGCAGCCACTACCACGGGCCACTCGCGGACGGCCTCGTCGTTGACGGCACCGTTCGGTGTCCGTGGCATCACGCCTGCTTCGACTTGCGCTCCGGCGAGGCGACCTGTGCTCCCGCTTTCAACGCGCTCGACGTCTGGGAGGTTGAGCAGCGTGACGGCCGGATCTTCGTGCGCGGAAAACGCGAGCAGCCCGCGCGTAAGATCGCCAAGCCAGATCATCCCGAAAAGATCGTGATCGTCGGCGGCGGTGCTGCGGGTTTTGCGGCCGCCGAGATGCTGCGTCGCCAAGACTACAAGGGTGGCATCGTGATGCTGAGCAGCGACGATGCGGCTCCGGTCGACAGGCCTAACCTGTCAAAAGACTATCTCGCTGGTTCGGCGCCCGAGGACTGGCTGCCGCTGCGCCCCGACGATTTCTACCAGCAGGCCGGCATCGATCTGCGTTTGCGTACGACCGTTACCGCCATCGACCCGACAGCGCGCCAACTCACGACTGCCGGAGGCGTCATCGGCTACGACCGGCTGCTGCTGGCGACCGGCGCCGAGCCGCTCCGGCTGCCGATTCCCGGCGCCAACCTGTCGCACGTCCATACGCTGCGGACGCTCTCTGATTGCCGCGCCATCATCGACGCGGCCAAGTCGGCACGCCAAGTGGTTGTCATCGGCGCGAGTTTCATCGGCCTCGAGGTTGCGGCGTCCTTGCGCGCCCGCGGCATCGAGGTGCATGTCGTCGCGCCGGAATCCCGCCCGATGGAACGCATCCTCGGTGCGGAGATGGGCGATTTCGTCCGCGCGCTGCACGAAGAGCATGGCGTCATATTTCATCTGGAGGACACCGTCGCCGCGATCGGCGAGCAGAAGGTGACGCTCGGGAGCGGCGGAACGCTGGAGCCCGATTTCGTCGTCTTCGGCGTTGGCGTGAAGCCGCGGCTCGAACTTGCAGAAAAGGCGGGTTTGAAGATCGACCGCGGCGTGCTCGTCAACGAATTCCTGGAAACGAGCGCACCGGGCATCTATGCAGCCGGCGACATCGTGCGCTGGCCGGACTCGCGTTCCGGGGAAAACATCCGTGTCGAACACTGGGTGGTGGCACAGCGTCAGGGACAGGTCGCCGCACGCAACATGCTGGGACATCGCGAAAAGTACGACGCGGTGCCGTTCTTCTGGAGCCAGCACTATGACGTGCCGATCAACTATGCCGGCCACGCGTTGAAGTGGGACCAGATCGAGGTCGACGGCAGCGTTGCGGACAGGGATTGCCTGCTCCGCTACAAGCATCAGGGACGCGTGCTGGCGGTGTCCTCGATCTACCGTGACATCGACCACCTCAAGGCCGAAGTGGCGATGGAGCGCGCCGGCACGCCCTGACGTTCGTTGTGTCGGGATTCAAGACGCTGCGACGCAACCCCGTTCAGGTGGAAAGGACTTCGACGTCGAACCCCTTGATTTCGTCCGGGTCGGCTATGGCGTTGATTTCGCTGATCCTGTCGTCCTGAATGGTTATCGCCAGCACGATACGGAGTCGTCCGCCGAGGACGACGGCCGCGCCCAGCGCGCCATCGATCATCGCCGGCTTGGCACCCTGCGCGCGACCCTTGAAGACTTCGGCCACTGCGGCTGCGCCGCTGATTTCCGGCAGCGATCCCATCTTCACGGCAACGGCATCGGCGCGGAAAACGACATCCGGATCGAGCAATTCGAGAAGCGCGGCGAAATCGCTGCTGCGCGAGGCTGCAAGGAAGGCATCGACCACCTTGCGTTGGCGCGAGAGGTCGGCGCCCGGCTCGGGTGGTGTGCCGCCCTGCACGCGTCGCCGCGCCCTGCTGGCGAGTTGGCGAGTGGCTGCGACCGAGCGCCCCACGACAGGCGCGATATCGTCGAATGGCACCGCGAACATGTCGTGCAACACGAAGGCGAGCCGCTCTGCCGGCGGCAGCGTGTCCAGCACCACCAGTAGCGCCGCGCCAACCGAGTCCGCCATAACGGCTTCCTGATCGAGATTGTCCTGACTCACGACAAGTTCGGGAACGTGTGGACCCAGTGGCTCCTCTCGGCGCGATTTGCGCGCACGCAGTGTGTCGAGACATATCCGTGCGACTACGGTCGTCCGCCAGCCGCCGAGATTTGTCACTTCTGCCATCTCGGTGCGATTTAGCCGCAGCCAGGTTTCCTGGACCGCGTCCTCCGCCTCGCTGAGCGAACCGAGCATGCGATAGGCGACTGCCCGCAAGTGCTTGCGATTGGTCTCGAATTCGCGCGTCAGCAGATTTGTCTCGTCCATCTGTCACATTCTCCTGCCGCCATCCGTCATAGCATTGACGAACGGCATTGAACCTTTGTGACACGGTCAAAATGCGTCGTTATCGGCGCTGGAACCCACGCGACGCGGTTTCGGCTGGAACAACCTTGAACGGAGATCCAAGATGCAAGCCCGCATGAAAAATCCGGCGATCATGATTCCCGATGCGATGAAGGCCCTGCAAGCACTCGCCGCCTCAACGCACGGTACGTTCTCACCAAAGACGCTCGAACTCATCCAACTGCGCGCCAGCCAGATCAATGGATGCAGCGCCTGCGTCGACGGCCATGCTCGTATCGCCAAGAAAGTGGCCTGCCCCTATGAGGTGGTCCGCTTTCTGTCTTAATGCATGATGGGCTTTTCGACCATTGCTTGCGCGGCTGGCGGAAGCGATCCGGCTGGCTTTGAAGGCCAGGCGATGGCCTCTGGCGCCGGCGGTTTATATCCGAGCGATGAGTGTGGTCGCTCGGTGTTGTAGTAGCGCCGCCATGCCTCGATGATGACCTTGGCCTCGGCGAGGCTGTAGAAGATCTCACTGTTGAGCAGTTCGTCGCGAAGCTTCGAGTTGAAGCTCTCGCAGTAGCCGTTCTCCCAAGGGCTTCCGGGCTCGATGAACGCGGTCTTCGCGCCGACAGCTGCAATCCACTCCCGCACTGCCTTGGCGATGAACTCCGGCCCGTTATCAGAACGAACGTGGCCGGGCACGCCGCGTAGGATGAACAGGTCCGACAAGACGTCGATGACGTCGGTCGAGTTGAGCTTGCGATCAATCCGGATCGCCAGACATTCTCGGGTGAACTCGTCGATGATGTTGAGCATGCGGAACTTCCTGCCATTGTGGGTTCGGCCCTCGACGAAGTCATAGGACCAAACATGGTTTGGATGCTCGGGCCGAAGCCGGACGCACGATCCGTCATTCAGCCAGAGGCGGCCTCTCTTCGGTTGTTTCTGAGGAACCTTCAGCCCCTCCCGCCGCCAGATACGCTCGACACGCTTGGCATTCACCGTCCAACCCTCGGACCGCAGCATCGCCGTGATCCTGCGATATCCATAGCGGCCGTAGCGTGAGGCCAGACGGATGATGTCGGAGTCAATGCCTCTTCATCCGGTCGGCTTTGCGGCTTCTTGCGCTGGGTCGAGCGATGCTGGCCGAGAACCTTGCAGGCAAAGCGCTCCGAGACGGAGAACTTCACCATGACATGGTCGACGCAGCGGCGACGGCGGGAGGGGCTCAGATGGGGTATTCGGGGGTTTCCCTCGCCAAGGCGTCCGTTGCGAGGCGAGATTGAAGCTCCAGATATTCAACATCGAAGGAGCCCGTCATGTCACTGTTTGCTGGCCTCGATATCTCCGTGAAGACGACCGCTATTTGCGTCCTGGACGCGAACGGGCGAGTCCTTCTCGAGACGATGGTTGATAGTGCACCAGAGGCAATAGCCGGTCGCTTGCACGAGTTCGGTCAGCCTTTCGAGCGGATCGGATTGGAAGCAGGACCATTATCCCAGTGGATCTATGCCGGTCTCGTCGACGTTGGCCTTGCGGCGATCTGTGTCGAGACCCGGCATATGCATGCAGCGCTCTCGGCACGCATCAACAAAACCGACCGGAACGACGCCCGCGGGATCGCCCAGATGATGCGGGTCGGGCTGTTCAAGGCAGTCCACGTCAAAACTCCCGCCAGCCAACATCGAAGACTTCTGCTGACCTCTCGCAAATTACTGCAGCGGAAGATTTATGACATCGAGAATGACCTGCGGGGCTCGCTGCGTAATTTCGGACTCAAGGTGGGTGTGGTTGGCAAAATCAAATTTGAGGACCGTATCCGTGAGCTCGTTGCAGATCATTCGTTCGTTGCTGCCATCGCCGCTTCGTTGTTAGAGGCACGAGCAGCTCTACGAGCTCAGTTTGCTAAACTTCACCGCATGCTGCTTGATCTGGTGCAGGTCGATCCGGTCTGTCGCCGCCTGATGTCCGCGCCAGGGGTCGGACCGATCGTCGCTCTCACGTTCCGAACGTGCGTCGACAATCCCGCGCGATTCTCAAGATCCAAGTGCGTGGGTGCTCACTACGGACTTACGCCGCGCATTTATCAGTCCGGCGAGATCTCCAGGACGGGTCGCATCTCCCGATCTGGGGATGTGATGCTTCGATCCAGCCTTTATGAAGCAGCTCTCGTCGTATTAACTGGCCCAGGTCGCTGGAACCCGCTCAAGGCCTGGGGCATTGCAGTGGCGCGCCGGCGCGGAATGCAAAAGGCGATGGTCGCAGTTGCACGCAAGCTCGCGGTCATACTTCACCGGATGTGGAGGGATGATACCGACTTCCGCTGGAGCGCAGCTACAACCTAATCACAGAGGAAAACGACAACCGATTCAACTTCCTCCATGCTGGAGGAGGCGTCCCGCGAGGACGACGGGATTGGGTGAGACCGAGGAAACTCGTGCGGCGCACTTACGACCGCGCGGCTTAGATGGCTCCGCCCGTTCCCTCTGATCCCATCATGAGGCTGCAAAATGCTGACCTCGGAGAGAAGCAAGAGCCTCGCAGGATGATCTCTGACATCGTGGACGTGCAAAAAGGAGCTTGCATCATGCGCCCCGAATAGAGAAGAAGTTTCCCGAGGCAGCCTCTTTCAGGATCAGCTTCTCTAGCGTCAGGTCCGACACAGCCTTGCGCAGCCGGTCGTTCTCTTTCTCAAGCTCCTTGAGGCGTTTCACCTGGTCGCCCTTCAGGCCACCAAACTCCTTGCGCCACCGGTAATACGTGAACTGCGTCACGCCGATCGAACGAACCGCTTCGCCAACCGATCTGCCTTGTGAAAGAAAAACATCGACCTGGCGCAGCTTCGCGACGATCTCTTCCGGCTTGTGCTTCTTCTGGGGCATTCCATTGTCCTCTCTAACGGCTAATAGCCTAATTCAGGGAGGACCACTTTTCAGGGGGCAGACCAAAAGCCGGCGAAACCGACGAGCGCCTGTTCGCGGTCTCGGTCTGGCGTGACACGCCCTATTTCAATGAGCCGGAACGTGCTGCTTTGGCGCTCACGGAAGCCCTGACACGGATCAGCGATCGCGCCGATCCGGTCCCTGATGATGTCTGGAACGAGGCGGCAGCTAATTATAACGAGGACGAGCTTGCGCGGCTTGTGCTGGCCATAGCCAATATCAACGTCTGGAATCGCCTCAACGTCGCGACGCGCCAGTCGGCTGGTCAGTGGAAGCCGTGAGTAAACTCGCCCGTCATTGCGATAGTGGTGGGCCCAACGAAGCAATCCAGCTTTTTGTCTGGATTGCGTCGCCCGAAAACAGGTTTTGCCGGAAACCGGGTGGATCGCAGGATTCCCCAGGTCTAGATTTCCGAAGAGACGTAGATAGATGGGTGTCGCAGACGGAGCGACCCATGAGTGAAGATGTGAAGGATCGCAGGTTCGCGCTCTTCGCCACGGCGATCGGCGCATGCGGCATCGTCTGGACCGCGCGCGGCATCGTCGCGGTGCAACTGCCGCTGTCGGACGAGAACAAAACCCGGACCCGCATCGGTCAGCGCTATGCCAGGCTCGCGGAGGCTAGACCGCCCGCCGATGTGCAGACCGCCATCGACGGCATGATCGAGTTGCTTGAAGGCAAACCCAAGGATTTGTCCGATGTGGTGCTCGACCTCGAGGGCGTTCCCGAATTCCATCGCAGTGTTTATGACATCGCCCGCACCATTCCGCCGGGCCAGACCATGACCTATGGCGACATCGCCAGGCGCCTCGGCGGCGTCGAACTGTCACGCGATGTTGGTCAGGCGCTCGGCCGCAATCCGTGTCCGATCGTGGTGCCGTGCCATCGCGTTCTCGCCGCCGGTGACAAGCCCGGCGGCTTCTCGGCCAACGGCGGTGTCGCAACCAAGCTGAAGATGCTCGCCATCGAGGGCGCTGCCGTCAATCACACGCCGAGTCTGTTCGACTGAACGGTTCGCGCGAAGCGGAGGCCGTCCGCCGGTCTGGCGCGCGAACCTTCGTCACGCTGCGGGCGGCGCCGAAACCTTCACCGATGGACGCTGCATCATCTTGTCGTGGAACGCGACGAGGTTCGGATAGGCGTTGCGCCAGCCACAATCCGCAAAGCGGAAATCGGCGTAGCCGAGCACGCAGGTGAGCGCGATCTGCACGACATCCAGCGGTCGCGACAGCAGGTCGCTTTGCCTTTCGAAATGCGCCATGCCGGTCCAGGCTCGCTGCCAGTGATCGTCGGCCCATGCCTGCCAGTAGAATTCCTTCGGGCGCGCCACCTTCTCGTAGCGGTACAACACCATGGAATCGAGAATGCCTTGCAGGATCGAGTGATCCGTCTTGATCTTCCAGCGCGCCGGACCCGAAGCAGGGATCAGCTTTCCGCCGCCTGCGATCTCATCGAGATATTCGACGATGACGTAGGAATCGAGAATGACGTCGCCATCATCAAGGATCAGCACCGGCAGCTTCTTCAGCGGATTGAAGTCGCGCGAATAGTCGTTGTTGGGCTGGCCGGGTGCAAAGACGGCGGGCACCAGCTCGATGGTATCGATCAGCCCGAGCTCAATGGCGGCGATGCGAACCTTGCGGGCGAAGGGTGAGGTAGGCGAGAAAACAAGCTTCATTGTGAATGCCTCAAAAACGTCGGGGCTCGAGTCCCGTCGCCGCCTGGTTCATGGAACATCACGGGGCTGCATTCAATAACCGTTTGCCGCATTCCCAAAGGCCGGCCGGACCAGCCGCGGCGGTCTCGTTGCCGATGCCTCATTGCCGCCGTCGTGGTAGGCTGCTGTTTGGCAAATCCGGAGAGTTTGTTGAACGGCGCACCCCCAGATCCATCCAGTGAGGACCGCGGCCCGCATGCGGTAGCGGGGCTTGGACTTGCGCGAGCCCTGCAGCGCGCCCGATGGACGATCGGGTGGGAAAGGGCCTGGCCGCATCTGGCGCGGCTGCTCAGTGTCGCCGGGCTGTTTTTGGCCGTATCCTGGGCTGGCCTGTGGCTCGTGCTGCCGGCGGCAGGACGCGCCGTTGCGCTTGCTGCGTTTGCCCTGCTCGTCCTCGCGGCGGCTGTGCCCGCCATCAGGTTCCGTTGGCCGACCCGCGAAGAAGGGCTGAGCCGGCTCGACCGCAGCGCCGGTCTGCGCCATCGTCCGGTGACCGCGCTCGCCGACACTGTCGCCACCCGGGATCCGGTCGCGCTTGCGTTATGGCAGGCGCAGCGCGCCCGCACGCTGGCCTCGATCAAGCGGGTTCGTGCTGGGTTGCCGTCGCCGCGGCTGCCGATCCATGACCGCTGGGCGCTGCGCGCGCTGGTGATGATACTGGTGGTCGTAACCTATGTTGCCGCCGGCGGCGAACGAACCGAGCGGGTGGCTGCCGCGTTCGACTGGAACGGCATGCTGACGTCGGCCAATGTCAGGGTCGATGCCTGGGTCGCACCACCGTCCTATACCGGCAAGCCTGCGATCATCCTGTCCGCGTCGAACAAGGATGCCGGTTCATCCGATGCCGCGCTCCCGGTGCCTGCGGGCAGCACGCTGATCGTTCGCTCGAGCGGGGGCAGCCTCGACGTCGCGGTCAGCGGCGGAGTGACTGAATCGGCTCCGACCGACAAGCCTCCGGAAGGCACGAATGAGCGGCATTTCACCATTGCCATGAATGGCACAGCTCATGTGCGCGCGCCGTCGGGGCAGCCGCAATGGACATTCAGCGCGACTCCCGATCGCGTCCCCGCCATATCGCTGGCAAAGCATCCGGAACGTCTGGCGCGCGGATCGTTGCAGTTGTCCTATCGCATGGAGGACGACTACGGCGTGACCGAAGCCCATGCGGTCTTCTCGGCTCGAACCGAATCCGCTGCAAAGGACGGTACGATCGCACGCCCGCTGTTCGACCCCCCGCAATTCGCGCTGGTGTTACCAAATGCCAGACCCCGCAGCGGGATCGGGCAGACCGTCAAGGATCTGAGCGAGAATCCCTATGCCGGCGCTAATGTGACCCTGACGCTGACCGCGCGCGACGATGCCGGGAACGAAGGGCGCAGCGAGCCGGTCGATCTGCGCCTGCCGGAGCGCGTGTTCACCAAGCCGCTTGCGCGCGCGCTGATCGAGCAGCGCCGTATCCTGGCGCTGGACGCCAATCAGAACTCTCCGGTCTACACCGCACTCGACGCCCTCATGATCGCGCCGGAGGTGTTCACCCCGAAGACGGGCGAATACCTCGGTCTTTACAGCGTGACCAAGCAGCTCGAGGCGGCGCGCACGGACGCGCAGTTGCGCGAGGTTGTCGCCAGCCTTTGGGCGTTCGCCGTCAGCATTGAGGATGGCAATATCACCGACGTCGACAAGGCGCTGCGTGCGGCGCAGGACGCGCTGAAGGCCGCATTGGAGCGCGGCGCCAGCGACGAGGAGATCAAGAAGCTCACCGAGAACCTGCGCGCGGCGCTGGACAAGTACCTGCAGCAGTTGGCCGAACAGATGCGCAACAATCCGCAGCAACTGGCGCGTCCGCTCGATCGCAACACCAAGGTCATGCGCCCGCAGGACCTCGACAACATGATCGAGCGCATGGAGCGTCTGTCGCGTTCCGGTGACAAGGACGCCGCCCGGCAGTTGCTCGAACAATTGCAGCAGATGCTCGAGAATCTGCAGATGGCGCAGCCGGGCCAAGGCGAGGATGGCGACCTGCAGCAGTCGCTGAACGAGCTCGGCGACATGATCCGCAAGCAGCAGCAGTTGCGCGACAAGACCTACAAGCAGGGTCAAGAGTCACGGCACGACAGCATGCACGACAACAACCAGCGCGACCACAACGCGATGGATGGCTTGCAGCAGGATCAGCAGGCGCTGCACGATAAACTCAAGACATTGCAGCAGGAGCTTGCCAGGCGCGGAATGGGCCCCGGTCAACCTGACCATCAGGGGCAGGGCGGCAAGCAAGGATCGCAAGCTGGCCAGGACCGCGGCGAGGATAGCCTCGGTCAGGCCGATTCCGCCATGGGCGATGCCAACGGACGGCTTGGCGAAGGCAATGCCGATGGCGCTGTTGACGCGCAAGGCCGAGCGCTTGAGGCGCTGCGCAAGGGCGCCCGAAGCCTCGCCGAAGCCATGCAGCAAAGCGAGGGTGACGGGCAGGGCGAAGACGGTCCGGGCAGCCGGTCAGGCAACCGGCAGAGCGGTGGCAATCAGACCGACCCGCTGGGGCGTCCGTTGCGCGGCCGGGAATTCGGCCAGGATTCGAGCGTCAGGATTCCCGGCGAGATCGACGTCCAGCGGGTCCGCCGCATTCTCGAAGAGTTGCGCCGCCGCCTCGCCGATCCGTCACGGCCGAAGATCGAACTCGATTATATCGAGCGGCTGCTCAAGGATTACTAATCGTTCCGAGAGCGTCGTTCGGCTGCCGGGCTGCCAGCGCGTCTGCGACGGCGGTGCGGATATCGGCCACTGAAAACGGCTTGGTGATGACGTCGTGCACGATAGCGTTGAGACCCGACGCGCGCTCACGCTGATCGGCGAAACCCGTCATCAGCAGGATAATCAGATCAGGGAAGTCGCGCGCGGCGGCTAGCGCAAGCGCGATACCGTCCATGATCGGCATCTTGATGTCAGTGAGCAGCAGATCGAAGGCGCACGCGTCGCCTGCCAGAATATCCAGCGCTTCAGCGCCGTCAGCCGCGGTCACCGTCTCGTGGCCGTCCATGGCGACGGCGCGGGCTACCAGCGAGCGCATCGAGTCCTCGTCGTCGGCGATCAGAACACGCGCCACGAGCTAGGCCCCGCTTCCTGCGGCGAGGTCTTGCCGGTTGAAGAAACGAACATCGATACTGCGGCCTTCCGGCGGCGGGGACGCCAGCCGCGAACGGAACCAGGCGTTCTCGCCGGGCTTGAGCGCAGCCTGTTCGAGCACCGCGTTCCACGCGTAGATCTCCGTGCCGTGGGCGTCACGGACGCTGAAGCGCAGACGCGGCAGTTCGACCGGCTTGCGGGTTTGCACCACGATTATGCCTTCGATGACCAGTACTGGCTTCCCGTCGACGGTTTCGCTCGACATCTTGACGTCCCTGAACGCCAATCCACGCAGGTTCACTTCCAGCCCGGCCAGCCGGTAGAACGTCGCGGTTTGCGGCAGTAGCCGCACAATCTCCGCGCGCCAAATGACCAGGGCCAGCACCATGGCGGCCATTGCGACGCAGACGGTGTTCAGGTTCACAGCAGGCCGGCGCAGCGCGAATAAGGGCTTGAGCCGGGTTGCGAGCCGCGAAAGCGGCCGCTCGTTATCTTGGGGCGTATTGTCCTGTTGTGCCGGCGACGTCCAGGTGCCGGCGAGATCCTGCTGGATGCCACCAAGTTCCGGGGTTTCCGGCAGGTCGCTGGCGATCGACGGACTCTCGACGGAGGGAATGTCGCTGGCTCGTGGAGGGTCGTTCCATCCCGTCGCGTCGTCCGCTTCTGCCATCGAGGGGACGCGAGCCTCGAGCACCGCCATGTTTTCAGGCTTCGCCAGCCACGTTTCCTTGCAGCGGGAGCAGCGCACGGTGCGGCCCGCCTCGCCGAAACTTGCGGAATTGACCGCATAAGATGTCGTACAATGAGGGCAGACTATGTGCATGGACGAATCGCCGAAAATGACGCTGTCCGAAGTCTATGCGCCGACCGTTAACGAATCGGAAACCATAACCGACGCACAACTGGATCGATCGACGGCCGCCGTTCCGGGGACCAGAGGGGCGCGCAGTGTCCGGGGTGACGCCGTCTGTCGGATCCCGCGTCCATCGAACGGAGCTAGGCTTGATCCGGTTCGAAAATGTCGGCTTGCGCTACGGGCTCGGCCCGGAGATTTTGCGCGACCTCAGCTTTCAAATTCCCGCCCATTCCTTCCAGTTTCTCACCGGTCCGTCCGGCGCCGGAAAAACCTCCCTGCTGCGGCTATTGTTTCTGTCGCTGCGGCCGACGCGGGGGTTAGTGAACCTGTTCAATCAGGACGTCTCTCTGCTGGGCAAGGATGCGATCGCCGATCTGCGCAAGCGTATTGGCATCGTGCTGCAGGACTTTCGCTTGCTCGATCATATGACGACCTACGAGAACGTCGCATTGCCGTTCCGCGTAATGGGACGCGATGAATCGACCTACCGGCGCGAAGTCATCGATCTTCTGAAATGGGTGGGTCTCGGCGAGCGCATGGACGCGCTCCCGCCGGTCCTGTCCGGTGGCGAGAAACAGCGCGCAGCGATCGCCCGCGCGGTGATCGCGCGTCCGCAGCTTCTGTTGGCGGATGAGCCGACCGGCAACGTCGATCCGACGCTCGGACGTCGTCTGTTGCGGCTGTTCATCGAACTGAACAAGACCGGCACGGCGGTCGTCATCGCAACCCACGACATCACGCTGATGGACCAGTACGACGCGCGGCGGATGGTGCTGCACCAGGGACGGGTGCACATCTATGAGTAACGCGGGCGACGATCACGGTGTCCTGATGGACCTCGGGCGCGAACGCCCGCAGGTGCCGGTCCGCGCGCGCAACATGGCGCCGATCGTGCCACGTGCCTCGGTCGCTGGCCGTGCGCTGGTGGCCGTTGTCGCGATCATGACGTTTCTGGCCTCGATTACGACCGGGGCGGTGCTGCTGGTCAGTGCCTCAGCCACGGAATGGCAGTCGGAGGTCGCGAGCGAAATCACCGTCCAGGTGCGTCCTGTCGCCGGGCGCGATATCGAGCGCGACGTAACCGCGGTCGCCAATGCGGTGCGCGCAGAGCTGGGCATCCTCGAGGTCAGGCCGTACACCAGGGAGGAGTCTGCCAAGCTGCTGGAGCCGTGGCTCGGCAGCGGTCTGTCGCTCGACGAACTGCCGGTGCCTCGCATGATCGTGGCGCGGGCAGCGCCGGGGACCAAGCTCGACCTCGAAGGGCTTCGCAGCCGCGTGACGCAACTAGCACCGTCGGCCAGCGTGGACGACCATCGCGCCTGGATCAACCGGATGCGATCGATGACCAACGCGACGGTGTTCGCCGGGATTGGCGTGCTTGCCCTTGTCATCCTTGCAACCGTTATCTCGGTCTCCTTCGCAACCCGGGGGGCGATGGCAGCCAATCGCCCGATCGTCGAGGTGCTGCATTTTGTCGGCGCGAGCGATCGTTACATCGCCAATCGCTTCCTGCGGCATTTCCTGCGGCTCGGGTTTGAGGGCGGTGCGATCGGCTGCGTCGCCGCCATGCTGATGTTCGGGTTCTCCGAATCGATCGCCAACTGGTTCTCCGGAACGCCGGTCGGGGATCAGTTCGCGGCGCTGCTTGGCACGTTCTCGCTGCGACCCTCCGGCTATCTCGTGCTGGCGGTGCAGACGGTCCTGATCGCTGCGGTCACCGCCGGGGCCTCCCGCCGCACCTTGTTTGCGACGCTGGACGATATCGACTGAGCGGCCGTTTCAGGCCTCCCGCCGGTTTTCCCGGCGCGGCCGGATTCCACTTCGTCCCAAAACGCACTAAAGTCGAGGGGATCAGGAACGTCGAACGGATGAGCGAAGAAGCGCGCCATGACAAGCCGGAAACCTCGCGCCGGGCGCCGGCGCGGCGGCGGGCTGCGCTTGCGGCCGTTGTTGCCGCCGCTGGGATCGCTTTTGTCGCAGCGGCGGTAGGTTTCATCGGATTTCTGTCGCAACTGCGCGGCGTCGAGACAAAGCCCGCGAGCAACGCCGACGGGATCGTTGTGCTCACCGGGGGCTCGTCGCGGATTTCCGACGCGATCGAGCTACTGGCCGACGGCTACGGCAAGAGGCTGCTGATCTCGGGTGTCCACCCGACAAACGGGGTCAGCGATATTTCCCGCTCGCTGCCGGACAGCCAGCGGCTATTGACATGCTGCGTCGATCTCGATCGCTCGGCGATCAACACCCGGAGCAATGCCAGCGAGACGCGGCGCTGGGTTAACGAGCGCGGCTTCCGCTCCCTGATCGTGGTGACTTCGAACTATCATATGCCCCGCGCCATCGTCGAATTGTCGCACGCGATGCCGGACACCACCCTGATTCCGTTCGCGGTGATCGGTGACAAGTGGCGCGAAGAGCCATGGTGGACGAGTGGCGTGACCCTGCGGCTCTTGCTATCGGAGTATGTCAAATACCTCGCCGCGGAGGCGCGGGTTCGCCTGGCCTATCTCGGCCTCGAGCTCTCCCCCGAGATCGGCGATCAGCCGACCGGATCGGTCGAGCCGCGACGGCCGGCGTCGGGCTAGCCAGGTCGTCGGCACCACGGAATTGGATTTTCGATGACTTCGACTTCGATCTTTCTGCGCTCGCTGGCCTTCAACGTCCTGTTCTATCTGACGATGGCGATCTGGATCGTCGCCGCGTTGCCGACGTTCCTGATGCCGCGCTCGGCGCTGGTTAGCATGGCGCAGGCTTGGGGGCGCTGGAACATCTGGCTGATGCGTGTCATCTGCGGCACGCGCGTGAAAATTCTCGGTATCGGGAAAATTCCGAAAGGGCCGCTGATTATCGCCTCGAAGCATCAGTCGATGTGGGAGACGTTCGCGCTGTTCAGCCTCATCGATCAGCCGATCTTCATTCTCAAGCGCGAGCTGAAATGGATTCCGTTCTTCGGCTGGTACCTGACGAAGACGGGCATGATCGGCATCGACCGCAAGGCCGGCATGAGCGCGCTCAAGATGCTGGTCAGGATGACGAAGGAGCAGATGCACCTCGGGCGTCAGCTCGTCATTTTCCCGGAAGGGACGCGGCGTCCGATTGGGGCGCCGCCGGCATACAAGAGCGGTGTCGCCATGATCTATGCCGAAGGCGAGGTGCCGTGTGTGCCGGTGGCGCTCAATTCCGGCCTGTGCTGGCCGCGCCGGACGTTCCTGCGCTATCCGGGGATCATCACGGTCGAGTTTCTCGATCCGCTGCCGCCGGGATTGCGGCGCAACGAATTCATGTCACGGCTGACGGCTTCGATCGAGGGTGCGACAGCTCACCTGGTCGAGGCAGGACGACGCGAGCAGGCGCGGTTGTTCGGACGGGTGCCGGATGCGCCAGTAGAAGACTAGCTAGTGTGGTGGTTCAGAAGTTCGCTCCATTTTCCCAGCGAGTCCGTCAAGCGAACTTCTGAACCCAAACCACACTAGAATGGTAAAATGACTAGTGCCCCTTTGATTCCGAAGTTCGCATCAAAGGTCGCTGCAAGGTCATGCGAACTTCGGAATCGGGGCACTAGTCGCGCACCGGCGTATCGCGGCGCAGCAATTCGGCCAACCGGTGAAGTTTCAGGTCGCGAAGGCCCTGGGCCTCGATCGACTTCACTGTGGACAGCACGTAGTCGCGATTATGTCCGGAGCGGCCGTGCCCCTGCTGGACGTAATGGACCTGTTCTGCCAGCGTCAGCCGTCCGGCATACTGGACATGACCGCGGTCGACGACGTAGGCCAGAGCACTGACCCGGCGACGGGCGTCGTCCTCGAGCCAGACCGAGCGCATCACCTCGCGATAGACGTGGGTGGTCTGCTCGCGCCCGCGCAAGTAAGCGATGGTCGCCTCGCGCAGGCTGGCCGCAACGCGGAACGCGATACCCCGGCAGGCGCCTCCGCGGTCGAGGCCGAGAACCAGCCCCGGCTTCTCGGGTGTTCCGCGATGGTCGAACGAATAGACGCAGAGTGCCCGGTGTTCGCCGATCAGCCGCGCCGGGACCTGCTCGGCAAAATCGAATCCCGGCCGCCACATCAGCGAACCGTAACCGAACACCCAGAGGTCGGCGTTGGCATGACCGGGACCCGGTTCGAATTGTCGTTGCGCATTCATCTCGCGCACGCCTGGAGCGGGATGAGGAAAAGTGTGTAGCGGTTTTCCGCTCGCATCCCGCTCTAAAATATAGGAATCGATCACGTCCATGATCTTGGATCGATTCGATCCAAGATCATCGTGATCTAGCGCGTATTCCGCAAAAGTGGATACCGGTTTTGCGATCAGAATACGCGCAAGTTATTAATTGAGAGCATTTTCTCGCGGCTAACCGGAATCCACTTAGCCGGAAAATGCTCTAACAGACCCGCGCGGTCAGGCGAAGCGGAATTGAAAGGGCTGGTTTTGCCGGAACGGCACGATTATTGTGAAAGGCGACCGCCGATTTGACAAATTCACGGATGTACCCTCCTGCATGGCCGACACCACCACCGCCGCCGCTTCCAAGCACCGTCTTTGGCCCGTCTTCGTCATGCCCGTGCTGGTGGTCATCGCCGCCGCGGCATGGAGCGCGTTCTGGTTCTATGCGGCCTCGCAGGTCGATCAGACCGTCGATGCCTGGCGCGCGCGCGAAGCCGCGTCCGGGCGCATCTACGATTGTGCCAAACGGACCATCGCGGGATTTCCGTTCCGCCTGGAGGTTCACTGCTTAGATGCGACTGTCGAGCTGAAGTCGCAGACCGCTGACCAGGCCGCCGCGCAGACGCCGCCTCTGACCGCGCGCCTCGGGGACATTCTGGTGGTCGCGCAAATCTACACTCCGAAACTGCTGATTGCGGAGTTCAAAGCGCCGGCGACCCTGTCCCAAAACGGGCAGCCGGTAATGGTCGTCAACTGGAAGATCGGACGTAGCAGCATCGTCGGGTTGCCCGGCGCTCCACAGAGCGCGGACCTCGTATTCGATGACCTGGCGATCGATCGTGTCGCGGCCTCGGTGCAGACCCCGGTTGCCCGCGCCAGCCATGTGGAGCTTCACGGCCGCATCGCGGAGAATTCCAGGCCGGATCACCCGACGATCGAGACGTTCCTCGAATTGACCGGGGCGACCCTTCGGGACGTTCACCCGGTGCTGACCAAGCCGTTCGATGCCGATGTCCGTGCGATGCTACACGGGCTGAAGGATTTCACGCCAAAACCCTGGCCGGTGCGATTTCGCGAATTGCAGGCGGCGGGCGGCCGCGTCGAGATCATGCAGTCCCGCATCCAGCAGGGCGATCTGATTGCGATTGCCGCCGGCTCGCTGGGCCTCACCGCCAATGGACGCCTCGACGGCGAGTTGCATATGACGGCGACCGGATTCGAGACGATGATTCCGGCGCTCGGAATTGAGCAGATGCTGGAGCAGGGCGTTCCGCAATCGACGCTCGACAAGGTCGCGCCGGGCGTGAAGACGCAGGATGTCGACAAGCTGTTCGGCGCGCTGGATCGGGCGATTCCAGGATTGGGCAAGGCTGTGCGTGAAAACGCCAATGCCGGTGTCACTGCCGGCCTTGCTGCGATCGGGCAGGAGGCAACGCTCGAAGGTAAGAAGGCGCGCTCCTTTCCGTTGCGGTTCGTCGACGGCGCAGTCTTCATCGGGCCGTTGAAAGTCGCCCAGACGCCCCCGCTGTTCTGAACGCGCTGTTCTAGGATTTTTTCGTCGCGCTCGTCTGCAGCCTCCCGAAATCGGGGGCGGCGGAATCCTGACCGATCTCGACGATGCCCCGGCGTATCGCACGGGTGCGGGTAAAATGCTCGAATAAAGCGTCGCCGTCGCCGCGGCGCATGGCGCGCGTCAGCTTGGAGAGATCCTCGTTGAAGGTGCCGAGCATTTCCAGCACCGCGTCCTTGTTGGTCAAAAATACGTCGCGCCACATCGTGGGATCGGAAGCCGCGATACGGGTGAAGTCGCGAAAGCCGCCGGCGGAGAATTTCATCACTTCCGAGGATGTGACCTCGCCGAGTTCGTCCGCGGTACCGACGATGGTGTAGGCGATCAGGTGCGGCAGATGACTGGTGATCGCCAGCACCAGGTCGTGATGCTCGGGCGTCATGGTCTCGACCCTTGCGCCGATTGCGGCCCAGAACGCGCGCAATTTGTCCACCGCGGCGGTATCCGTTCCGTCAGGCGGCGTCAGGATGCACCAGCGGTTGATGAACAGCTCGGCAAAACCGGAATCCGGGCCCGAATGCTCGGTCCCGGCCACCGGATGCGCGGGCACGAAATGCACCCCGGCGGGAAGATGCGGGGCCATCTCCCGGACGACGGCGCCTTTCACCGATCCGACGTCGGAGACGATGGCGCCCGGCTTGAGGTGAGATGCAATCTCCTGCGCCACCGCTTCGCACGCCCCGACCGGGATGCAGAGGATCACGAGGTCGGCGCCATCAGCGGCTTCGGCGTTGGTTTCCACCACGCGATCGGCGATGCCGAGCTCCATCACTCGCGCACGCGTCTTTGCGGAGCGTGCGGTGACGACGATTTCGCCGGCGAGGCCTAGCGCACGCGCGGCGCGCGCGATCGAGCCGCCGATGAGGCCGAAGCCGATCAGCGCGATCCGCCGGAATAAGGGCGCTGTAGTCATGTCTGCGCCATGAAGTCGCGCAAGCCATCCGCGACCAGACGGTTGGCTTCCTCGGTGCCGATCGTCAGACGCAGGGCATGCGGAAGACCGTAATTGTCGAGCGCGCGCAGCACGAGGCCGCGTTTGGTCAGAAACGCATCGGCCTCAGACGCCGTCTTGCCCCCGGTGGTCGGGAAGTGGATCAGGATGAAGTTCGTCACGCTCGGAGTCACCTTGAGGCCGAGCTTGGTCATTTCGTCCGTCAGCCAGTTGCGCCACGTTTCCGTGTGAACCTTCGACATCTGGACGTGCGCCGCGTCTCCGATCGCCGCTGCGGCCGCAAGCATCGCCGGCGTCGAGACATTGAAGGGACCGCGAATCCGGTTCACTGCTTCCACGATATGCGCCGGGCCGAACATCCAGCCGATCCGCAGCGCGGCAAGGCCGTGAATCTTGGAGAATGTGTGTGTCAGCACGGTGTTCTCGGTCGTCGCCGCCAGTTCGATGCCGAACTCGTAGTCATTGCGCGACACATAATCCGAATAGGCGCCGTCGAGCACCAGCAGCACGTGCGACGGCAGTCCTGCGCGCAACCGCCTGATCTCGTCGAACGGCAGATAGGTGCCGGTCGGGTTGTTCGGATTGGCGAGCCAGATCATCTTGGTTTTCGGCGTCACCCGCTTGAGGATCGCGTCGACGTTGGCGGTGTAGTCGGTCTCCGGGGCAACGACGTTGGTCGCGCCGTTCGCCATGGTCGCGATCGGATACACGAGAAAACCGTGTGTGGTCGAAATCGCCTCGTCGCCGGGGCCGAGATAGGTGTGGGCGAGCAAGTTCAGGATTTCGTCGGAGCCGGAGCCGCAGATGATGCGGTCCGGATCGAGGCCGTAGGCGCGCCCGATGGCTTCGCGCAGCACGCGCGAGGTGCCTTCGGGGTAGTCCTCGAGATGCGCCACGGCATTGCGGTAGGCGTCCATCGCCTTCGGTGACGGGCCGAATGGCGTTTCGTTGGCCGACAGCTTGAATACCTTGCGGCCCGCCTCCTGCACCGGGCTCTTGCCGGGCACGTAGGGCGCAATATCGAGAATGCCGGGATTCGGCACCGGTCGGGACATCACTGACTCCGGACTATATTGGGACTTAAGCTTTGGCCGCCCCGCTGGAAGGCATCGTATAGCGTGTTGCGTGGCTGCCGACGAGAGCCGTCGAACGGACCGACGCGCCGGCCTCGATCAGCGCCGATTTGATCGTGTCGAGGCGGGTGCCTCCGGTGACGGACACCAGCAGCGCAGCGCCATCGAAGGCGCCATCGGGCACGGCGACGATCTCGGCGAGCGGTGACAGCGTACGGGCAGTATCGGCATTCCAGCCGGACACGCGGATACTCCAGGTTTCCACTTCGGTGACCCGCGCATCGTCGGCGACGCGCGAGATCACGAACACCGGCAGTGCCGCCGGATGGTCGGCGCGTTCGATGAAGGGCAGGCGGGCGATGATTTTCGGCGCGCCATCGGCTTCAAGCGCGAGCCACCACGGCGCACGGCTCGAGGTCGCCGAGACCAGGGCAAGGTCGCCCTTCGAGTTCGCCACGGCCTCCACGGCCGCCTGCGCGTTGAAATGCGGCACGAAAGGTACCGTGAAACCGAAGTGGAAGCGTGCAGAATCCCGCATCGCGGATTCGCCGAGCGACAGATCGGCATGCAGCGAAAAAGGCGCCTGCACGTAAGTGAAGGTGGAGATGATGACGCGCCAGATGCTCTCGACGGTGTCGAGCGGCAGGATGCCGCGATGGCGCTGCGCCAGTCGGCGCATCATGTCGGCTTCGCGAGCCGGGCGGAACGCGGAGCCGACTTCCTGGGTCTGCTTCACCGAGATCAGGCGGTCGATGATGTCGCCGCGCCGCATCAGCAGGCTGTGAACCTGCTCGTCGATGGCGTCGATCTCTTTGCGCAGCTCCTGCAGCGAGGGCGGAGCCGGGGGTGCTTTGGTCATGTTGCAACTCGTCGGCCGCGCGGATGGGGCGGCGGCTAGCGGTCAGAACCGAAGGACATTTGCGTCGGGTTCTTCGGCAAATAACGGGTCGCGAATGGTAAATGAATTCCACCAGCGGCCGCATTGATAGGAAAGTAGGCGCATGAAAGCAAAGAAAACATTGACCGCCTTGTCGCCGCCGGCAGATCGGGCCCGCCGTGGCTTGTCTTGACGAAAACCGCGTGCGGGATTAGGTTTTAGGTATTCCGTGGTCATTTGAGCCGGCCGGCTTGCAGCCACGTTAAACAACTCGCTAAACAGGCCGGGGACAGCAAAATCCTGATCCCGGCCGAACCCATGTTCAGGCCGGTTTTTTATGGCCTGTGGTCCGCGGTTTCTTCGAAGCCCCGGAGGAGGCCAGTGGCAGGATGGCAAACGTGCAATCGGTACCGACCCCGGCTCACGCCGAGTATCGAGCCCAGGAAGCAGACCATCCCACCTCGCAGGTCGCGATGTTCGGCAGCGACCAGCCACTCCCGCTCGATTGCGGCATCGATCTCGCGCCTTTCCAGATCGCCTATCAGACCTACGGCGAACTCAACGCCGGAAAGTCCAATGCCATCCTGGTCTGCCATGCGCTGACCGGTGATCAGCATGTCGCCAACGTTCATCCGGTCACCGGCAAGCCGGGCTGGTGGGTGACCCTGGTAGGACCCGGCAAGCCGCTCGACACCGACAAGTATTTCGTCATCTGCAGCAACGTGATCGGCGGCTGCATGGGCTCGACCGGTCCTGCTTCGACCAATCCCGCGACCGGCAAGGTATGGGGACTGGATTTTCCGGTCATCACCATCCCCGACATGGTGCGCGCGCAGGCCATGCTGATCGATCGCCTCGGCATCGACACGCTGTTTTCCGTGGTGGGCGGCTCCATGGGCGGCATGCAGGTGCTGCAGTGGTGCGCAGCCTATCCGCAACGCGTGTTTTCAGCGCTGCCGATCGCATGCAGCACGCGCCACTCCGCGCAGAACATCGCGTTTCACGAGTTGGGACGGCAGGCGGTGATGGCCGACCCTGACTGGCGCGACGGCCGCTATTTCGAGCAGGGCACCCATCCGCACCGGGGTCTCGGTGTGGCGCGGATGGCCGCGCACATTACCTATCTGTCGGATGCGGCGCTGCATCGCAAGTTCGGACGGCGGATGCAGGACCGTGAGCTGCCGACGTTTTCGTTCGACGCGGACTTTCAGGTGGAGAGCTATCTGCGCCATCAGGGATCGTCGTTCGTCGAGCGGTTTGACGCCAACAGCTATCTCTACCTGACGCGGGCGATGGATTATTTCGACATCGCAGCCGATCATGACGGCGTGCTGGCCACAGCGTTTCGCGATACGCGGACCCGGTTCTGCGTGGTGTCTTTCACGAGTGACTGGCTGTTTCCGACCTCCGAATCGCGCGCAGTCGTGCATGCGCTCAATGCCGGCGGCGCCCGAGTCTCGTTCGCGGAGATCGAAACCGATCGCGGTCACGACGCCTTCCTGCTCGACGTTCCCGAATTTTTCGACATCGCGCATGCGTTCCTGAAATCGGCAGGAAAGACCCGCGGCTTGGCGGCCGCAGGTGAGTGACATGAGCGTAGAGCAACCGATCCTGCCGCTGAATGACGTCGTGCCGCCGGAGGGCGGCCGCTATCGCAGCGACCATCTTCTGCTAGCCGAGATGATCGAGCCCAATTCAAAGGTGCTGGACGTTGGCTGCGGCGACGGCGACCTCTTGCAGCTGCTCGAGACGCGCGGCATCGACGGCCGCGGCATCGAGCTATCGCGCGAGGGCGTCAATCGCTGCGTCGCCAAGGGCCTCGCGGTGGTGCAGGGCGATGCCGACACCGACCTCGTCAACTATCCCGACGACGCCTTCGACTATGTGATCTTGTCGCAGACGCTGCAGGCGACGCGGCAACCGAAGGTCGTACTGGAAAATCTGTTGCGGATCGGCCGCCGCGCCATCGTGTCGTTCCCGAATTTTGGCTACTGGAAGATGCGGATTCAGTTGTTGATCGGCGGCCACATGCCGCGCACCGATAACCTGCCGGCGACGTGGTACGACACGCCGAATATCCATTTCTGCACCATCAAGGATTTTGTCCAGCTTTGCGACGAGATCAACGTCAAGATGGAACGCGCGGTCGCGCTCGATCTTCACGGCCGGCCGTTGCGCTTCAACGCGCCGTGGTGGTTCTGGAATATGTTCGGGGAGCAGGGCGTGTTTCTGCTCAGCCGGGCGGAGGATCAGATTGGCGTCAGGTAGCGGTGGACGGTGTGACGTCGTTTTCGGCCAAATGAGCGGACCCGCCAAGCTCTGATTCGGTGTCAGATCAGAGGCGTGACGTAGCCACGTCAATCTCCGGCGCTAACTCTCCACAGAGATAAATTATAATTATAAAACATATAGTTAGACTGTTTATCTGGCTGATTTCAACCGGACGCATTGCTGCTATGCGTTAAACGCAATGCAGGTATGACTTCCAAATCCCTAACGCCCATGGTTTCAAGGCGCCGCGTTTTCCCAGCACATCATAATCGCGGATTTACCGTGAACCGTGCGGGGAAGTGGGAGGTGTTACAGGGGAGCAGGTATGTTTCAGTTAGTTGCGTTGCGCTGGTTGCCGCGTATTTTGGCACTGGCGGTGTGTTCGTTGGTGGTCGTCGCATTCGCGACCCCAGCTTCTGCCAGGCCTCATCATCGTTCAGGACATCACGCACACGGTCATCACCACAAACATCATCATCACGCTCGCCGGCACCACCGGTATCACCATCACAGGCACCGTCACACGTCGCGCTCGGATGCGGATGAAACCGGATTTTCGGGCGGGGGCTTCGGGTCGAATGTCGTCTCCGAAGCACGGCGCTACATCGGTGGCAATCCGACCGGCCGCAGCCGGCTCTGGTGCGCGCGCTTCATGAACATGGTTCTGAATCGCTCTGGCCACAAAGGTACGGGCTCCGACATGGCAAGTTCCTTCGCGCATTATGGGCGGCGGGTCTCCGGCCCGGAGGTTGGCGCCATCGCTGTCATGGGTCGACGCGGCGGCGGCCATGTCGGTGTCGTCAGCGGTATCGATCGGCGTGGTAATCCCATTATCGTCTCGGGCAATCACGGCCATCGCGTCGCGGAATCGGTCTATCCGCGCGGCCGCATCTACGCCTACGTCGTGCCGAACTGAGGCATGTGGTGCCGGTTCGCCCTCTCCTTTGCAGGAGAGGGGTTTCAGTGAACGAGGAAGGGTGGGGCACGTTTTGACGGGCTCCCGCGCTTTCGCCACTGACGTCATCCGTGCGGCCTCCTGCGGCGGAGCAGGAGAAGAAGGATGAACCGCGGTCTCTCATTTACGCGAGCGATTCCGGAAGCGTTTCGACCCTATCGTCGATCCTGATGGTGCCGCCGGTGACGACTTCCGCATAGATCCCGCAATCGCAATGCCTCAGCGTTCGCATCAGCGTGCGCGGAATGTCGAGGTCGCGAACTGCTGTCTCCGGGTCGACGTTGGTGGCCGTGCATCGGACGATGCGCTTGACCACCTTGAGCCGCGTGTCGCCAATCGCGAGCGTGCGCTCGAGCAGGTCGAGTTCGCTCCAGGCTGGCCAGCCACGGACGTAAACGTTGGCGCGGAAACGTAGCGGGTGAACCGGCTGCCCGACCATGGTCTCGATGGCGGCGACGCTGTCGAGGTTGATAATCGAGACCACCTTCCTTGCGACGTCCGAAAAGCTGTGTCCATCGCCGACGAGAACCTTTGGCGGTCCCTTCAGTTCCTGCGTAAAGTTGGCGGCGAAGAACCGTTCGGCTGCGGCGCGGCCCTCGGCCGTTCCGAGGTCGGCGCGCACTGCTTCCTCACCGTCGGTGTGGATGGTGAGTGTCCGGCTGGCGTCATCGTAGCGGCTGCGGAGCGCCGCGAGCCGCTCATCGCGCATCAGCATCAAGAACCGGGACTTTGGAAAATACCGAGGCGCGGCCGGGTCGAAACCGGTGGGACCGTTTTCGATGGCATAGCTGCGGTCGCCGGGAACGGTCTTGCCGGGGCTCAGGACCGCCTGGGGCAAGGCTTCAGCAGACAGGCCCTTGACGGGATAGCGGTAGAGGGCGGCGACGGCCGCATCCGGGATAGCAGACATAAGCTTCCTTAAGGGATTTGAGACGGCCATGCCATCGTCTTTGAAAATCCGGCCCGACACCCTTCATTTCCTGGGAGCGTATTCCTACATTTGCCACAAGCTGGATCGACGATCCGGGGTGCTGACTGCTGCCGGTTGAGGAACGTCAACGCGGCCAGCGGAAACCCAATGAAGATGTTGCTTCTGTGCCTTCGGGGCAGGGGCGGCAGGCTGAGGGAGATCTCATGAATATTGAAAAGTATACCGAGCGAGTGCGCGGCTTCATTCAGTCGGCGCAATCACTGGCGGCGCGCGAAGGCCACCAGCAATTTACGCCGCTCCATGTCCTGAAGGTGCTGCTCGACGACAGCGAAGGTCTGGCGGGAAGCCTGATTGATCGCGCCGGCGGCAACTCGCGCGCGATCCTGAAGGCGACCGAAGCCGCGCTTAACAAGATGCCGAAGGTGTCAGGCGCCGGCGCGGGCCAGATCTATCTGGCGCCGGCAACGGTGCGCGCGTTCGATGCAGCGGAACAAGCGGCCGAGAAGGCGGGCGACAGCTTCGTCACCGTGGAACGGCTGTTGCAGGCCCTATTGCTCGACAAGGACAGCGACGCCCCCAAGTTACTGAAGGACGGAGGTGTCACGCCTCAAAACCTCAACGCGGCGATCAACGCGCTGCGCAAGGGACGGACCGCGGACAGCGCCACGGCGGAAAACGCCTATGACGCGCTGAAGAAATATGCCCGCGATCTCACGCAGGCGGCGCGCGACGGCAAGCTCGATCCGGTGATCGGCCGCGACGAGGAAATCCGCCGCACGATCCAGGTGCTGTCACGTCGCACCAAGAACAATCCGGTGTTGATCGGTGAGCCCGGCGTCGGCAAGACCGCGATCGCGGAAGGCTTGGCGCTGCGCATCGTCAACGGCGACGTGCCGGAAAGCCTCAAGGACAAGAAGCTGCTGGCGCTCGATCTTGGGTCGCTGATCGCAGGCGCGAAATACCGCGGCGAGTTCGAGGAGCGGCTCAAGGCGGTGTTGCAGGAAGTGACGTCGGCCGCCGGCGGCATCGTCCTGTTCATCGACGAGATGCACACATTGATCGGCGCCGGCAAGGCCGATGGCGCCATGGACGCGTCGAACCTGCTGAAGCCGGCGCTGGCGCGCGGAGAGCTGCATTGCGTCGGAGCGACCACGCTCGACGAGTACCGCAAGCATGTCGAAAAGGACGCGGCACTGGCGCGGCGCTTCCAGCCGATCTTCGTGTCCGAGCCGACGGTCGAGGACACCGTCTCGATCCTGCGCGGCCTCAAGGACAAGTACGAACAGCATCACGGCGTCCGTATCGCCGACAGCGCGCTGGTCGCGGCCGCTACGCTGTCCAACCGTTATATCACCGACCGCTTCCTGCCCGACAAAGCGATCGACCTCGTCGACGAAGCGGCAGCGCGGCTAAAGATGCAGGTCGATTCCAAGCCGGAAGAACTCGACTCGCTCGACCGCGAGATTGTGCGGCTGAAGATCGAGCAGGAGGCGCTGAAGAAGGAGAACGACCTCGGTTCCAGGACGCGCCTCGAGAACCTCGAGAGGGAGCTGGTCGATCTGGAGAAGCGGTCGGCCGATCTGACCTCGCGCTGGAACGCCGAAAAGAACAAGTTGTCGGATGCTGCCAGGCTCAAGAGTGAGCTGGATCAGGCGCGGATCGAACTTGCTAACGCCCAACGTAGCGGTGAATACCAGAAAGCCGGCGAACTGGCCTATGGGCGGATTCCGGAGCTTGAAAAGCGTCTCACCACCATCGAGGCCGGTGAAGACAGCACGATGATGAACGAGACAGTGACGCCGGACAGCATCGCTCAGGTGGTGTCGCGCTGGACCGGCGTTCCCGTCGACAAGATGCTTGAGGGCGAGAAGGAAAAGCTGCTCCGCATGGAGGAAAGTCTTGCGGCGCGTGTCGTGGGACAGTCTGAGGCGGTGCGCGCGGTCGCAACCGCAGTACGGCGCGCCCGCGCGGGCCTGCAGGACCCCCACCGGCCGATGGGCTCGTTCATGTTCTTAGGGCCAACCGGCGTCGGCAAGACCGAACTGACCAAGGCGCTCGCCGCCTACCTGTTCGACGATGAGACCGCGATGGTCCGCATCGACATGTCCGAATACATGGAGAAGCACTCGGTGGCGCGGCTGATCGGCGCACCCCCGGGCTATGTCGGCTACGAGGAAGGCGGTGCGTTGACCGAGGCGGTGCGGCGGCGGCCCTATCAGGTCGTGCTGTTCGACGAGATCGAGAAGGCGCATCCCGATGTGTTCAACGTGCTGCTGCAGGTGCTCGACGACGGCCGGTTGACCGACGGTCAGGGCCGCACGGTGGATTTCCGCAACACCTTGATCATCATGACATCGAACCTCGGTTCTGAATTCCTGGTCAACCAGCCCGAGGGGGAGGATAGCGACGCGGTACGCGAGCAGGTGATGGGGATGGTGCGCGCGCACTTCCGTCCTGAATTCCTCAACCGCGTCGATGAGATCATCCTGTTCCATCGGTTGCAGAAGAGTGAAATGGGCCGGATCGTGGAAATCCAGTTCGCCCGGCTGCAAAAGCTGCTGGAAGACCGCAAGATCGTGCTCGATCTCGATACTGCGGCCCGCGACACGTTGGCCGAGAAAGGCTGGGATCCTGCCTATGGCGCGCGCCCGCTCAAGCGCGTGATCCAGCGCAACGTGCAGGACCCGCTCGCCGAAATGATCCTGGCGGGCAAGATCCACGACGGCGACCATGTCGCGATTTCGGTGAGAGACGGCATGCTCACGTTCAATGGCGAGCCACCGCAGACCGCGGACATCGAGCAGTTCGAACCGCGGGTGCCGAAGCGCAAGCTGCACTGACCCGTCGACGCACGCGTTTTAACCCTTCCTGCATCGCAGGAAGGGTTAAGCATGTCCGTCGCTATTTCCGATGTTCCGTTGATTTCGAAGTTCGGTTTTCAACGATTGTTGGTCGATGCCGCGCGCGGAAAGTAAGAGCATCCATTCACGCGAGCCATGCCGATATCCGTGTCGCAACGATCGATAGCGACAAATTGCTGATCCCCTCGTTCCGCTGAAATAATTCCCCATCCTGCAAGGCCAGCGTGGTTACTCTTTCCTGCATCGACGCAAGGTAAAACGGCCGACACGCTGGTGCCGATTTCGAGCGTCCTGGGCACTCTCCCGCAATGCTAAAAATGAGCGCGACAATGAAATATTCGTTTCGCTCCTGACGCTCGCGGAAGGGTAATATTCTTTTTTTCAATAACGCATTGTTTTCTCTGTCAAACCAGACCTATTCAGTAAGCAGAATTGTCGAAAATGGTGCGGCTCGACCCGACCTGTGAAGCGTAAATCGCGGCGGCCGGCAGTTCGCTCCCCGAGGTTTTGCTTGCGATGACAAAATTGGAATTTCCAGGCTCAGCGCTCACGACGGATCAGTGGACGCAGGTCAACCAGCTTGCGACGTCTCTCAGCAATGAGCAGGCGATCTGGATCAGCGGCTATTTCGCTGGTCTCAGCCATCGGGCACGGACTGGCGCAGCGGCAGCGGATGTGGCGGAGCTTGCGCCGCCTTCGCAGAGCGGCCTCGCCGCGGCACCCGCGACGCGGCTGTTGACGGTCCTGTTCGCCAGCGAGACTGGAAACAGCAAGGCTCTCGCCAAAACGCTTGTCGACAAAGCCGCAGCCAAAGGCATCGAGGTGCGTCTGGCCGATATGGCGGACTACAAGACGCGCGGCCTCAAGGACGAGCAGGATCTGCTCGTCATCACAAGTACTCATGCTGAGGGTGATGCGCCGCAGACCGCTGTGGGCTTTTTCGAATTTCTGGAAAGCCGCAAGGCGCCCAAATTGCCGCAGTTGCGCTACGCAGTGCTGGCGCTGGGCGATTCGACCTACGAAAAATACTGCGAGGCAGGCAAGCGGGTTGACCGACGACTCGAGGAGTTGGGCGCGCAGCGCCTCGCCGATCGCGTCGATTGCGATGTCGATTACGAGGATGCTGCAGATGCCTGGATAGCATCGGTCGTCGCCAACCTTGCGCCATCAGCGCCAAAGTCGGGCGTTGCTCCGGCATCGGTGGCTGCGGCACAGGGCCGTGCACCGGCGTCCGCGACATTCGACAAGAAGCATCCGTTTCAGGCCGCGGTCATCGACAATATCGTGCTGACCGGGCGGGGATCTTCCAAGGAGACCCGTCATATCGAGTTGTCGCTGGCGGACTCCGGGTTGATCTATCAGCCCGGCGACGCGCTCGGCATCGTGCCGCGCAACGATCCGGCACTCGTCGACGCCGTGCTGGAGAAGCTGTCGCTGTCAGCCGACGCCCCGGTCACGGTGAAGCAGAATACGACAAGCCTGGGGGAGGCGCTGAGTGGGACGTTCGAGATCACGGCGCTGACGCCGCGTTTTCTCGATCATTGGGCTGACATCACGGGGGCCGCCGAACTACAGGCGTTGCGCTCGCCTGATCAGAAGGAAGCCCGCGCAGCGTTTCAGCACAACCACCACATTCTCGACGTTGTCAGCCGGTTTCCGGCGTCCGGTATCGATGCCGCGCAATTCGTCGCCGGCCTTCGGCCGTTGCAGCCGCGGCTCTACTCAATCGCCTCGAGCCTTGCCGCCGCCCCCGACGAGGTGCATCTCACGGTCAGCACGGTGCGCTACATGCTGCACGACCTGCCGCGCGCCGGTGTTGCCTCGAGCTATCTCGCCGCGCAAACCGAGGCTGATGCCACGATTCCGGTCTATATCCAGTCCAACGATCATTTCCATCTGCCGGACGACGACGTGCCGATCCTGATGATCGGCGCCGGCACCGGTGTGGCGCCGTACCGTGCCTTCATGCAGGAGCGGGAGGCGCGGGGCGCGTCCGGCCGCTCCTGGCTGTTTTTCGGTGAGCGCAATTTCCGCAGCGACTTCCTCTATCAGGTCGAGTGGCAGGAGTTGCTCAAGAATGGCGTCTTGAGCCGGCTCGATCTCGCCTTTTCGCGCGACGCCGCGCCGAAGACCTATGTGCAGGATCGCCTGCGCCGCCAGGGCCGCGATGTCTATGCGTGGCTCGAGGAGGGCGCGTATCTCTATGTCTGCGGCGACAGCGCGCATATGGCACCTGACGTTCATGCGGCGCTTACCGATATTGTTGCCGAGCACGGTAGCCTCGACCGCGACGAGGCGGGCGCCTATCTCTCGGCGCTGCAGCGCGATCGCCGCTACCGGCTCGACGTGTATTGAGGCTAGTTTGATGGATGTGAAGGCTGAGCCCGATCGCAGCCGCGATGTTTCCCAACCCCTCGACAAACTCGGGCCGGACGAAACGCTGAAAGCTAACAGCGACTATCTGCGCGGCACGATCAAGCAGAGTCTGGCCGACGACATCACCGCAGCTGTGACGGCCAGCGACGGCAAGCTGATGAAGTTCTTCGGCATCTATCAGCAGGATGACCGCGACATTCGTGATGAGCGACGGCGGCAGAAGCTGGAATCGGCGTTTTCCTTCATGGCGCGTGTGCGCCTGCCGGGCGGAATCTGCAGCCCAAGCCAGTGGCTGAAGCTCGACGAGCTCGGACGTAAATACGCCGGCGACACGTTGCGTCTGACCACGCGGCAGACGTTTCAACTCCATCGCGTGATGAAGCACGACTTGCGCACCGTGATCCAGGGGCTGCGCGACGTCCTGCTCGACACCAAAGCGGCCTGCGGCGACGACACCCGCGGCGTGATGTGCACGGTCAATCCCGACCTGTCGAAACTGCACGCCGAAGTCTATGCGCTTGCCAACCAAGCGAGCGACCATGCCGTTCACAGGACCGGCGCCTACAAGGAAATCTGGTACGACGCCGAGCGCGAGGAAACGGATGGTCCGGAGGAGCCGTTCTACGGACGCACCTATATGCCCCGGAAATTCAAGATCGGCTTCGCGATCCCGCCGAGTAACGATATCGATGTCTACGGCCAGGATCTCGGCTTCATCGCCATCGCGCGCCGCGGCAAGCTGAAAGGCTTCAACGTGGCCATCGGGGGTGGCCTTGGCCGGACCGATCAGGCACCGAAGACCTATCCGCGTCTCGCAAGCGTCATCGGCTATATCGACGCCGACAAGCTGTTTCCAACGATCGACGCGGTGATGTCGGTCCAGCGCGACTACGGCGACCGTCTCGATCGACTGCACGCCCGGTTCAAATACACCATCGACGAAAAGGGGATCGACTGGATCAAAGCAGAGGTCGAACGCCGTCTCGGCTTCGCACTCAGCCCTGAGCAGCCTTACACTTTCACCTCGAACGGCGATGCGCTTGGCTGGGTCAAGGGCGACGACGGTCGCGAGCATTGCATCCTGTTCATCCAGAACGGCCGCGTCATCAATACGCCGGACCATCCGATGATGGATGGCTTGCGCGCCATTGCGCAAGTCCACAAGGGCATGTTCCGCATTACGCCGAACCAGAACCTCATCATTTCCGACATTGCCACCGAGGATCGGCCGGCCATCGAGGCGTTGATGAAGAAATACGGCCTCGATCAGTTCGAGACCCGCAGCGGCTTGCGCCTCAATTCGATGGCCTGCGTCGCGCTACCGACCTGCGGTCTGGCGATGGCTGAAAGCGAACGCTATCTGCCCGATCTCGTCACCAAGATCGAAGCCATCCTCAATGCCAACGGGCTCAAGGACGACCCGATCACCATCCGCATGACCGGATGCCCGAATGGCTGTGCGCGGCCTTATATCTCCGAGATAGGCCTGACCGGCCGCGCTCCAGGCAAGTACAATCTCTATCTCGGCGGCGGCTTCCACGGCGAGCGGCTCAACAAGATGTATCTCGAGAATGTTGGCGAGCCTGCGATTCTCGAAGCGCTCGACAAGACGCTCGGCCACTATGCCCGCGACCGCAAACCCGGCGAACACTTCGGCGACTTTACCATTCGCGCGGGTTATGTCGTCGAGGTGAAGGAGGGGCGGTTCTTCAACGACTGAACGTGGCCGGATGAGCCTTCGTTCAAAACGGGAAAACACCGCGCTACGTCCAATTCCGCTCAAGCTTCTTGCGACCCTGCAACGGAAGTTGCAGAGGGTCCGTGGGAGCGTTTATGTTTCGGTCGAAGTCCCTTAAATATGGACGGCCAACCGCGAGATCCCGGACGGGATCGTGCGCCCTCGCATTTTCATCGAAAGCCCCCGAACGTCATGTCCGACTCTACGAATCTGAAAACGGTCGCGGCCGCAAACGGCATCGCGACGGAGGATAATTTCGGAGCGGTGACGCCGCCGATCTGTCTGTCGAGTACGTTCACCTGGCCCGGTTTCGGGCGCAAGGGTCCGCACGAATACACCCGCACCAGCAACCCCACCCGGACGTTACTGGCGGATACCCTCGCCAAGCTCGAGGGTGGCGCAGGCGCGGTGGTGGTGTCCTCGGGCATGGCCGCGATCGATCTGGTGCTGTCGCAACTGTCACGCGATGACATTGTGATGGTGCCGCATGACTGTTACGGCGGCACCCACCGCCTGCTGGTGAACCGTCGCGACCGCGGCCACTTCAGGGTGGCCTTTGTCGACCAGAACGATGCGGCTGCGCTGGCTTCAGCATTCCACGACAAGCCAAGACTCGTCCTGATCGAGACCCCGAGCAATCCTCTGATGCGCATCGTCGACATTCGGGCGATTGTCGCGCTGGCCAGAGCGGCTGGCGCCAAGGTCGTCGTCGACAATACGTTTCTGTCGCCCGCGCTGCAGCGACCGATCGCGCTCGGTGCGGATTTCGTCGTTCACTCGACGACGAAATATCTCAACGGCCACTCGGACATGGTCGGTGGCGCCGTGGTCGCGGCCGATGCCACTGATGCCGAGGCGCTGGCGGCCTGGGCCAATATCATCGGCACCACGGGCGCGCCGTTCGATTCCTATCTGGCGCTTCGCGGTATTCGCTCATTGTTTCCGCGCATGGAGTGGCAGCAGCGCAGCGCGCAAGCGATTGCCGAGTTTCTTCTCAAGCATCCCCTTGTGGCCGCGTGCCACTATCCGGGATTGCCAACGCATCCGGGCCATGCCCTCGCCAAGGCCCAGCAATCCGGCTTTGGCGCCATGCTCAGCTTCGAGCTGAAAGGAGGCGACGCGGAGGCCGGCCGCTTTGTCGAGGCCGTCCGGCTTTTCAGTCTGGCGGAGTCGCTCGGCGGCACCGAGAGCCTGGTGGCTCATCCCGCGACGATGACCCATGCCAGCATGTCGGAGGAAGCGCGCAAAGCCGCCGGCATCACCTGCGGTCTCATACGGCTTTCAATCGGCCTCGAGGATACCGCCGATTTGATCGCCGACTTGGAACGAGCTCTTGCTGCAATCGATGGATCGGCTCGTTCAAAAGCGAGCGTCTGAACCGCCACGCCATAGACGCCGGCAGGTCAAAAAGCGATAAGGATGTATTGCGGCGTTCGCCGCTACATCACGACGCTCAGCCGCTTCGCGGCGCGGGTGATGCCGGTGTAGAGCCAGCGCGCGCGGCTGTCCTGAAACGCGAAGCTCTCGTCGAACAGCACGACGTCGTCCCATTGCGAGCCCTGCGACTTGTGCACCGTCAGGACATAGCCGTAGTCAAACTCGTCGTAGGGCTTGCGCTGCTCCCACGGAATGTCCTCGATGCCGCCGGCGAAGCAGTCCTGCCGCACCGAGACTTTGGTCACCTTGTGCGCGAATTCCTCGTCGGGCGACAGTCGCATCGTGATGATCTTCGATTTCGAGGCCGCGCGCGACTTCACGCGCCACAGGCCACCGTTGAACAGCGCCTTCTTGCGATTGTTGCGCAGGCAGACCAGCTTGTCGCCGGCCACCGGTAACGGATCTTCGATGTTCTGCCGTTGGCGGAATCGCATATTGTAGGAACGGCGGGTGTTGTTGCGCCCGACAAGCACCTGATCGGCATCCATCACGCGCGACGGATCGAGCTCGCTGCGCGAGATCACCTCGCTTTCGCCGTAGCGGCCGATGTCGAGTTCGCGCCCCTCACGAACGTCCATCGACATCCGCACGATCGGATCGTCCTGGGCCTGACGATGAACCTCGGTCAGCATCGCATCGGGCTCGGCATTGGTGAAGAAGCCGGCGCCCTGAATCGGCGGCAACTGCGCGGGATCGCCCAGCACCAGCAGCGGACAGTCGAACGACATCAGGTCGCGACCGAGTTCCGCATCCACCATGGAGCACTCATCAATGACGATGAGCTTGGCCTTAGAAGCAGGCGCATCGTCCCACAACTCAAAACTCGGCTGCTCCTCACCGGATTCGCGGGCGCGATAGATCAACGAGTGAATCGTCGATGCGCTGTCGCAGCCCTTGTTGCGCATCACCAGCGCGGCCTTGCCGGTGAAGGCTGCGAACTTGACCTCGCCGTCGACGTCATCGGCGATGTGGCGCGCCAGCGTGGTCTTGCCGGTGCCGGCATATCCGAACAGGCGGAATACCTGCGGCGTGCCGTTTTTGCCGGGTTTGGCTTTCAGCCAGTCGGCGACGGCTTTCAGCGCTGTATCCTGATGCGGCGTGAAGGAGGTCATGAGTCTCGAAGGATGACGGAGCCTGCGAAGCGATGCAGCGACTCAACCTTCAAAACCTAACCATTCGTGGGGCGAGTGCAAGACGCATTGCTCTCGCGGTGGACTCGGTTTGTCAGGGCGTTGCGACGAACGCGCGATGATCGCTGTTGCCGGCGGGCGTGATCGGGATACCGCCATCGGCATATTCGTTGAGCTTGTTGCGCAGCGTTCGGATCGAGATGCCGAGAATGTTCGCGGCATGGGTCCGGTTGCCGAGACAATGTTTCAGCGTTTCGAGAATCAGGTCGCGTTCGACGTCGGCCACGGTGCGGCCGACCAGTGCCCGCGTCACCTGCTCGGCGGCGAGCGTGGCATGGGCGACGGCGGGTGCTGTCTTGGCCAGGTCGAGACGGTTGCCGTCCGGCGTCAGAATCGCGTCCACGCCGATTTCATCGCCGCTCGCCATCAGAACCGCGCGGTGAATAGTATTCTCAAGCTCGCGGACGTTGCCTTGCCAGCGGTTCGTCGTCAGCACGCGCCGCGCGTCCGCCGCAACCGGACGCACCGGCACGCCGTTGGCCTCGGCATATTTCTTCGCGAAATGCTGCGCCAGTTCGAGAATGTCGGCAGGACGCTCGCGCAGCGGCGGAATCTTCAGGTTGACGACGTTAAGGCGAAACAGCAGATCCTCGCGAAAGGTTCCCTCACGCACAGCGTCCGCAAGGTTACGGTTCGAGGTGGCGACGATGCGGATATCGACCGGCACCGGCCTGGTGCCGCCGACGCGGTCGATCACGCGCTCCTGGATGGCGCGCAGCAGCTTGGATTGCAGGCGAACGTCCATTTCGGAAATTTCGTCGAGCAGTAGCGTGCCGCCGGTGGCCTCCTCGAATTTGCCGATGCGGCGCGCGACCGCTCCGGTGAATGCGCCCTTCTCATGGCCGAACAGTTCGGATTCCAGGAGATGCTCCGGGATCGCCGCGCAATTGATCGAGATGAACGGCCGCTTGGCACGGTTCGAGCGGGTATGCACGTAGCGCGCCAGCACCTCCTTGCCGGTGCCGGATTCGCCCGTGATCATGACCGAGGCGTCGGAGCACGCGATCTGCTGCGCCAGCTTGATGACCCTGGCCATCGCCTCGTCGCGGTAGATGAGATCGCGGGAATCATTCGCCACGGCGGCGAGCACCGCGGCGATCAGCTCCGGATCAGGCGGCAGCGGGATGTATTCCTTGGCGCCGGCATGGATCGCAGCGACGGCGGCTCGCGCGTCGTTGGTGATGCCGCAGGCGACAATCGGGACGTGAATGTGTTCCGCCTCGAGTCGGGTCACGAGGTCGCGGATATCGAGGCCGACATCCACCAGAAGGAGATCGGCGCCCTTGCCGCCGCGGAGCACGGCCATGGCCTGGTCGTTGCCGTCCGCGTGGGTGACGGAGGCGCCATTGTCCATGGCGATCTTGGTGGCGGTTGTGAGTTGGCCCTTCAGTGTGCCAACGATGAGAAGCCGCATGATCTGCTCCTGTTATGTGTTCCGGCTCGCGGCGGTCGACCCGCCGTCAGGCCTTTTCGGCCTTGATGATTTCGGTCATGGTCACGCCGAGCTTGTCCTCCACGAGAACGACCTCGCCGCGCGCCACAAGCCGGTTGTTGACGTAGATGTCGATGGCCTCGCCGACACGCCGGTCGAGTTCCAGAACGCTGCCGGGCCCGAGCTTGAGAAGCGCGCCGACATCCATCTTGGAGCGGCCGAGCACAGCGGACACCTGAACCGGAACGTCGAACACCGCTTCGAGATCGGACGCGACCCGCGTCACCTGTTCGTCCTCGCTGTATCCGACGTCATCGACCGCCGGCGCATCGGCGGCGTTGAGGTCGGGAAGCGGCACCTGGGTGTCGTTATCGCTCATTGTGCGTCCCTATACCCTCAGTGGTTGTCGTTCGATTTGCGTGACGTCATGTAGCCGCGCACCAGTTCGTCGATCTTGGCGTCGATGGTCGCGCGTTCCAGCACGATTCCGCCGTCAGCCCATTCGATCTGGCAGTCGCCCGTCCCGATATCTGGCTCTGCGAGTATGACGAGCCGTCCAGCGAACCCGCATTGTTTGGCGATGCGTTCGACTTGCTCGCGCGCCGCGTCGTAGAGTTGATCGTTGATCCGCACCACGAGATGCGGCGTCGACACCAGATGCCGGAAGCTGTCGCAGACCAGCGTGGTCATTTCCGCCAACGGTTCGGCCGCGATCAGCTCGCTGCATAGCTTGCGCGCGACCGCGACGGCGACATCGACCGCCTCGGTCTCCATCCGCGTTTCGACGCCCGCGAAGCGTTGGGCGATTCCCTTGATGCCAGCGGCGATATCCTCGATCGCCAGCGCCATGCGCCGGTCGCTCTGCACCTTGGCTTCGCGCTGCGCGGCATCGAACCCGTTCTGATATGCCTGGGCTTCCGCGGCTGCGATCTGCTGCGCGATCTCAGGGGCTGTCGGTGCCCGCTCCCTGGATTTATGCGGAACCGAGAAGTCCGTATCGAACAGGAATTTTGCCGGAGCGTTCATCAGTACACCAGCTCGTCGTCGGCGCGGTTTTTCGACAGCATGATTTCGCCCTTGGCAGCGAGGTCCTTGGCGAGATTGACCAGCAGCGCCTGCGCCTCGTCGACGTCGCGCAGCCGGACCGGCCCAAGCGCCGCCATGTCGTCCATCAGCATCTTCGCGGCGCGCGATGACATATTGCCCATGAAGAAGGCGCGAACCTCTTCGTTGGCGCTTTTCAGCGCAATGCCGAGCTTATCCTTGTCGACGTGGCGCATCAGGGTCTGTGCCGAGCCTGCGTCGAGTTTTACGAGGTCGTCGAACGTGAACATCAGCGCCTTGATGCGTTCGGCGGATTCGCGGTTCTCTTCTTCCAGCGAGGTGATGAAACGGGTCTCGGTCTGACGGTCGAAGTTGTTGAAGATTTCCGCCATCACCTCGTGGGCGTCGCGGCGGCGGGTCTGCGACAGGTTGGACATGAATTCGCTGCGCAGCGTCTGCTCGACGCGCTCGATCACTTCCTTCTGCACCGCTTCCATCTTGAGCATGCGGCCGACCACGTCGAGCGCCATGTCCTCGGGCAGGATGGCGAGCACCCGCGCGGCATGTTCGGGTTTCAGCTTCGACAGCACAACCGCAATGGTCTGCGGATATTCGTTCTTGAGGTAGTTCGCGAGAACCTCTTCCTGAACGTTGGACAGCTTCTCCCACATGTTGCGGCCTGCAGGTCCCCGGATTTCATCCATGATTCCGCTCACCCGGTCGCCGGGGAGGTATTGAGTCAGCAGCCGCTCGGTCGCATCGAAATTGCCCATCAGGGCGCCCGAAGCTGACATCCGTGACACGAATTCAAGCAGCAGATCTTCGACCACATCAGCCTCGACCGTGCCGAGCGTGGACATCGCCAGCGACAGATCGCGGACCTCGTCGTCGTCCAGCATGGCCCAGACCTTGCCGCCGTACTGCTCGCCCAGCGCCAGCATCATCACAGCCGCCCGTTTCGGCCCACTCATAGGCTTGGACTTGGGACGGTTGCTCTGACGGCTCGCAAGCGAGGCGACGACGCTGGCAATGTCGTTGGCGTTTGTGGCGGTGGTTTGAGGTACGGCCATGTCAGATCACGCGGGCTCAGCAAGCCATTGACGGATGATGGAAGCGGTTTCGGCAGGATTGCGCTCGGCGAGTTCGCCGACCCGATGCACCGACTGGGCGTGGACCTGCCCCTGCACCTGGGCAACGTCGATCAGTTGCGCGGTGGCGTTGCTGCTGGGAACGAGATTTTGCCCGGTTGCGCCGGCTTGGGCGTTGGCGTCAGTCGGTGCCGGCAGAGCCGACGGCGCGGCGATGGCCGGGGCAGGATCGGACGCCAGGATACGGCGGACCAGTGGCCGGATGACCATGAATGTCACCACGAGGCCGAGCAACATCATGACCGCGAGTTCGATGACGTACATCACGTCGTCTTTTGTGAATTGCATCATTCCCAGCAAACCGGCCGGCTCAGCGAGCGGCACGACAGCGGGCGGCTCGGCGAATTTGAGGTTGACGACCTCGACCTGGTCGCCGCGCTTCTGGTCGAAGCCGATGGCTGAGCGCACCAGCGTTGCGATGCGGTCGAGCTGGTCCTTGCTGCGCTCCGCATAGACCATCTGGCCCTTGTCATCCTTGGTATAGGTGCCATCGACGAGAACGGCGACCGAGATGCGATTGACGCGGCCGGCCTCGGTCACCTCGGTCTTGGTGGTGCGGGAGATTTCGTAGTTGTTGGTCTCTTCGCTCTTTTTGCTCTGGTCGCGCGCAGGGCTTGTATTGTCCGATTGTTGATTGCCGGGCAGTTCGTTGTTGACCGTAACCTGGCCGTTGTTGTCGGCGGTGACAGAGGATTCCTCGCGGGTCTGGCTGGATCGCAGCACCCGGCCTTCCGGATCGAACTTGTCCGAGGTCTGGGTGATCTTATTATAATCGAAGTCGGCGGAGAGCTCGACGCGCGTACGGCCGCTTCCGACCACCGACGAAACGATCGCCTCGACCTGATTGCGCATGCGCTTTTCGAATCCGGCGCGCCGCTCGTCTCCGGACAGGCCATCGGCGTCGGTCCCCGAGCCATCGGCGAGCAACTGTCCGGCTTCATCTACAATGGACACCCGCTGCGGCTTCAGCCCGTTGACGGCTGAGGCGACGAGATGGCGGATGGCGCGGATCTGCTGCGGTTCCAGGCCGCCGCGAACGCGCAGCACGATCGATGCAGAAGGCTGTGGCGCTTCGCGAGAGAACAGCGGCCGCTCGGGTAGCACCAGATGGACGCGGGCATCCTGGATGCGGTCGATGGCGCGGATGGTACGGGCGAGTTCGCCCTCCAGCGCGCGCAGGCGATTGATGTTCTGGACGAAGCTGGTGGTGCCAAGCGCGTCGGATTTGTCGAAGATCTCATAGCCGACCCCGCCGCCCTTGGGCAGTCCGGCCTCGGCGAGCTTCATCCGCAGCCGCGTCACTTTGTCCTTCGGCACCATGATCACAGCGCCGTCGTTTCGCAACTCGTAGGGAATTGCCTGACGTTCGAGGTCCTTGATGATTCCAGAGGAGTCCTCGACGCTGAGGTCGGTAAAGAGAGTCGTCATCTGCGGGGTCGTGACGCGCACGATGACGAACGCAAAGAAGCCGATCAGCACAGCGGTGACGGCGACCATCGCCATCAACCGTGATGCGCCCAGGCCTTTTAGGAATGCCAGCAGACCTTGCAACGAACCAGCCCCTCGGATTCGGCCATGGACAAGCCGACTCGGCAAATATTGCCTATGGTATGGTTTCGATATGGTTAACGGCGGTTAAGACCCGTGACGAAATTGCTGAACGGCAAAAACCGGCCTTCTGAAAGAAGGCCGGTTTTCTGAAAATCTGAAATATTTGGTGAGAGGCGCGCCTTACTGGCGATATTGCTGAATACGGGTGGTGCGCAGCCCGGCCAGGCCATGCTGGTCGATCGAGAACTGCCACGACAGAAATTCATCGACGGTCAGCGTGTAGCGGCTGCAAGCCTCCTCAAGGGAGAGCAGTCCGCCACGTACCGCAGCAACGACCTCGGCCTTACGGCGGATCACCCACCGTTTGGTCCCGGGTGCCGGCAGATCCGCGATCGTTAACGGGCTGCCGTCGGGCCCGATGACGTATTTCACCCTCGGGCGATGGGGTTCTGTCATGGCGTACTCACAAACTCTCAACCACTGAACTCACCGAGGAAGCTACGCCCCGTGGCTTAAAATTTGCCTAAGCCCAAGGCTTCAATACGATTCTCCTTCGAATAGCCGTTCCGGAAACGGCACCGCGCCGCCGTTGGGGTGGCGCGGACCGGTCATATTAATAAGCGGGAAGACTGTGTGGTGCCGACGCCGTCGAACTGCGCTGGGTCAGTTCACGATGCGCTTGATCTGGCTGATCGTGTAGGTCTGCCCGCCGATCGACAGCAGCGGCGGCGACTGGGTCAGATCAACGGAATTCACCTGGCCTTGAATCTGCGTCGAGACCGTGACTGGATTGCCGGACGCATCGGCGGCTGTCGCGGTCAGCGTGTATTTGCCGTCGGGCCATTGTGTGCCGTCATTGCCGAGGCCGTTCCAGGAGAAAACCTGATTGTCGCCGGCATTGACACCGTAGGAGCCCGAGAAGACGTTCTGACCGGTGCTGCTCGCGATGTTGACGGTGAGTGTCGAGGCGGTCGGGATGCTGAGCTGCCATGTCGCCGCCTTGTCGGTCATGGTGGCGGTGCTGCCGTCGACAACGGCATTCTTGCCGACGAAATCCAGGGCCTGCGTTGCCTGCGCGGTCTGCTGCAGGGAGACGAGGCTCGTGAGCTGGTCGTTGGTCTTTAACTGTTGTTCGACGCCGGCGAACTGCACGAGCTGCTGGGTGAATTGATTGGTGTCCAGCGGATCGAGCGGGTTTTGATTCTGCAATTGCGTCGTCAGCAGCGTCAGGAAGGTCTGGAAGTTGCCAGCTAGCGTGCCGTCGGTCGACGTCGATGAGCTTGAGGAGGAGGAAGCAGGCAGCTGTGTCGTGCCCGACACCACCTGCTGAACCGCGGAACCAACTGAGGTCGTCATCTCCGTCTCCTTAAACCCTGATGTCGAGACCGCTGCTCGATCCGAGCATGCGGCCATAGGTTCGCCCGGCAGTCGCCACGGGAACGATGTTGTCCTCTTCGGTCACGATCACGCGCTGCGCGTTGCGGCCGGTATCGTCGCGCGCGGTCTGGCCCTGTGAGGACTGATCGCGCAGGCTGAATTGCAGACCGCCGTCGCCGGTCTTCAGGCCCGCGTCCTGCAGCGCGCGCTGGAGCTGCGGCGCATCCTGTCGCAGCATTGCAAGGGTTTCCGGCTTCTCGACCGTCAGATGGGACGTGACCCGGCCCTGGCGATCGACGTCGAGACGGACATCGATGCGGCCGAGATCAGCCGGATCGAGCCGAATTTCGAAGCGACTCTTGCCGCTCAGGGCGGTGACCGCGATCTGGACCGCGAGTCCATTCAGCGGTACCGCCGCGCCGGCTGCGATCGCGACATTGTACTGCGGTGTCACCGGCGTCGTCGCGGCGGTCGATTGTACCTGCGGCTGCGAAAGGGCGCTGTTGATGTTCTGCGCCTGGCCGCTGTCGGGCTGCCCCGGTTGTTGTTGCGGGACCGCTGCGTCGGTCGCCTGCGCGGAATGCTGCGGCGCTGCGGCACCCGGTTGCGTTGCAAGCGTACCGGTATCGGACGCGGTGGTCTTTGTGCTGTCGGTGGCGACGGCATCGTGCTTGTGATCGCCGGGAGTGGCGTCGTGCGGCGCGACGGGATTGCCGGATGCGGCGGACGTTGCTGTTACGTCCGAGGCTATCGGTCCGGGCTGCAATCCGGTCATGGCCGATGCTGCCGTCTTGCCCGGCTGCGCGTTGTCCGGCGTCTTTGCGGTCGCCTTCGTGGAGGGCGGTGTGGCTGCGGCGACGACAGCCGCCAAGGCATCGCTGGTCTGCATGGCGGTTGTTTGTGCGGCCTTTAGGGTATCAGGCGGGACTGTCGCCCCCTGGACGATTGCCGCCGTAGTCGCCGTGGTATCGGCGGCGATGGCCGGATTGGAACTGGTGTCCGCGGGCGTGACGTGAGTTGCGGAAACCGCTTGGGCCGACAACACCTCAGCAACTCCGGTTGATGCGGTCGCCGAATCGGCGGCTGCGGCTGCGGTAGGCACGGTGGTTGCCGATAGCGTGGCCGCGACGGGGGGCGTGACCGGAACGGCAACCGCAAGCGGTATTGTGACGGGTTGCGGTGCGGCGGTCGGGTCCGCCGTTGTGACGTCCGAGGCCATCAGCTTGGGGTCAGAACCGTCTTTCGTCGAGGCGACGTCGGTGCTCTCGTGTTTGGCCCGATGGTGGTGTGTGGCGTTCGATGTGTCTGTACCCGCAGCGGGCTTCTGAATGCCGGTGCCCGGTCCTGCCGCCGAATTGGTCTGCGTCGGCCGGGCGGATGACGCCTCGGAGCCGCGCGTCTGTGCGTTGTCGTCGGCCGGCATGGTGCGATCCGGACGGGAGGCGCCGGGAAGCCGGTCAGGGCGCATATCGTGCTGATCGGACGAATTCGACGCCTGCACGGTTGAAGCCTGCGAGGCCTGTGCGTTGATATCGACCAGGGATTCAAACGTATCGCCCGTCGACGGATCGTCCCGCCCCGACCTCTGCCGCACGTTCGGGAGCGACACGCTGGTGGCGGTTTCTGATGTCACGCTAAACACAGGCAACCTCTCGCGATAGGGTTGCTAAATGAACAGCAAGGACCGGGCCATCATCCAGATTGAGAAGATAATCAACATATTCAATTAGTTATATGGATTATGCGGCGGCAGGCACAGCGACTTCGGCTGCTTGCTTTCTGCCCGGCGGCAAGATTTGCCGTCAATGGGTCGCCGTCATCCGGCCGTGATTGCCTCGCAGGAATACGGCCTATATTAAAGGGTGGTCTTTCAGTCGGCCCGACGGAGCGAAAACCCGCTTCCGAACACCGCGAAAGTCTCCGATCCGCAAGGCACGCGTGACCTTGCGAGGTCTCATGAATGACGGGATCAATGCTCAACAGTCTGGATCTGGAAGGCCGTCCTCAGGATACGCGGGTCGTGGTCGCCATGTCGGGCGGTGTCGACTCGTCGGTGACGGCCGCGCTGTTGAAGTCTGAAGGTTACGATGTCGTCGGAATAACTCTGCAACTTTACGATCATGGTGCTGCGACCCATCGCAAGGGAGCCTGCTGCGCCGGTCAGGACATTCATGACGCCCGCAATGTCGCCGAACGCCTCGGCATTCCGCACTACGTGCTGGACTATGAAAGCCGCTTCCGCGAAACCGTGATCGAGAATTTCGCTGACAGCTATGCGTCGGGCGAAACGCCGGTGCCCTGTATTGAGTGCAACCGTCTGGTCAAGTTCCGGGATCTTTTGGCGACCGCGCGCGAGCTTGGCGCGACAGCGCTAGCGACCGGTCATTACGTCGCCTCCCGCCGTCTGGCGGGCGGATCGCGTGCGCTGCTCTGCGCGGCGGATACGGATCGCGACCAGAGCTACTTCCTGTTCGCGACCACGCGCGAGCAACTCGATTTTCTGCGCTTTCCGCTCGGCGACATGACCAAGCCGCAGACCCGCGAACTGGCGCGGCGCTTCGATTTATCGGTTGCCGACAAGCATGACAGCCAGGATATCTGTTTCGTTCCGACCGGTCGCTACACCGATATCATCAGCCAGCTGAAGCCGAACGCGATGGAGCCCGGCGACATCGTCCATCTCGACGGGCATGTCATCGGCCATCACGAGGGCATCGTGCATTTCACCGTTGGGCAGCGCCGTGGTCTCGGCATTGCCTCCGGAGCGCCGCTTTACGTCTTGAGTCTCGATGCTGCTAACCGACGCGTAGTTGTCGGGCCGCGCGAAGCGCTGAAGATGCATCTTATCGTTCTGCGCGACGTGAACTGGATCGGTGACGGCGCACTCGATCGCGCTGTTGGCGCGGGACTTGAGCTGTTCGTACGGGTTCGTTCGACACGCAAGCCCCAGCCGGCGTGGCTGCGTGCTGTAGATGGCCGCTATGAGATTGAACTCGTGGCCGGCGAGGAGGGCGTATCGCCCGGTCAAGCCTGTGTCTTCTACGACGGACCGGAAGGGCAGGCGCGGGTTCTCGGCGGCGGATTCATCGCGCGCGCCATGGCGAAGCGCGCAAATGAAGCGGCAGCGCAGAATGGCGCGCCCGCGCAGCCCGTCGCCGCCGAATTGCGCGGGTAGACGTTCGGGGCACGCGGGGGGCATGGGCAACGACATCGACCGCGCAGGCGTTGCCAAGGCTTATGGCCGCTGGGCGCCGATTTATGATTTCGTGTTCGGCAAGGTATTCGATCCCGGCCGTCAATCCACGATCGCTGTCGCCGACACGATCGGTGGGCGTATCCTTGACGTCGGCGTCGGCACCGGACTGTCGCTTGCGGATTATGCGTCCACCACGAAACTTTATGGCGTCGATATTTCCGAACCGATGCTGCGCAAGGCGCAGCAGCGGGTGCGTTCACTCAATCTTACCAACGTCGAAACGCTGGCGGTGATGGACGCCAAACATCTTGCGTTCGCGGATTCGTTTTTCGATGCGGTGGTGGCGCAATTTGTCATCACCGCGGTGCCGGATCCCGAAGCGACGCTCGATGATTTTGTCCGCGTGCTGAAGCCGGGCGGTGAACTGATTCTGGTCAATCATATCGGCGCCGAGCGCGGACCCCGCCGTCTGTTTGAACTGGCATTTGCGCCGCTGGCCCGCCGGCTCGGCTGGCGTCCCGAATTTCCGTGGCAGCGTCTCGTGGACTGGGCTGCGAAGCACGGCGGCGTCACGCTTTTCGAGCATCGCCCGATGCCGCCGATGGGCCACTTCTCGCTGATCCGCTATCGCAAATCCTGATGGCGCCGGTTCCCTGCGGAACATCCGCTGCGGCCGTTCGTTGCCCTACCATGCGAAGGAAGATCACGTCCTTATTGATCGCGGTTGTTGCGTTCGCGGATACCGCTCTTGCGCAGGCTCCGCCGCCGCGGGCCACTCCGCCTGCCGGGACGGCGGCGCCTACTCCTGTTCCGAACTCGGCCAGCTGCGCCCCTCACGATGCGACCGCGCCGAATGCAACGACGACGGGCGAGGGCAGGCAGCAGCTTGGCGACAAGCTGGCAAAATCCGACGGCGTGCTGTGCCCGCCTGCGGGCGTCGATCCCGAAATCCGCGCGCCTACCCCGGAAGGCGGCAATACGCCAGTTATCCCCCCTCCCGGCAGTCCCGGCGGCGACCCCACCATACGGCCAAAATAAGCACCATCCAGCAATAAGCTGATATATCCGGCGGCTTTGCTTGACAGGCCCACGAGCGGCTTTTTATATGCCGCGCGTTCACACGGCTTCGGCCGACCATGAATGCCGTGGCGAGGTAGCTCAGCTGGTTAGAGCACGGGAATCATAATCCTGGGGTCGGGGGTTCGAGTCCCTCTCTCGCTACCAGAAAGCTCTATTGAATCAATCGCTTGATTGTCGCCAGCCGGATTGCGCGGGTTCGGCGGGGGCACGTAGCACATCGGTAGCGCTGCGCTGGGGGAGACAGCCGTCTAATCCTTGAGTTGGGCCCAGCATTCGAATCCTTCGATGTAGCGATCGTGATTCTAAATCCCCTCAAGTTGCGAATGGCTCCATGCGGTGCCTCCAAGGAATCGACCGCAGCCACAAGCGTGAACCTCAAGCATTCGATTGTGAAGTCGTCAGCGGGATAAACCTCAAAATCGCCCTGGCGTCATCTAGCAGTCTGCTGAAAAACCGCTCGCGCGTGCGAGAGTTTGCTGATTCGATTTTCATCGTGAATCGGTGGAGGTTGGGATGCGCGGAGCCTTTGTGGATCAGGGCGGGTTGTTTTCGTACATCTCGCCGGAGGCGCGGGTGCCGCCGAACCATCCGCTGAGGAAGATCCGGGCGCTGGTCCGTGATGTGCTGGGCGAGTTGAACCGTAGCTTTGCCAGGCTCTATTCAAGTGAAGGGCGCCCCTCGATCGCGCCGGAGCAATTGCTCAGCGCGCTACTTCTGCAGGTGCTCTACGGCATTCGCTCGGAGCGCCAATTGATGGAGCAGTTGGACTACAATCTATTGTATCGCTGGTTCGTGGGGCTGTCGCCGGACCATCCGGTCTGGAACCCGACCAGCTTCACGAAGAACCGCGAGCGGCTGCAGAACGGCGATGTGTTCACGAAGTTCATGACCAGGCTTTTGAAACACCCTCAGGTCGAGCCGCTGCTCTCGGACGAGCACTTCTCGGTGGACGGCACGTTGATCGAGGCCTGGGCGTCACAGAAGAGCTTTCGTCCCAAGGATGGCCGCGATGGCGACGACGGCACGAACTTCCACGGTCAGACGCGCAAGAACGACACCCATGTCAGCACGAGCGATCCCGACAGCCGGCTCTACCGCAAGGCGGCCGGACGCGAGGCCAGGCTCTGCTACATGGGCCACGTCACCATGGAGAACCGGCATGGGCTGGCCGTGGCCGGCATCGTCACGCACGCGAGCGGCACCGCCGAGCGCCGCGCCGCGGAGATAATGCTCGAGGCCGAAGGCAGGAAAGCGGGTCGCCGCATTACCGCCGGTGCGGACAAGGCTTATGACACGGCCGATCATGTGGCCAATCTTCGCGCCATCGACGTCACACCGCATGTGACGCAGAACAATGGCATGGGCAAGACCGGCAGGCGCCGCCGGAGCGCTATCGACGCACGGACCACGCGCCATCAGGGCTATGGCATGTCGCAGACGCGCCGGGCGATGATCGAATGCATCTTCGGCTGGGGCAAGCAGCACGGCACGATGCGCAGGACCAAACATCGTGGCATTTGCCGCGTTGCCGCCGACTTCATGCTCAACTTGATCGCCTATAACCTGATCCGCGTTCCCAAACTGGTCACGGCATAACCGCGTCGTCGCCAGGACGACAACGACTGCAACGCGCCGCCGAATACACATCATCGCGATGAGGCGTTCCGAGGATCATCGAAGCGGTCAATTTTGGCTTTTTCAGCAAACTGCTAGAGCATTTTCCGATCAGGTTGCGTCGTATCCGGCGGCGGCGAGATAATTTTGACATTCATCGGGTGAGAAGTGTTTGAGAGCGCTGGCGATTGCTTGCCAGAGATCTGGCATGGTGCGCGCGGCAGCCGGCCGCCTGAATGGCCTCTCGAACGCCATGGACCTTGTGAGCTGGCAAGTTGTCCATGATGACGGTGTCGCCCGGCCGCAGCGATGGGGCGAGTCATTGTTCGACATAGGCCAGGAAAGCGTCGCCATCCATGGGGCCGTCCAGAACAAGCGGAGCGATCAGACCGTCGGAGCGCAATCCAGCGGTGAATGTTGTCGTCTTCCAATGTCCGTGTGGGACGGCAGCACGGCATCGCTCGCCGCGTGGCGAGCGCCCGTAAAGCCGCGCCATTTTGGTGTTGGCGCTGGTTTCGTCGATGAAGACGAGGCGCTCAGGGTCGAGATCGATTTTCCCTTCGAACCAATCTTCCCGCGCGGCATTTATATCGCCGCGCCGTTGCTCGGCGGCGTGCGCTGTCTTTTTTTAAGTGTGATCTTTCTGCGCTGGAAGAAACGCCAGAGCGAAGCGATGCTGGCCGATATTCCACGACGTTTCAACAGGTCCCGCAACCCGTCGCAAAACCACTCGATTCCGAGGGGCTTGTTGAGGCCGTGACGGTGGATTTCAGGATCGATGCGGAAACAACGATAAAATGTCGGGTTCTGCGTGCTGAGCACCTCATCGCAACGGCTCTGGACGTGAGTAGACCCAAGGACTACGCTCGAATTTCGCAGTTTGTTGAAGCGAAGGCATTCGATCCTGCTTATCTTCGCAATGTGTTGGGCAGGCATAACTTAACCGCAAAATGGCAGTCATTCTGCGATAGGTTCGAAATCCAAAATCCGTGCGACAACGAGCACAGGCCATGAAGTTCGATCAGTCTCATTACCCTGACATCTCCGACATTCTTCAGCGGAAGGCTGAGGGACGTAGGGAAATTGCGGCGCGGTCGTTCGAGCAAAAGTTGCAGATGCTCGAAATCATGCGGGATCGCGTGGCGCCTCTAAGGGAAGCGCGCGAAAGGCGACGAGCAGAACAACCCATTCGCGTATAAGTCTAGCGCCGAGACCGCTCGCAATCCGAAACTGCTATCCCGCTTGCTCGGGGATACACCATATATAGTGATTAACGATGCCATCTCTCGCCGAGGGCGGGGAGACGACAACTTGCAGGATTGGTGAGGTCGCGCCCCCACAGCATGCGCGGACGCGCTTACGCACAGTGGTCGGCGAAGTTTTCGCTTAAGCGAAAATTTGGCTCGATCAAGCGCGACACCATCGCAACCCATCTTGGGTGATTGGCAAGTTTGAGTAGCCATTGGTCGACGACGTCGTCCGGCCAATTGGGAAGTCCGACTTGATGTCCTGGAGCGAGACCATTCACGGCGTACCTTGTTCAAGGGCCGCGAGGCGCCCGAAGGGTTAGAAATCGCGACGGATGGGATCGTGATCCGTCGTCGCACCGAACTACCGGCTCATATTTCGTCGTCCGTGAAGAACGAGATTTCATGCGACCGAGAATGATTGATGGTTGGCATGTGGCCGCATGATCGACACTAACCATGCGCGCAAAAGCAGCCTCAGCCAGGCGAGCAATCGGCGGAAGTTGTACCCGGCGGCGGCGAGCACGGCGTTGATGGCGTCGCCTTCGGAGCCCTTGAGATAATTGCGGTCCATGCGGTGGTCTGATTTTGCGTGACCGATCACAGGCTCGATCGCCGAACGTCGTCGCAGGTCACGCTTGATCGGGTCGGTGACGCCGCGTTTCTGGCCCGAGATGTAAATCCTGAACTTGTATTCTGGCGGTAAGCGCTCAGTTGATCCCCTTGTATCGGGTTAGCATCGAACATGCGAAGAATCCTCCGGTTGTGACGGAGGTTTTGGATGGTGTTAGACGGCAAAAAGGACGTCCATTTGGACGGCTCATCGACTGGAATAGTCAGCCGGCTTGAAGTGCTTGAGGGACCGACGGGGCGGCGCGTACGTTCGGAATCTGAGCGTGCTCGGATCGTTGCCGAGAGTTTATTGCCTGGCGCTCAGGTAGCGGAGGTGGCGCGCAAGCATGGTGCGACGCGCTGGCAGATTTACGACTGGCGCCGACGCTTTCGACAGAGAGGCGGCTTGCCGTCGTGCGACTCTCCGACGACAAGCTTCGCACCGCTGGTTGTGGAAGAGCCGTTAGACGAGCGTCACGTTCCGATGGTCAAGATTGAGATTGCGATCGGTGACATCGTCGTGCGGACGGACGCGGCGATCGGCGAGAAGCAACTATCACAGGTGATCCGCGCGGTGCGGACGTCACGATGATCGCTGCTGGCGCGGAGTTGAAGATTTACATCGCGACGCGGCCTGTCGACTTCCGCTGTGGTCACGATGGGCTTGCGGCGAAGGTGCAGGAGATGCTTGGTCTCGACCCGTTCTGCGGCGCGGCGTTCGTGTTCCGATCGAGGCGAGCGGATCGGATCAAGATTTTGGTCTGGGATCGCACGGGCCTGGTGTTGGTGCACAAGCGGCTCGAAGGCTGCAAGTTCGTGTGGCCGACGATTGCGGATGGCGTGATGCGGGTATCGCCGGCGATGTTTGCGGCCTTGTTTGAAGGTTTGGACTGGAGGCTGGTCCGTCCGGAGGAAGCACGGCGTCCGCAAGCGGCGGGATAACTGCGGCAGAGTGACTCGGGACGCTCTTTGCGCATGGCGAGAACGGCGGCGATGTGCTGGAAATAGCGCATGAACACCGCGGCGCTGCGCGACGAGAACGAACGCCTGAAGGCGCTTTTGGCGCAAACGCAAGCGACGTTGGGCGAGCATCAGGCGGCGCTGGCAACGTCGGAAGAGGCGCGGCGCCGGCTGGAGGTTATCCTCGGAGAACTTCGCCGCGAGAAGTTCGGCGCGAAGTCCGAGAAGCTGCGGCCTGATCAATATCATTTGCCGCTCGAAGACGTCGAGATCGCGCAAGGCGTCCTGGACGCGGCGCAGGAGAACGCGGCAGCGATTATCCAGGGCCGATCGCGCGGCGCATCAGATCAAGCCCGTCATCGCAATCGGGGCTGCCTGCCTGCGCATTTGCCGCGGGTGGAGCGGATCATCGAGCCTGCGAGCACGCTGTGTCCCTGCGGCTGCGGCGCGATGACGAAGATCGGCGAAGACGTCAGCGAGCGTCTCGACGTGATCCCGGCGCAATGGCGCGTGCTGGTCACGCGTCGTCCAAAATATGCTTGCCGCCGCTGCTCGGGCGCGGTCGTTCAGGCGCACGCGCCGGAGCATGTCGTGCCTGGCGGACTGCCGACCGAAGCGGCCATTGCGCAAGTGATCGTCGCCAAGTTCGGCGATCATACGCCGTTTTACCGGCAGGCCGGGATCTACGCGCGACAAGGGATCCGGCTCGACCGGGCGACGCTGGGGAACTGGTCCGGCCGCGCCTGCTTCCATCTCCAGGCTGTTGGGGATCGGATGCGCCGCCAACTGGCGGCGGCGGATCGCCTGTTCATGGACGAGACCACGGCGCCGGTGCTTGCTCCCGGGCGCGGCCAGACGAAGAAAGGCTTCTTCTGGGCTATTGTCTCCGACGACCGCGGCCACAGCGGCCCAAGTCCGCCGATCGTGCTGTTCCGATATGCGTCCGGACGCAGCGGCGCTTTCGCCAGGCAGTTCCTGGACGGCTTTAACGGGCGCTTCCTGCAATGCGACGCATACGAGGGCTATGATCGGCTGACCGGCGTTGCGCGACCGCAAGGCCCCTGGACGCTCGTGCATTGCTGGAGTCATCTGCGTCGGCGCTTCGTCAAGCTGGCGCGCAACAGCAGATCGCCGATCGCCGAAGACGCGGTCCGGCAGATTGCGCTTCTCTATGCCATCGAAGCCACGGTGCGCGGCTCATCGCCGGACATCCGACTGGCCGCGCGCAAGGAGCATTCGCGGCCTGTCGTTGCTGCTTTGAAGCCGTGGTTCGAGAAACAGCTGTCGATGATCTCCAGCAGCTCGACACTCGCCCAGGACATCCGCTACGCGCTCAATCATTGGCCGGGGCTGACCCGCTTCCTCGAAGACGGACGTCTCGAGCTCGACACCAATCCGGTCGAAAACGCCATCCGGCCGGTGTGCCTGACCAGAAAAAATGCGCTATTTGCTGGTCATGAAGTTGGAGCCGAGAATTGGGCTTTGCTGGCGTCGATCGTAGCCACCTGCAAGCTCAACGACGTCAACCCCGTCGCCTACATCGCCGAAACACTCGAGGCAATCATCGCCGGCCATCCTCAAAGCAAAATCGAAGACCTCATGCCCTGGAGATTCCGCAAAACGTCAAGCCCACATCAATGGGGCAGCGGTTGAGCGCTTACGTTCGTCTCGCACGACCGACATTTGCTCAGCGTCCTCTCCCATCGCGTGCTGGAGCTGACGCTCGAGGGCATCCACTATAGTATGGCGGCGGGCTACACCGAATACGTCGCACGCACCGGCCAGGAAGCGCCGGGGCTGCGCAGCTAACGCCGCGGCCTGCGGCTCATCTGTCCGGTTCGCTGAGAAATTGCCGCTGCCGCCAGCGCTTATAACGTTTTCCTTAGTACCTTCGACAGCGCTCACGCAGCGGTAGCCATGTTCCACGATGCGGTGTTATGAACCGTGAAGTGGGCTTCGAGCTCCGTCATCGCGAGACGCTCATATTCATAGGCTTGCGCCAGGAGCGTCGATCTTTGCGCAGGACGGAACGCCGCAGTCTGACGATAGAGCGAAGCTATGGTGCGATATCGACGCACGTTTTCAAGGACAGCGTTCCCAGTCATACAACAACCCCGTTTCCTGTTGACCCGGAGACTATGCAGCGAGCGATTTTCGAAATCGTTAGCGGATTTGACAGCCAGAGCGAATGGTTTGTGAACTGTTATCGGAAGACGACCAAAGGCGCACGCATTCGCGTCGGCTAAGCTGCGGGCTCGATCGTCTCGCTCTGCTTCTTTATCAGCGTCAAATACTTTGATCTGGAGCCTTGGGAACCCCCTTTATGGATGGCCCGCCCCTCCTGCCGACGCCTGTGTAGGATGTCGGTGTTCAAGAGAGGAAGGAACGGACCGTGAGCATAGTGATCCTTGGCATCGATCTGAGCAAGAATAGCTGCAGCCGCCACGCTCGATTGCTTCAAACAAATTTCGGCGCACCACGGTCCGGAAGATGGGGCGTAGGTCAGCCAAGACGGGTTCGGGAATAAATTGCTGGAGGAGGGCCGGGATGTCGCTCTCGATGTCGCGCTCCCACTCCGGTCTCACAAAGAGACCTGCCGTTGCCTTGCCAACAGCCTTCAATGTCTGGACCCGCCGCTTGCCAGTGTGACGGATGCGCAGTGAAAAGGCGGCTTTGTGAAGGTGCTGCTCGGTCGTGTCGAAATAAACCGAATCCAACGCTTGCGCTTGACCGCGTTTGAACGACTTCCGCAAAAACCCCCGAAGCTTTGTTGCGTCCCGGGAATGGAGTTCAAGCTTTAATTCGATCTCGAGCTGTTGGCTGGCCAATTCCGTTCTCGCCCTTCATGCCGTCTACACCACGCCCTCGTCTGTGGCTCGGCATGGTCTCGTTCATCCCCAACCTCACGCGCTGTTCATGACCAATGCAGCCACCGCATCGCGAGTTGGCCGGGAACCCCTCCGGTCGTGAACGAACTGTCACAGAGCGGCGGTAATTTCGAGGCCTTCCATTGGGGGTGTCCCAAGGTGAGCCAAGCCATCGAGATCATTCCTGGGGACGGCGGCGATGAACCACCGTGCCTTGAGACCGGAAACCCGCGTTTTGGCGACCTTGTCACGCGACGCCTGAAGCGCCGCGACGTGCTCGCGGGCGGGCTTGCTACGGCGGTCGTCGCGCTGTTCGTCCGGCCGGGTGAAGCAAGAACCGGCGGGGACCGCCTCGATTTCAAACCAGTCCCGGTCAGCCGTGCCGATAGTGTGACCTTCCCCGAAGGCTACCGGGTGAACGTCATCCTGCCGTGGGGCGAGCCGGTTCTGGGCCGCATGCCGGCCTTCGCCGTCGACAACAGCGGCGAGGATCAGGCGATGCAGGTCGGTAGTCACCATGACGGGATGCATTTCTTTGCTATCGACGGCCATACCGACGGCGGGCTGCTTGTCATCAACCACGAATATGTCGAACCGCGTTTGATGCACGCCTCTGCCTCAGGTCTCAAGCTCGGCGCCGAAGACGCCTATCTCATTGATGGCCGACGACCGGCTGACGACGTGCTCAAGGAAATGAATGCGCATGGCGTAAGCGTCGTCCGGATTCGCCGCGAGGCCGATGGCGGATGGGCTGCGGTGCCAGACCCTCACAACCGCCGCATCACCGCGCTGACGCCGATGGAGTTGGCTGGACCTGTGCGCGGGAGCGACTTCGTCAAAACGAAATACAGCCCCAACGGCACCTGCGTGCGCGGTACGTTGAACAATTGTGCGTCGGGCGCGACGCCGTGGAACACCTATCTTGCCGCGGAGGAGAACTGGGCGCAGTATTTTCGCAACGACGACAGCAAGGATGGCAAGCCGGATCAGCCGCGGGAGCACAGCCAATATCAGGTGCCGCGCGGCAAGACGCGCTATCATTGGGAGCTGGCCGACAGCGGCGGCGATGCTTTCGTCCGCTTCGATGCCTCACGCAAAGCGCCAAGCCCGGTCGAGGACTATCGTAACGAGCCTAACGCTTTCGGCTGGATGGTGGAGATCGATCCGTTCCGGCCCGATGCCGTGCCGGTCAAGCGCACGGCGCTCGGACGCTTTGCGCATGAGGGCGTGGTGTTCGCGCCGGCGGTCGAAGGCAAGCCGCTGGTGTGCTACTCTGGCGACGATGCCATGTTTCAGTTCATCTACAAATTCGTCAGCGCGCAACCCTTCAGCAAGGCCGGAGCAAGCGGCCATCTGCTCGATGATGGCACCCTCTATGTCGCGCGGTTCAATGATGACGGGACCGGCGACTGGCTGGCGCTGGCCGTTGGTCAGAACGGCCTGACGTCTGAGAACGGATTCCGCAGCCAGGCCGAGGTGCTGGTCAACACCCGCGCCGCGGCGAAGCATGTCGGCGCCACCCGCATGGATCGGCCGGAATGGGGCGCGGTTGAGCCGACGACCGGCGCGGTCTACTTCACCCTCACGAACAATGCTAAGCGAAAACCGGACGAGGTCGACAAGGCAAATCCACACGCTGAGAATTATTTCGGACATATCGTGCGCTGGACCGAAGAAGACGCTGACCACGCGGCGACGCGCTTCCGCTGGGAGCTGTTTGTCATTGGTGGCGACCAAGCCTCTGGCCGGGACCTTGCCGGGCTCCCGCTCGACGAGAATAACCTATTCGCCTGTCCCGATGGACTGTGGTTCGACGCCGAAGGCCGATTGTGGATCCAGACCGACATCAGCGACAACTCGCTGAACAAAGGTCGCTACGAGCCGTTCGGCAACAACGCGATGCTGTGCGCCGATCCACAGACCGGAGAGATTCGCCGATTTCTCACAGGTCCGCTCGGGCAGGAGATCACCGGCGTGACAACGACGCCGGACGGCCGCACCATGTTCGTCAACGTCCAGCATCCAGGCGCGCATACGAGCGCCGATGAGTTTGCGCAAGGACGCCTTGGCAGCCACTGGCCAGCCGGTGGTTCGGCGACCCCGCGCTCGGCGACACTCGTCATCACCCGCGAGGATGGCGGTGTCGTCGGAGCTTGATCAGCTTTTCAAACCGCTGCGCGGCGTTACCCCAAACGGTGAAGCAGTCCGTCTCTCGTTTTATTTCTCGCCGGAATGCCGCTTCTGGCTCTCCTTGTAGTCGTGGAGTACGCTGTCATAGGGAAGCCGGGGTTGGCTATGGCCCTTCACGATATGCGGGAAAAGAACATGAGGCGCGGAGACTTTGGGGAAATGTCGTGATGACCAAACCGGCAATTATCTCCGCGGAAATGGGTGCACGGGTCACCGCACATGCCCTGTATATTGGAGACCGGATCAATACGATGGGCTTCGAGGGAGAAGTGCTTTCGGCGCTCCCGCTCGCGATCCAGGTTGGCAAGGCTGGTGTCGCTGTGCTGTTTCGCTACGGCGTCGCGGTGCTGATCGGCCTTTCGCCCGAAAATGAGATCGATTTTTTGGAAACGCTGAAGCCCCGGATCGGTGGCGAGTTCGTGCGATTTGAGGAAGAAACCGCGATCGTTGCGCTCGCCAGTGAAACCGAGGACCAGGTTCAGGCGGGAGGACCGATTCAGTTGCGGGACATGTCGCCCGAAAGGCTTCTTGTCATTGCCGATGTCCTTGCGAAAAGCGTTGTGCTTGCCCATGACGAACGCGAAGTCGCAAAAGTGTTCGAGATCATCGAGCCATTTGCGAAAGAGCTGGCAGATCACGGACGCACTCGGCGGAACCGAAAAGGGATGTTGAAATTGCTCGGAAATGCCCTGCTGGTACAGCACCGGGTATCGGGCCGTGTTGCGGTAGCGGAAAAACCAGATGCTTTGTGGGATCGTCCAGATCTGGAGCGGCTCTATGCACGGCTCGAAGACGAATACGAACTTAAAGAGCGCTTCGACGCGCTCAACCGGAAGCTCGCCGTAGTGGCCGAAACGGCCAACACTCTCGCTGACATCATCGATACGCGCCGATCGCTGCGCCTTGAACTCATCATCGTTGTGTTGATCGCACTCGAAATTGTCGTCACCTTTTATCAAATTTATGCTGCTAGAGGCCACTGATGCTGCAGTTCACCTGAGGCAGAAATTCTGGTCTTGAGGCAACAAATCAATGTGCTGCAGCGAACCGTTCCAGGAGACCTCCCTTCATCTCGACTGGCAGACTAAGCTTGAGAGGTGTCTGCCGACTGTTTTTCAAGATGTATGATGCACTGGCGATCGTCCGACCGGACACCGAGATCCGTTAGCTCGGCCGGTTTCAGATCGTATTGGAGCTGGAAATCCAGGCGCTGCTACGGCCGACCAACTGTATCGCTGGAAATTCGCCGGCTGATTCGCGAGATGAGCATTGCCAATTCGGCGTTCCTCCTGCTCATGATGTCGTGCGATTACGCGAACTTCGAGAAGGCACTCACGATGGTGGTCGCTCGGGACGCCGTTCAGTTGGGGAGGTCGTCAAAGAAGAGATAGACGGCGGCAATCTTGCCGTCCCGGGCGATCGCGAAATCGGTTCCGGCATAAGCTGGCGGCTTGCCAGGACTTCCCGATACCCACCGGACCCGACAGCCATTGCCCGTCTCCTCAGGCGGGGAGATCGGCTGATATTGAAAGTCAGGATGAGATGCCTTGATCACGCCGGCGATACGGTCGATCTCGTCGCGGCCGCGGAAAATTCCGCTTTTGGGGTCGTAGAACGCTGCGTCTTCGTGGAAGATCTCGGCGATCGCCGCGCGTCGACGCACGGGATCAATCTCACCGAACACCTCATGGAGGTTGCGAAGCAACAAGGTCGATACAGTGTTGGACATGGTTTTTCTCGGTTTGGTGTCGCGTGCGGGTTCTTCGACTGGAGGCCACGGTCGAGACCACGAGCGGGAACGTCGTCGCAGATATTCAAGCGGCCATTGCCGGGCTTGAACCTATGCCGCCGGCCTTGCGCCGATTGTCGATGCTGAGCGCACCGGCGCCGAATGCCGCGATCTGCAAAAGTCCACCCGCCATCATCACGTTTTTGAGGAAGTGGATCATCTGGTTCTGATCGGCAAAGTTGTTGTGAAACGACACTGCCGCTGCGAGCGAGAACAGGGCAAGAGCAGCGGCGACGTAGCGAGCACGATAGCCGGCGATGAGAAGCAGGCCACCGCCGAGTTCGACGGCAACAGCAACAGCGAAGGCCAGTGGCGGGAAAGGCAATCCAGCGGCGTTGATCATCCCGGTGGTGGCGCTATAGGCGCCCAGCTTGCTCAAGCCGCTCATGGCAAAAGGAAGACCGATCATCAGCCGGCCGGCGAAGGGAAGATAACGGATAATAGTCATGGCAATGACTCCTATATGAGGGGCTTTTGTTGAGCCGAGGCCTGGTTAACTCGGAGCTGCGCGTGCTGCGCAGCTCGATTGATAACGGACAACGTCGCGCGGCTTAGGCAGCGGTGGCCACAAGCGCGGGATAGTCGGTGTAGCCTTGTGCGGTGCCGCCAAAGAAGGCGGCGCGGTCTGCCGTGTTCATCGGCGCACCGCTTTTCAGCCGCACGACGAAGTCCGGGTTGGCGAGCACCATCTGCCCATAGGCTTCCAAATCGGCCAGTCCCGAAGCCACGTCGGCGCCGATCTGGTCGCGTGGGCGGCCGGGCCGATTCAGGATCAGCGCCTGCTTCCACCGCGCGCGCAGGTCGGCCATCAGTTGATCATCGCCGTTGTGAATGACGTGGATGTACGCAAGGCCAAGTTTATCGAGTTCGACGACCAGATAGCGGTAGAGATCCGGGCCATTGGTGCCCTCGTCGATTCCGCCGAGCGTTGATCCGGGAGACAAGCGCATCGCCGTCCTGTCCGCACCGATCTCCTCGGCGATTGCCTTGGCGACTTCGATCGCGAAGCGGGCGCGGTTCTCGATGGAGCCGCCATACTGGTCGGTGCGCGTGTTGGCGTTCGGGGCGAAGAATTGCTGGAGGAGATAGCCATTTGCGCCGTGGATTTCGACTCCGTCGGCGCCGGCGTCAATGGCCGCGCGCGCCGCGTAACGGAAGTCGGCAACGGTTTGGCGGATGTCTTCGGTCGACAATGCGCGCGGCACCGGAATGTCCTGCATACCCGTAGCGGTGAACATCTGCGATACGGGTGCAATGGCGGATGGCGCAACGGCTTGGCGATGGTGCGGCGTGTTGTCGGGATGCGACATGCGCCCGACATGCATGAGCTGGATGAAGATGCGGCCGCCCTTGTCATGCACGGCCGTCGTTACGTTCTTCCATCCGGCAATATGCGCTGCCGTGTAGATGCCCGGCGTGGTGAGGTAGCCCTGTCCGTCGTCCGAAGGCTGCGTGCCTTCCGCCACGATCAGGCCGACGCTGGCGCGCTGGGCATAGTATTCGGCGGTCAATTCTCCCGGCGTGCCGTCCTGCTTGGCGCGGCTGCGGGTCATCGGGGACATCACTAGCCGATTTGACAGCGTGTAGCGCCCGAGACGGGCAGGCGTGAATGTGTGCGTGCGAAGTGTCATCGTGTGCTCCTTCGGCTGCTTGGGCCGTTCCTTTGTCGGGGCGGTCGACGCCGCCTTCACACGCAAGATGGGGGATGGCGTGCATCGGGTGCAGCCAGTATATTTTGATGTTATCCATCGGCCGGACCGATGGAGGGATCGATGCTTGAAAGCGTGTCGTTCGACCAGTTGCGGATGTTCGTTGCTGCTGCCGATGAGGGCAGTTTTTCGGCCGCGGCGCGCCGTGTGCGAAGAACCCAATCAGCGGTCAGCGAAGCTATTCTGAGTTTGGAGGCTCAGCTTGGCGTCGTGCTGTTCGATCGTGCGGGGCGTTATCCCAAGCTGACGAAGGAAGGCGTTGTCCTGCTGGCGGACACGCGTGCGGTGATCACCGGCGTCGATGCCATGAAGGCACGGGCGAAGGGGATTGCTGGCGGGCTGGAGGCCGAACTGACGGCTGTCCTCGACGTGTTTCTGCCCATTTCGCTGATCGCCGAAGCTGCGCGTGAATTTCGTATCCAGTTTCCGGCGACGCCGTTGCGTCTCTATGTCGAGGCGCTCGGTGGCGCGGTGCAGCCGGTTTTGGATGGACGAGCGAGTATTGGCGTTGTTGGTTCTCTGCCGACGCTTCCGCCCGGTCTGATCAAGGAACGCCTTTTCGACGTCAAACTGATGATGGTGGCTGCAGCGAGCCATCCTCTTGCATCCTACCGTGGCACCATCCCCAAGGAGGAGTTAGCGCGGCATGTGCAGCTTGTCCTGACGGATCGATCCACGCTCACGGAAGGTCGCAATATCGGCGTGATGTCGCCATCCACCTGGCGGCTGGCGGACCTCTTTGCGAAGCATGCTTTCCTTGTCAGTGGCCTGGGATTCGGAGGCATGCCACTCCACGCCGTGGCAAGAGATATTGCCGAAGGGCGGCTCGTCGAGCTTTCGATCGAAGAGGCGCCGCCTGGAGGGCTGCCTCTTCCCATGTTCGCTGTCTATCGGGAGGGCGAACCTCCGGGACCGGCCGGGCGATGGATGATCGAGCGCTTGAAGAACTGCTCGGAAGGCGTCGCGGCGAAGGAGGAATCGCGAATGTGCTGAGTGGAGCGCGCGCCTTGGACGGCGGCGGAACGCCATGAAGAGCGGCCCTGCTTTGCAACCACCGCTGCAAAGCTTCCAGCGATTTCGACCCTGTAGTCGTGCCGACGAATAAGCATGTCAGGACCGAAATAGAAATTCTGTTCTGCGCTATGGCTCGCGATCGTTGCAGGGAAGGTAGCTCTTAAATCACGTCAAACTTTGATTCCCTCGTGCCACGGTTCGATTTCGCGAACCTCGAAGTTCTCCATCGCAAGAAGGATCGGAGTAGTCAGGTGAGTCCAAAGCGCGTACCCACCGAAGTAGGCCCGATGCAGCGGGTCCCAACTGGTCCGCATGTCATGTCTGGCAAACGAGTCGCGCGGATTTCGTCGCTCCGCGACGGTCGTCTCTCCTGTGACGATGGCAATGCGTTCGGGGTAAAGTCAATGAACTGGCCGGCCTTCCCGAAAGGCGCCACGGAAGCCCACTCACGGTCGTTGCTGTGAGAGTGCGATGGGCGTTCCAGCGGCTCAGGCCGCCGTGTGCCCGGATGGCGTCGGCCAGCAGCGGAATCATCGTCGTTCTCCCAGTCGTGCTCAAGGTCGCGATGCCGCGACCTGAGCCTCTGTCGAACTCCGCTCCCGCGAGCGGCCTATTCATGTCGCTTGTTTAAGCAAGGCGCTGTCGATCGGCATCTTGCGCAGGCGTTTGCCGGTTGCCGCGAAGACGGCGTTTGCGATAGCTGGAACGATTGCGGATGTTCCGTTCTCGCCCAGCCCGCCCGGTGGTTCGGTGCTCTTCACGAGGTGCACCTCGATCAAAGGCGCCTCATTCATGCGCATGATCTTATAGGTATCGAAATTGGTTTGCTCGACACGTCCATTTTTCAGGGTGATCTCGCCATAAAGCGCGGCTGTGGCACCGAAGATAATTCCGCTCTGAATTTGCGCCTGAGCGGTGTCAGGATTGACGACGGTGCCGATGTCGGCTGCACAGACCACGCGTCGGACACGAATAGCTCCGGCCTTCGATACCTCGACTTCGGCGATCTGCGCCATGTAACTGCCGAATACGTTTTGCAAAGACACGCCGCGCCCCACGCGGTCCGGCAGTTTCTGCCCCCACCCTGCCTTCTCAGCCGCCAGATCGAGGACTACTTTGGCGCGCGGCGATTTGCCGAGCAATGCTCGGCGAAATGTGACGGCGTCCTGCTTGGCGGCAGCCGCCATTTCATCGATGAAGCTTTCGGTCACGAACACGTTGTGAGAGGGGCCGACGCTGCGCCAGAACGCGGTTGGTATGCCCGGAGGCTCTACCCGCACGAACTCGACGTGAAAGTTGGGTAGGTCATAGACCAGATCGATCGCGCCCTCGATCGAGTCGGGATCGAGGCCTTCCTTAAAGGCCGGCGGCAACCATCGTGCGATCACCGAGGATCCGGCGAAGCGGTTGCTCAAGGCGATCGGTTTCCCGTTGGCGTCCAGCCCGGCGGAGAGGCGGTCAAACCAGTAGGGCCGATACATATCGTGCTGGATATCCTCCTCACGGGTCCACACGACCTTCACGGGGCCATCGACATGTTTTGCGACCTCGACGGCGCGGACGGCGCCGTCGGCCTCCAATCGCCGGCCGAAGCCGCCGCCAATTAGATGGTTGTGGACGATAACCTTCTCGGGCGGCAGGCCTGCGGTTTGCGCGGCCATCGCCTGTACGCGCGCCACCGCCTGGCTGCCGATCCAGATTTCGCACGCGTCCTTACGCAAGTGTACCGTGCAATTCATCGGCTCCATTGTAGCGTGGGCGAGGAATGGGACCTGATAGGTCGCCTCGACCTTGATTGCGGCATCGACCATAGCCTTGTCGACGTCGCCAAGGTTCTGCGCCACAGCTCCTGAACGGAGCGTTGCCTGTTCCAGTTCGTGGGCTATGTCCTGTGTAGAGAGCCGCGCATGGGGACCTTCGTCCCATTCGATCTTGAGGGCTGCGAGCCCCTTTTTGGCTGCCCCCATGTGATCAGCCACGACGGCGACGGCATCGTCGAGCTTGACGATCTGGCGTACACCCTTGACCGTTTTGGCCGCCGTATCGTCGAGGCTTTTCACGCGACCGCCGAAGACTGGCGATTGCACAAGTGCTGCAATCTTTACGCCCGGAGGGCGGACATCGATGCCATAAAGCGCGGTCCCATTGACCTTGCCGGGAGCATCAAGCCGTTTGGCCGGCGTCCCGATCAGCTTGAAATCGGCTGGCGCCTTGAGCGTCACGCTCTGCGGAACGGGAATCTTCGCCGCTTCCGCAGCAAGCTCCCCATATTTAAGGCGACGGCCCGTAGGCGGGTGGCTCACCACGCCATCTTGTGTGGCGCACGATCCAGGATCGACCCCCCAGCGCTTGGCTGCCGCAGCGACCAGCATTGTTCTCGCGGTCGCTCCGGCCTCCCGCAGCGGTTTCCACGCGCCGCGCATCGCATTCGAGTTGCCGGTTGCTTGCACACCCAGCAGCGGGTTGGCATAGAGCTTTTCGTTCGGGGGGGCGTGCTCAAGGCGCACCTGCTTCAAGCTCACCTCGAGCTCTTCGGCAATCAGCATGGGAACCGAAGTGTAGGTGCCTTGACCCATTTCGACATAGGGCATCGTCAGGACGACCTGATCGTCACCACCGATACGGATGAAAGCGTTCGGTGCGAAATTGTCCGGATTCGCGGCGTCGCTGCGAACAACTGGCAGAGTGAGACCCAACACCAATCCACCGCCGAGGGCAGCGCTTGCAGTCAGGAAGCTGCGTCGCGACAGGTCGCCGTTATCCGAGTGAGGAACGATACGATCTACAGTCATGGCGGCCCCCTTATTTGTTGGTTTGTGCGGCGAGTTTGATTGCTTCGCGAATACGGACATAGGTCCCGCAACGGCAGATATTGCCGCTCATCGCCTCATCGATGTCCACGTCGGTTGGTTGGGGTTTTCTCGCGAGGAGCGCGGAGGCGGACATGATCTGCCCTGACTGACAGTAACCGCATTGGACAACCTCATGATCGAGCCAGGCCTTCTGGATCTTCGCACCCGCAACCGTGGTGCCAACCGCTTCGATGGTCGTTACTTCCGAATTGCCGATGCTGTCGATTGATGTAATGCAGGATCGCGTCGCTACGCCGTCGATGTGCACCGTGCAGGCGCCACATAGCGCCATACCGCAACCGAATTTTGTGCCGGTCATACCGAGCACGTCGCGCAGGATCCAGAGCAACGGCGTATCACCGTCGACATCGAGGCTGTGGGCGTTTCCGTTGACTTTAATGGTAAAGGCCATGATGCCTCCTCCCTTGGTTTAGCCCCGCACGACGGGCAGCCGCGCGTGAGAAATTTGGTCGTCAGCCTTCAGCACGAAGAGCTAGTACCAGCCGTCAGGGTTGATGTCGCCTTGGACGAACTTGCATGTCCCCGGCGGATGTAAATTGTAGCAACCGCTGCAGCGCTGACTATCCTTCGGTATGGGCTGGTACTTTGCGTCGGTCCGGCCATTTTTCTGCTGTGCCGCCGCTGGGCGAAACTGTGGAAGCAGCGGCCGCACCGATCGCAAGCGCCGTGCCGGCAAGTACCACGCACCGTGAAATGTACTACCGCTGCTGCCGTTAGTCATGCTCCGGTCTATCAGGCTCGCTATCCCAGGCGGCGGTCACTATGCCGTCTGTCGTGCTCATCGCTTGCCATAGGCCGTGAAGACGTAATCCTTCTTCGCCACGATCGTATGGCACGCATGGCCGCAGTCGGTACCGGTGACGCCCGGCTTGAACGTGTCGGATGCGCTGTCATAGTCGAACTGGGCATATTCCCATGCACCGCTATTCGGGAAACGCGTCATGCAATTTGTCCGGAACTGGCGGTGGAAAGCGGACATCGCGCGAGGCCGCAGAATGGCCAACAGCCGATATCGCCATAGATCAAGCAGAAGTCGTCGTACTTCAGCGGATGATGGCTAAGATCCGTTTTCGCTTGTCGGCGCCGGTGCGGGAAGGTTTTGCCGTGCATGATCGCGCCGGTCGCGCTACGAACGCCCACCAGCGGAGATAATTCGCCCGGACGGCCTTTCGGTGGCTATCGGACGATCTATTTTGTACGGCGACTGAACGACTCGGCATACGCCTCGGTGCGCGTATTAATGATCGGGTCATCCGAAGCCTCGATGCCGGTCGTCACATTGGTCGGCAAGAACAGCAACTCGTTCTCGACCTTCTTCGTATCCAACGCCTTGATGACCGCTATTTCGCCGAGTTCTACCGTCGGCCGGCTGTCCGGCCAGACTTTCGTGGCATCCGTGGTTGGATCATCAGCGGCAGCAACCTGCACCAAAAGGTGGAACTTGATTGGTGCTGTTTCGAGCGATGCCCGCAGATTGTCAGCCAGAGCGTTCGGGGGACGCTTCGCCGCCTCTTCATCGCTTACGTAGGCGGGGCCGCTCTCCGGTACGATGCGGTAGCGGCCGAACTTGCTTGTTCCTTGGGCATTGGTGAACTTGAACGCGTTGACGCCGAAGAAGGGCTGCGTGCCGTAACTGACCGCCACAGGTCGAGGCGTGGTGACAAACGCTGATGCGGCTGGATGGGTCGACAAGAATTTCTCGACCGGCGTCGGCTTGGGCACGTCGGGACCGCTCGCACCGACCGCCTGGAGCAGAGCCAGAAAATCCTCTCCAGTCGCCACCGGAAACCCGTTGGCCGATATGCAGACTATGTCTTGCTCGCCGCCACCCGAGAGACGGAACTTGATCGCCATGCCGCGGATACCACCGGTCGAAGGGTGGGTGTCGGGCGCGTCTGGGACGCCGCCCGCATTTGAGAAGCGAATGACAAGAGGCGTGGGAGTACCCTTGAGAAAGGTAGCCGAACTGAAGGTGTCGGCGCCTTGCGCCGGCGTGAAGGTACCTTCAAACACCGCGCCTTTGGCGTGGTTCGCGCGAACGCTCGCATGCTGGCCGTAAAGTGCGTTCATTTGATTGACCAGCCGAACGCCAAGCGGCTCGTCTGCGGCGCCGGCGTAGGTCGCTCCTGCCGCCATCAGTGCGGAGAATGCGATGCTTACAGCGAGGCGTTGAAACGATCGCATGACTATCCTCCTGGTCTACGAGAGAGCTTATACGGAAAGCTGTTGCTTCAGGGGGACGAAAAAACGCGCCCCTAGTGGATAATCTAAACTAGAACGTGCCGCCAACATAGTCGGTATCAGGCGGAGCGTTACGCCATTGCCTATCGTAATCGGTCTCTTTCCACCCGCCGGTTCGGCGCGCGCCGACAGTGGCTTCCACCGAACTAAGTAATAACGCCTGGCGCCTCTCGACACAGAGCAACTCGACCGGATTATCGGCGTCCTACCCGTCGGTCCCTAAGGATTTAGATACAACTTCCAGTTCCGAGTCCATCATCCATCCAATGAATTTCTGCTGCTCTAGTGGCCATCGATCATGGACCAAGGGGCTCAAAATCCACCACGCCAGCGACGCGCAAAGAGTTCTGGACAGCATCGGGAACGACCCTGACTTGTCCTTATCGCAAATCAAATCCGGGTATATTGATGATGCAGTCCGCCCAGGATCGGACGACAGAGAATGCGTCGGGCTGTCTCGGCGGCGCGCGACATCGGCGCGTCCTTGTTCAATGACAAATGGGTGCGCGTGCCGTTGTAGTAGGTCATGTACGACAGCAGTACGTGACGCAGATGGCGTTCGCCAAATATGACAATATGATCAATGCATTCCCTGCGGATCGATCCGATCAGCCGTTCTGCGTATGCATTTTGCCAGGGTGAGCGAGGAGACGTCGGACGATCGCGAATACCGATGGACCGAACCCGACGCAGGAATATTTCGCCGTAGGCGCCATCGCGGTCCCGGATCAGGTAACGAGGGATTTGTTCCCAGCCACACGCCTCCGTCAGTTGATTGGCGATCCATTCGGCCATTGGATGCGCGGTCACCCCAAACCACAGGATCTGCCGCCGGCCGTGGCCCATGATCAGCAGTCTATAGAGCAGTCGGAGCGAGATTGTCGGCACCACGAAAAGGTCTATCGCAGCGATCCCGTCAGCATGGTTGCGAAGGAACGTCCTCCATCCTTGTGACGGTGGGGCCCTCCTCCGCGCCATATACTTGGCGACGCTGGTCTGGCCGATCTCGATGCCAAGCTTGAGCAGCTCACCATGGATTCGCGGCGCTCCCCACAACGGATTGGCGAGGCTTATCTCGCGGATCAGCCGGCGAATTTCCAACGGCACCGTTGGTCGGCCGCAGCGGCGGCTCGATCTCCAACGCCAATACGATCGGAAGCCCGCGCGGTGCCATCTTATAACAGTGTCCGGCTTAACGATCGCAAGCGCACTACAGGTCTGAGGGAACAACCGGTAAAGACCAATGAAAATCAGTCGGTCAATTGGGTTGACAGCGAGCATGCGAGGCGCCTCTCGCCGCAGCACATTGATTTGTTGCCGCAAGACCAAAATCTCGGCCTCAAGCGTAGCTCGACCGGAAAAGATCCGTGAACATCCGCCTGATCAGTCTGCACAGGTCCAACATCACGCAACAGCATCACCCGCTTCTCAATCAACTACCAGCCGGATATGGTTTGCGGTAGGGACATGGGGTTTGCGCCAGGGACAACCCGCTGCACACATATTGTTGTCGTGACTGGGCCGCGATTTGTGACAGAATTAGTACAACTAAGTATCTGTTCGGTTACACGCGGAGCAGTGCATGAGTTTGGAATGGCCGGCGCGGTCAAGTTCCCTGGCCTGGTCAAATCCCTTGGCTTGGTGGTGGGGTCTGTTGACCCTGGTCAGCGGCGCAAATATTGCGGTTTGGCTGTTGCTTTACCGCCAGCTCCACGAACAGCCGACTGGCAGCACGCCCGGCATCGAGCTCATGCTCCTCCTCTGTGCGGCCTATGTTTTTGGCTGCGCATTCAGGTCGTTCCTTCCGCGCGCGGATGTTCAGCGGATCTGCTTGTTCGACACGTGGCTGTCGAGCGTTGCCGTCGGCCGGTCGGTAGCAACCGTGGCCGAGATCTGCTTCGCGGCGCAGTGGGCGATTATCCTGCACCAGCTGGGCACGATGACGGGAGCGGACACCACCTTGAACGCCGCTTGGGTGATCGTGCCGTTGATCCTCATCGCGGAATGTTTCTCATGGTATGCGGTGCTGACCACCCACTATTTGGGCAACGCCATCGAAAATTCGATATGGGCCGTTGCCTTCTTCGTAGTTGGGATTGGCCTTTGCCGATTGCTACCAGAGTTCGATGGTCCGGTTCGCGTGGTCCTCGCCATCGCGATCATCGGGATTGCGGGCTATCTGGCGTTTCTCATGACCATCGACGTCCCGATGTACCTGGGCCGATGGCGGGCCGGGGTTGCCGATGGCAGCAAGCTTCTGAGCCCTCACGAGGGTCTCCGTGACGTGAGCACGCGTTGGGTCGTGACGCACGACCTTGCTGAGTGGAAGGACGAGATTGCCTGGATGTCGCTTTATTTCAGTGCGGCGGTCTGGGCCAGCCTCGCGCTGTGCGTTTTCTACTCGCTCGAGGATCATCTCCCGCGCTATCGTACCGAAGCGACGGTTGCAAGCTGGTCGTTGGACGCGTTGGCAGTAGTTGGCAAGCAGCACCCGGTAATGGCGCGCCACAGCCTCTAGGCGCGCACGCCGGCGGGTCGCGCCTGCTGTTAGTCAGGCAGAAATCCATGTGCGCGCCTGTACAGCCTCCGTGCGCGAGAACAGTTTTGTCGTCGCGGGCACGAGAAACGCAAAGAGGTGAACGGCCTTTCTGATCCAATCGATGTCGGTTACGACGGCGATCTTGTCCCAGCGCGTCAGATGCCCGACGCCGACCTTGAAGTCTTCCCACATCGCGCCTGTCCTTGTCGGAAACCTAATCCAGCTGGCAACTGAGGCCGAATCGCGCAATGCTTCGGCCTTATGAGAGAAGCTTGCAGCCTGGTCTGGTTGGCGCTGGTCGGGTTGTTCCGGTCGCGGGCCTCGCTGGAAGGCGAGATACTGATCCTTCGTCATCAGCTTAACATCCAGCGACGTCAATCACCGAAGCGGCTGAATTTCAGCACTTTGGATCGGCTGATATTTGCTGGGCTGTATCGTTTGGTGCCAAGTGTTCTAGGGGCTCTGGCGATTTTGAAGCCTGAGACGGTGATCCGCTGACATCGCGCCGGGTTCAGATCGTACTGGCGCTGGAAATCCCGCCCCCGCGGCGGCCTACATGGCCAGGCGGAGAGGCCCGCCGTCCCAGGGTTGGAAGACGTTCCTCCGCAATCATGCCGACGGCATCGCGGCGATGGATCTGTTCGTGTACCGACGATCTCATTTCGCTTGCTCTAGGGCTTGTTAATCATGGGGCATGGTCGACGACAGGTTTTATGGTTTGGCGTGACAGCGCATCCGACCGCAGAATGGATCGCAAATCAGCTCACGCAAGCGTGCGGCTGGAAGCAGGCCCCTCGCTATCTGATCCGCGACCGGGACGGGGCCTATGGCGAAGTCTTTATTCGAAGAGTTCGATCCATGGGCATTCGTGATCGACCGACGTCGCCGCGCTCGCCATGGCAAAACGCATATGCTGAACGGCTGATCGGTTCGATCCGGCGGGATGCCTTGACCATGTTGTTGTATTCGGCGAGTGGCATCTTCGTCACGTGCTGCTGTCTTACATGAACTACTATAATGAGACGCCCACGCACCTATCGTTGGACAAGGATGCGCCCCTATCGCGCACGGTTCAGAGAGCATGGCGTATTCTTCGTCTTCCAATCCTGGGCGGGCTGCATCACCAATATATTCGGATTTGATTTGCGACAGGCACAGGAGGGGTTGCGGAAAGCGGTCGCAAAAGGCGATCTCGCGCCATCAATTGCGCAACTCGTCGGCCCGATGCGAACCAAGGCCGGTCAGACGTTGCGTCGGCTTCTCGACCAGCATGGCGACGGGCGTGTTATAACGACATCGATCTGCTCGATCTCGCGAAGAAGGCCAAGGCAAACCGCAAAGCCCTGCCCAAAAGGCAAGCCATGGCGGCGATGCTGTATGAGCGACCGGCGCCGATCTTCGATCCGCCAAAGGCGCGCAAGCGCGCGCCGTTCAAGCACGGCAGGACAACGCCGCCGCGGTACGCGCACGGTCGTGACGCTTCCGCGGTTCGTGGCCTTGGTGCTGCTGGGGATTGGCGAGGTGATGAAGTGACGATATTCGGCCGCTACACGGCTGTCATAAATCGCCGGTAGAGTCCCTGCGTTGCTCATGGCCTCCAGGCGCCTGTTCCTGTAACTGGCCGCCGTTGTCCTTCGGGATGCTGGCTGCCTTTTTTGTTTCAGCGGTCCCTTGCCAGCTTGCGGGAGGATCGCCGCCTATGCCCCTTCTTCCAATGCTTGATGCAGCAAAGACAATTGGGCTGTACTGGGTGGTGGCTATGATCCTGACGTATGGGATCATCGCCGCTGGAGTCGTGATATCTCGATTGGCAATCCGAATCGTCAAGCGGTTTTTTCAAATCAGGCCACCATCAAAATCAAACTAGGCTACTGAGGGTCGAAACAGGCCAGTATCCTGGATTTCCGATAGGCGGCCTGTCCGGCCCCAGCAGCTCGTTCATCATCGCAGACATGGCGAACTATCGCCATGCCGGGTCCATCTCAGAGGCGTTCGCGCTGCCATGCCGGTCCGGCGCAGGCTCATCGCTCGAACTCCTTCATGGTGTGCTCAACGAGACGGTTGATATGTGGGATGTCAGTGTGATTGCCGATCACATCGAGACCGTTTCTTCTCTTGTCGTAGATCAAGGTGATCATACCCACGCGCCGTTCTTCGACGTTAAGCGTGAGCGTGTCCATATCGGTGCGGAACATCGCTTTGATGATCTCGGCGATATTCCGTGATCGGTTGACGATCGTGTCCTCGCCGTCGTTGACGGAGATTAGAAAGCCGTCGTTGACCGCGTTATTGACGAGCGCCTTGGCAATCTGTTGGTGCGGTGATGTCTTACTCATGGAGCTCTCCGGTGTTTTTGCCTTCGATCACGAGATCGATCTCAGCGCCCAGTGGGGCGCGACCGGTTATTTCGGCGTATTTTACAACAATCAGCTTGGCAAATGACTTTTTCGTCTTTGTATTTTCGCAGCGGCGTGGACGCGGCAATTTGTGATGAAATCATGCGTCAAGATTGCGGTGTATCTGCTCGAAGGTGAGTTGAGTTTGCGTCACCTTCATGACGCGCTGCTCCCGTTGCACTGGATAAGGGCGTCGTGAATGTGCTTCACTGTGTCGCTTAATGCGAAGCCCTCGGCATATGGCCGCTTGGAGCTACTGTTTCAAGCCACTTCCCGGTTGGCTTTCTCAAATTCGCGATTGAGCATTCTAATTAATTTGTTGTTGGCTCTCTTTCGTCTCGAGAAAGATAGCGTGATGACGGCCATCAGACCGGCGGCAGTGCCAAGGATGAAGGTTCTCATCATTGCCATCACGGGTCCTCCGTTGTGAGCTAATGCGCCGTTCCCGCGACCCCCTTGCTACGCCTAGCGCGAAAGTCATTTCGCCGTATGACAGTGCGATGCCGGTGGTTTCCTGCGGTGGTGTGATCATTGCGCAGTGCAATGACCGCTGCTTCCACACGTGCTCGTGTCAATCTTCGGTCGGCAGCCGGTTGAGGACCGGAGCCACGGCGATGAGCGAGGTTCTCGACCGACCAACCAAGGGTCATTGCAGTCGATGTAGCTGGGTCGTCCTATCATCGGGATTGCTAAGAGTCTGTTTGGAAAATCAGGGATGAGCGTTTTTGCGGATGAGGACGCCGCCAGAAAGTTTGTTCGACGACACAGCGACGCGGGTGCACTGAATATTGCGGACAGGTTGGTGCCCGTCGTCCACGATACCGGTGGCATGGTTAGAACGCTTTGGCAGCGGCAAACCTCGACCGGCTGCGTCGCGTCGTGGTGACAAATACACGTTGATCCGGCGCAATCTTCTGCGCGAGAAATGATCGCGAGGTCAGGTGGATGCTCGATTCGCAAATATGCCTTGTATCCGATCACAAAATCCCAATTAGGAAGGTTGTGTGACGGCTGAATTACTGGATGGCTATTACTCCGATCCGACGAGGGAAAAGACCGGCTGGCTCGTCGATGACGTCATACGCTTGAAATATCATTGACGGAAGGTCGCGAAGGCGAGAATCAGCGAACTCGAAAAGGGCCTGATGCGAATTCTTGTTGCGACAGACGCTTGGCATCCGCAGGTCAATGGCGTGGTCCGCACGTTGACGTCCCTAGCCCGCAGTGCATCGGTGCTTGGTGCCGAGATCGAATTTCTGACCCCCGACGGCTTTCCATCTATGGCCCTTCCAACCTATCCGGGATTGAGAGTAGCCTTACCCAACCGCGGTGAGATTGCCCGCAGGATAGAAGCAGCGTCGCCGGATGCCATTCACATCGCGACCGAAGGACCGGTCGGATGGACGGTGCGAGCATATTGCCGTCAGCGGAAGCTGGCCTTTACAACTTCCTATACAACCCGTTTTCCGGAATACATCGCGGTACGCTCGATCATCCCGGTGTCAATGAGCTATGCGGTGCTCCGACACTTTCATGCGGCTGCCGCTACGACGATGGTCGCCACATCTTCGCTCAGGCAGCAACTGAGCGCGAGAGGCTTCAAAAGGCTCGGTACCTGGACGCGAGGGGTCGATACCGAACTGTTCACGCCCGAAAACGGGTCCGAGCTAGATTTGCCGAGACCTATCTTTATGACCGTAGGTCGCGTTGCGGTCGAAAAGAACCTCGAGGCGTTTCTCTCGCTGAACCTGCCGGGGTCCAAGGTGGTGGTCGGCGACGGGCCACAGAGGTCAATGCTGGAACGCCGGTACCCGAAGGTCAAGTTCCTGGGCGAAAAGATTGGCCGCGAACTGAGCACGCATTTGGCCGCGGCAGACGTCTTTGTTTTTCCAAGCCTGACGGACACGTTCGGCGTCGTGCAACTTGAAGCATTGGCGTGTGGCACGCCTGTCGCCGCGTTCCCGGTTGCCGGCCCCATCGATGTGATTTCGGATCACCCAGTTGGTGTTTTGGATACGGACTTACGAAGCGCCTGCATCCGTGCGCTCGGCATATCACGTGAAACCTGCAGAAATTTTGCCTTGCAACGGTCTTGGGAAAATAGCGCAAGGCAATTCATCGACAATCTCAGCGCGTTGCAGCCGAGCCGTTCATTACGGCCCGCCGGCCGCCTGGCAGCGCAAAGCGCTGCGCGGGGCTAACCAAGCAAAAGCAAAGTGGAGTTACCATGGCAGAAATCTTGAAACTGGACGATGGCGGGCAGTTGGACTTCGACCGTGCGACGGTCGAACAGGCTTACGACCGCTGGGCTCCGGTTTACGACTTCGTGTTTGGCGGCGTGTTCAGCAAAGGCCGCAAGGCGGCCATTCAGGCAACCAACAAGATTGGCGGGCGCGTGCTGGAGGTTGGCGTCGGCACAGGAATCTCGTTGCCGCAATACGCATCCCATCTTCGCGTCTTCGGTACCGACATTTCGGAAGCGATGTTGCACAAGGCGAAACGCAGGGTCGACAATCTCGGCCTGAAAAACGTCGAGGGTCTCGCGGTCATGGATGCCGAGAAGCTCGAATTTCCTGACAATTCGTTCGATGTGGTGATGGCGCAATATGTCGTGACGGCGGTGCCAAATCCGGAAGCAGCCCTCGGTGAGTTCGCTCGCGTGCTACGGCCCGGCGGTGAACTGATAATTCTGACTCGGATCAGCGCCGATGCCGGGATGCGCCGCTTCATCGAGCATCGGTTGCAGCCGGTGGTGCGTCCGCTCGGCTTCCGGACAGCGGAATTCACCTGGTCGCGCTATGCGCGCTGGCTGGCGGGTGCGCGCGAAATGGAATTGGTGGAGAACCGATTGATACCGCCCCTCGGCCACTTCTCGTTGCTCCGTATTCGAAAAGGCGGTACGGCGATCGTCGTCTGACTGAGGCGACTGAAGTCAGCGCGGTTCGGTCATTGCAACGCGTCTTGTGACATTTTCGTAATGTCATCTTATGTACATCGAAGTCTTGTAAAACGAATCAATCTTTTCTGGGTAGAGAATGAACATGAGCTTTCGAGAGCAGCTGCGCACCCAACGCTGGGATGATCATCGCTATTACCATCACAGCCGCATTAACCAGAGCCTTCACTTTGTCAGCGCCTTCAGTTTTCTCGTTGCGTATGCGCTGCTGTTCGTCGAGCCGGTTGCCGCCGCCCTGATCGGCTGGCTGGTCTCCATGACCACAAGGCAGGCGGGTCACTTCTTCTTCGAGCCGAAAGGCTATGATCACGTCAATCAAGCGACGCACGCCCACAAAGAGGATATCAAGGTCGGTTATAATTTGAACCGGAAGATCGTTCTGATGACCATCTGGGCGCTTTCGCCGCTGGTTCTCTTTCTCGATCCGACACTGTTCGGGATCTTTACGCCATGGACCTCACCGACTGATTTCATGCGTCAGGTCGCCAAGATCTGGCTGGTGATCGGGATCGGCGGCTTGCTATTCCGGACCGTGCATCTGTTCTTTATCCGCGACGTCGAGACCGGCCTCGTGTGGATGACCAAGATCCTGACCGACCCGTTCAGCGATCTCAAGCTGTACTACAAGGCACCGTTGTATTTGATGAGGGGCGAGTTGATCGACCCTGGCCTTGACAAGCACGTAGAGCCCGCTTGAACTGAAAATGATCCGCGAGACGGCCGCCGGTTCATCGCGGCCGTCTACGCATGATCATCTCTTTCAGGATTTGCCGGCGTACGCTCTTGTTGGTGAGCGAAGGATTGTGCCACCACCAGCCATCCCGCTTCAAGTTTTCGGCCGCCGTCACGAAGCGGTCGGCGACTTCGGCAAAGTCAGCCTCGCTGTAATTCAGACTGAAGATCAAACGACCGGTTCCGACCCAACTCAACGCGAGCCCTTCGGCCCGCAGATAATATTGAAGCATCCAGTTGTAGCGGGACGGCTCGGTATAGTGCACCATCCAGATCGAAGACAGGTTGCTGACCCGCACCGGAAGGTCTCGCGCGCTCAGCAGGTCGTTCAGCCGTTTGGCGCGTTCGTTCCAGATCTCGTCGAGACCATCATAGATCGTGTAGACGTCCGGACTGGCGAGCCGGCTCAGGAACTCATCCATCGCCATCATGACGTAAGGATGCGAATTGAAGGTGCCGCGGGCGAAGCAGATGTCGGCGGGCCGATCGTCGCGGAAGCGACGCATCAGATTCTTACGACCGCAGACTACGCCGACTGGGAGACCCCCGGCGAGGCTTTTGCCATAGGTCACCATGTCGGCGCGGACGCCGAAATATTCCTGCGCGCCGCCGACGGCAAGGCGGAAGCCGACGAAGACTTCGTCGAAAATCAGCACGATGTCCCGCTCGGTGCAGACCTCGCGCAGCCGCCTCAGCCATTCGCCGTAGGCGGCGCGATCGAATTTGCCTTTGCGGGAGCTATCGACCAGCGCGGAATCGGCCGGTGCATTGGCATTGGGATGAAGTGCCTGCAAGGGATTTACGAGAACGCAGGCGATATCGCGCCGCGTCTTCAGGATATGGAGCGTCCGTTCCGACATGTCGGCCAGGGTATAGGTTTCGTGCGGGGAAACCGGGTTGCCCACGCCAGGTTGCACGTCACCCCACCAGCCGTGATAGGCCCCGGCGAAGCGAACCAGATGCGACCGGCGCGTGTGATAGCGGGCGAGCCGCACCGCCTGCATCACAGCTTCGGTACCCGACATGTGGAACGAGACTTCGTCGAGGCCGGAAATCTCGCAGAGCCGGCGAACATTGTCCGTAATCACGGGATGATAAGGCCCGAGCACCGGTCCCAACGCATGGGCTCGCTTTTCTGCCCCGGCGATGCAATCCTTGTAGAAATCGTTGCCAAAGATATTGACGCCGTAGGAACCGGTCAGGTCGTAGAAGACGTTGCCGTCGATATCGGTGACGGTGACGCCGCTAGAGGACTGCGCGAAGGCGCTGGTCGAAAGATGCTCCCGCACCGTCCGGCGGTACTGAAACGGCACCCGGTAAGTCTCGGTGAATTGCAGATCGGAGATTCGGCTCGACGCCTCCGCGGTCATATGACGACCTTTGGCGTAGCGTTCCCCATAAAGGCGGGCGAGCCGGAAGAACGCGTCTCGCCGCTGCTTGGCGATTTCGGGCGGCGCGCCGTCGGAACGGAAGAAGTCGTCGTTATCGAACTCGTAAAACGGCAGCAGCCGGGCAACCATCTTGGACATTTTGGAATGACCGGTCAGCGAGCGGTGTTTGGCCCGCGAAAGCGCCAACCGGGCGTTCAATTTGGGAAGGACAACCGCGGCGCCAGCGACCGCGGCGGCGGACAAGGTCAGAATCGGAAGAGGCAAATCCATGCCACCAGCGCTACCCAACCCTGCTGACAGATTCATGACAATGCGAGACCTGATCTCGGGCCTGACCCAGCAGGAGAACCTGAACTTCCTGCTGACCAACCGGATCCCGCGGGCAACTCTCACCCGGTTCATGGGGTGGTTCAGCAAGGTCGAACAGCCCCTGATCCGGGATCTCTCGATCGCGTGCTGGCGTTTGTTTTCCGATCTTGACCTTAGCGAAGCCCACAAAACCAGCTTCAAAAGCCTGCATGATTGTTTTACGCGGGAGTTGCGTCCAGGGTTGCGTCCGCTGGACTTTGACCCCGCGATCGTGGTCAGCCCGTGCGATGCTATCATCGGGGCGTTCGGGAAGGTCGTCGACACAGAGGTTTTTCAGATCAAGGGGGCGCCCTATTCGCTACGGGACCTGCTCGGCGACCCGGCGCTGGTCGACGCGCACCGAAATGGCCGCTTCATCACCCTGCGGCTAACCTCAAGCATGTACCATCGCTTTCATGCGCCGCACGACTGCCGGATCGAGCGGGTCACTTTCGTTCATGGCGATGTATGGAACGTCAATCCGATTGCACTGAAGCGGGTAGAGCGGCTTTTCTGCAGGAACGAACGGGCAGTGCTTCAGACGCGGTTGCCAACCGGCGAGGCGCTGACCCTGGTACCGGTGGCAGCGATCCTTGTTGCAAGCATTCGGCTGCACTTCATCGATGTCACCCTCAACGCCCAAACCAGAGGACCGACGATTTTTCCCTGCGATGCAAGCGTGCGCAAGGGCGAAGAACTCGGCTGGTTCGAGCATGGATCGACGATCATCCTGCTGGCGCCGGAGGACTTCGAGTTCTGCGACAACGTGGTGGAATCCGCGCGGATAAAGGTTGGTCAGCCGCTCATGCGAAAGATTGCCGGGGCAAGCGCGTGCGTGGTCGATCCTTCCGAAGGAATGGAAATTGCCGCGGAACCCGCCAAGCTGTGAGGGCAAGCAGAAGCCAGTTACCGTGACTGGGAAAGTGACGAGCGCTGAACGGTACAATACCGACATCGGTGGTTGCACGCGGCAATTTTGCGCTGGGAAACCGGCGTCATTACGGTTCGAGTTCGGCGATCAGCGCTTCACCGCGTAGCCCGCAAGCGGGCCTTTCACGGATCGGGGACGCAGCCGTGCTCGGGATGACGACAATGCTCAGGTATTAGCGCCTTCGAGGCTGCACCCTCTGTCGCGTCCCGAATATCATTTCGCGCAAGCTCCAGAGGTCAGGCGGCCACGTCCCACAAACGACATGAGCCTCGGATCAAGACCTTGCGGCCTCTCGGCGTGAGTGCCGGCGCATGGTTGTCGATCGTGGCGAGCTGAAGTGCGATTAGCTCCTCAAGAGCAATTCGACTCGAGAACGTGGAGGGTAATTTGGCCAAGCGAACCGCTTTGAGTGCTTCCCATTGATCCGGTGTCAGGTCGTAGTCGATTTCCGTGTTCATGCTGCCCTCGAAGCGGCTGGGTTTGGGCCCGCATTCTACAGATGCAGCGCGAATGGCACGTGACTGCAATGCGCACGCAGTTTGACGACGGCCGACAAAGGCACGTTGCAACGGCTCATGCATTCCAACGACGGGTAACGTCACTGTCACATCAACGTGTCAATTTATTGTGTCGACCACCCGAATCAGCGGCACGACAATCGAAGTCGTATCTCGAATGGATAGCTTCCCGGAAGCCGTTGTGCTGCAGAAGCCGCAGAGGAGTCGTGTCCGACTGAAAGGTTTGGGTGTCCTCGTCGGCATCACGATCGCAGTGGTGGCCGTCTTCGCGCTGATCCACGCCATCAAGAACGTCGACTACGAAGTGGTGTCCGCGATCGTTCGGGGAACGAATGCCAGTGTCATCGTCCTTGCGCTGGTACTGGTTGCGACTTCATACGGCAGTCTGACCCTCTACGACCTGCTTGCGCTACGAACGATTGAACGCAGCGATGTACCGTATCGTATCGCAGCGCTTGCCAGTTTCACCAGCTATTCCATCGCCCACGGCTTCGGAGCGGTCGCGTTGATCTCGCCGGTCATCCGCTACCGAATCTATTCGCAATACGACCTCAGTGTTCTCGACGTCGCCAACATTTGCTTCTTGACCGGGCTTACGTTTTGGCTAGGTAATCTGACAGCACTTGGGCTCAGCCTGCTATGCGACCCCACGGCGATCCGTCTGATCGACCACCTTCCACCGGAGGTAAGTCGGTGGCTGGCCGTAGCGGTACTGCTCGGTATCGTCGCCTTCCTGGTCTGGAGCTGGCATTCCCCGAGAAGTCTCGGATTGCGGCGTTGGCCGATCCGGCTTCCTTCCGGACCCGTAGTCTTGCTACAGATCGTGATCGGGATCGTCGATCTCGGCGCCGCTGCGCTTGCGATGTACGTGCTCATCCCCTCCGGAACGGATATCGGTGTCTTCCGCCTGACAACAGTCTTCGTCGCAGCGATAGTGCTGGGCTTCGCAAGTAATGCGCCGGCTGGGATCGGAGTTTTCGACGCCGCTATATTGATTGGCCTGGGCGACGAGAACAAGGAGCCGCTGATTGCGGGACTTCTCATGTTCCGATTTGTCTATCACGTCCTTCCATTCTTGATTGCGCTTGCCTTATTCGGCGCCGTGGAAGGGTGGAGGAGCCTGCGCGCCAAGCCGCAGGTGTAGGCCGTTCCGATGTCTCACACAGGTGAATTGAGCTTGAGCCCTACCATTCCCGCCACTATCAGAATGAGGCAAAGGATCCTAACCGGGTCGGCCGATTCGCTGTAAACAAGCATTCCGACAATGATGCTGCCGACGGCGCCGATCCCGGTCCACATGGCATACGCCGTGCCGAACGGCAGTGACTTGAGAGCGATGGCCATCAGCCCGAAGCTGAGCGCGATCGCAATGAGGGTGGCAGCGGTCGGCCAGAACCGGGTCAGGCCGTCGGAATATTTCAGGCCGAATGCCCACGCGATCTCAAAAAGCCCGGCCGCTAGAAGTGCAAGCCATGCCCTCACGGTTTCCGAGGTTCCCGGGGGAGCGTCAATACGGCGTACTGGGTATAGTCGCGGAGCAGGCGTTCAAATCGAAGATGGGCCCCGGTACGTTCGGCCATCGCGGACAGTAAGCTCTCCAATTCGTCGCGCGGCGTCACATCGAACAGGGAAAGCCATCTCCGTAGGAGCGCGCGGGCCAGCGCCGGCATTTGTTCCTGGCTGCCGAAATCGACAATGTGCAAACGACCACCGGGCTTCAGGCGCCTCGTGGCCCCCTCAAGCACTCGACGCCAGTTCGGGATCATCGACAGGCTGTAGGATACCAGTACGTGGTCGAAGCGCTGGATGCCAAACAAGGGTTGCGAGTCAAATGCCGTGGCATCGCCGTGCGCGACACGAATTCGATCTTCCAGGCCGTGTCGCGAAATATTTGATATCGCGGATGTCAACATCTCGGTGGAAACATCGATGCCGAAAAATCTGGCCTTGGGATGTATACCGGCGGCCAACACCAGGTTCCTGCCGGTGCCGCATCCGATCTCCATAACGGTTGCGCCCGCCTCAGGCCGCAGGTTGGTGATCAGCTGGTCACGACCGAGAAGGTAGTAACGCCGGGTCGCATCGTAGATGTGGCGTTGCCTCCGATACATTCGGTTCATACGGCGGGTTGCTTCGACGGGCCAGGAGGCATCTGCGCCAATATCGGAGGAATACGCGAACATCCCTGCACCTCATGTCGGATCTAGCAGTTAATCCCATGCAGTGTTCGCGCGACAGGGATATGACAGCCGCGAACGATCCCAAATTTCGGACGACGGGAACGAATCCTCGCGGGCCGTCGCATCCTTCCGGCTGTCGCAAAACTGCAGTGCGCGGCCGATACCCTCTGAAGCTGCCGATTCGGAGGATTGATGAATACGCAACTCATCGCGGACGCAGTCCGCAACAGCAGGGGCCGGGACGAAGCGACCGTTTGGGACAGGCTTTTCTCGTTCTGGTTTCGGCGTCTGGTTTACACCCAGATATGGGAAGATCCGGAAGCCGATCTTGCGGCATTACGGCTACCTTTGGGGTCAACCATCGTTACGATTTCATCGGGTGGATGCAATGCGCTGTCCTACCTCACGGCGCGTCCGGCGCAGGTGTACGCGGTCGATCTCAACGAGGCGCATCTGTCGCTGCTGCAGCTCAAGATCGCGGGGCTTCGTGCGTTTTCCGATTACGCCCAATTCTGGCAGTTCTTCGGCAAGGCCGCCTCGACCGCCAACATCGGCCTCTATCTCGAGCGGCTGCGGCCGGTGCTGGACGCGGATACGCGCGCCTATTGGGATAAGCGCAACATCATCGGACGCCCGAGGCATGCTTATTTCACCGACGGATTCTACCGCCACGGCATGCTCGGCCGATTTATCGGCCTTGCCCACCTGTTGGCGAAATTGGCGCGGATCGATCTTGCGGCACTGTTGAACGGCAAGGTGGATTGTCCCGAACGCATTCAGGCCCTAGGTCGTTTGCATCGCTTGTTTCATTCGCCGTTGGCTCGGCTGGTTGCCAGAACCCCCGCGCTTCTGTTCAGTCTTGGCATTCCGCCCCAGCAACGGGCGTTGCTCGGCGCCGACGCGCCGCTCAACGAAGTGCTTCATGAGCGGTTGCTGCGCTTGGTCAACGGTCACCCGAACGAGACGAACTATTTTGCATGGCAGGCGCTGCATCGAAGTTACCCAGGGCCGGGTGATACGTGCCTGCCGCCCTATCTGCAGCGCAGCCAGTTCGCACGCATGCGCGACGGCGCCGGGTTGATTATTCCGGTGCAGGCCAACCTCCGACAGTTTCTGGAAGGGCTGCCAGCGCGGGAGGTCGATGCCGTGGTGTTGCTGGACTCGCAAGACTGGATGGCAACCGAAGAGATCCGCGCGCTCTGGGACGCCATCGACCGCGCCGGTAGTGAAAACGTTCGGGTGATCTTCCGTACCGCCGGCAAGGACTCTCCCTTGGAAAATGACGAACTGGCGCCACTCCGGAAGATCTGGCGTCGCGACGAGGAAGGAAGCGCGGTCGGCTTCGAGCAGGACCGATCGGGAATCTACGGCGGGTTTCATTGCTACGCACGCGTTTGTTAGCCACTCGCGCATGGGGAAAGCTACGCTATGGGTGACGAGTGTCTGGAACGGCGCTTTCGCACTTTATTCATCTCCGATGTCCACCTCGGAGCGCGCGGCTCACAGGCGGAACGATTGCTGGATTTTCTCCGCAGCCATGATGCCGACACCATCTACCTCGTCGGCGATATTGTCGACGGCTGGGCGCTGAAATCCAGCTGGTATTGGCCGCAATCACACAATGACTTGATGCAGAAGATGCTGCGGAAGGCGCGCAAGGGGGCCAAGGTCGTTTACGTGCCGGGCAACCACGACGAGTTCTTGAGAAGCTACTACGGAACACATTTCGGCGGCATCGAGGTTGTGGAGAACACCATCCATGTCGGTTCTGATGGGCGACGCTATCTCGTGATTCACGGTGACATTTTCGACCTTGTGGTGCAGAACGCGCGCTGGCTCGCGCTTCTAGGCGACAAGGCTTACGATTTCGCCATTCAGATGAACCGCTCCGTCAACATGTTCAGACGTTGGTTCGGCATTCCCTATTGGTCGCTGTCGCAATGGGCGAAGCTGAAGGTAAAGAATGCTGTGAATTATATCGGCGCGTTCGAGCAAACGCTCGCAGCCGAGGCACGGCGTCACGGAGCCGACGGTGTGATCTGCGGCCATATTCATTACGCCACCATCCGCAATGAGCACGACGTGCGTTACATGAATTGCGGCGACTGGGTGGAAAGCTGCACCGCGCTCGCCGAGCACGAAGACGGTCGCTTTGAGATCATTACTTGGATTGATCCGCTGCGCCGCTTGACCCCAACGATTTCAGCAGAGGCACATGCCGCCTAAGCGCTGCGTCGCGCCGTCACTGGGGCCAGTGTGTGCCGAAAACCTCATCCGAGTTGATGATGTGACGCGGAATCGCCTAAGCTGGTGGAATGATCGGGCTGCTCTGTTTCGCTCTGGCCGTCCTGGCTTCGCCATTCAAGTCGAGTTGCGACTTGAGGCTGAGAACGCGGTGCTTGGACATCAGTTGATTGTCTTGAGGCGTAGGCTGCATAGTCGCGTCCGACTCACGAACCATGATCACTGGTTCTTATCCAGCTGTATCTCTGGTTTCCGTCAATCCTGCAGGTTCTCGCGATCATCCGGCCCGCGACGCTGGTCCGTTGGCATCGGGCCGGCTTTCGCTGCTACTGGCGGTGGAAGTCGTGCCCATTGCGAGGGTGACCGCAGATCGAAACGAAGCTGCGCGTCTTGATCCGGCAGATGAGCGTGGAAAATCCGCTATTTCGATACACACAGGAAGGAGATGTGCTTGTCTAAGTTCGAATCAAACTCGACGACTTCGCGTGCTATGCCGCGCTACTACTTCCACATCGTAGGACCGGCGGACCTTCGTGATCGCTTTGGACTGATACGGTGCGACGATGCCGCTGCGATCGCTTGGGCGCAAAATGTCGCTGATGCATTACAGAAACGCAATGCATCAGCTTCTGTTGTGGTTATAATGCATGAGGACGGTCGAGAGATTGCACGGATTCCAGGTGTCCCTGTCGCAAACCCCATCCAGCTGGCGGTTGATCGAGAATCGGGCGATGCTGCTGCTTGATGTTAGATTTGTGCAGACTGATCTTTGGAATGGTGATCGACCTGCTGCGGTCACGAGTTGCGCTTGAGGCAGAAATTCTGGTCTTGAGGCAACAAATCAATGTGCTGCAGCGAACCGTTCCAGGAGACCTCCGTTCGCTCTACGGCCTGCTGATCATAGGCCATGTCGATCGGTATCCGAGACCGCCCGGACTGCACCACCAATATGCCCGGATTTGATATGCTGTAGGCACAAGCGGTCAGCGCCCTTTGTCAAGGAAGGCGCGGACCATGGTGATGGTGGCCGCGGGATTCTCTTCCATGATCCAATGGCCGGAGTCGGAGATAACGCCTCCAGTCACGTCGGTTGCCGCGCTGCTCAGCGTCGCCGCCATCGCCGTGCCGAACGACTTTTCGCCGCCGAGCGCCAGAACCGGCATGGTGAGCTTGCCGCCGGACGCCAGATAGGTACGGTTGTCGATCGCGTCTTTATCGAAGGCAGCGAACTGGGCGAAGCCCGAATGCATGGCACCAGGTAGGGCGTAGAGCTTGGCGTAGTGCTCGCGCGCGGCTTCGGTAAATCGGCTCGGTGTCGCCGAGAACTCGTTCCAGAAGCGATCGAGGTAGATGCGTTCACGCCCCGCCACCAACCGCTCCACATCCGGTCCACCGAAGCGGAAATGCCAGAGCAGCGGATTCTTCAGGATTTCCTCCCAGGGGCCGACGCCGGGAACCGGTGCATCGATCAGGACGAAGCGATGGACACGCTGCGGATGCTGCGCGGCAAAGGCAAAGCCGACCATATTGCCGATGTCATGCGTCACCAGATCGGCGCGCTCGATCTTGAGTGCATCGAGCACGCCGGCCACGTCTCCAGCTTGCGTCTTCTTGTCGAAACCGCTTTGCGGCTTCGACGAGAACCCAAGCCCGCGCAGGTCCGGCACCACCACCGCGTAGTCGCGGGCGAGGTCAGCTGCCATCGGCGCCCACATGTCGCCGGTCTCGCCATAGCCGTGCAGCAGCACGACCGCCGGCCCCTGGCCACCGACCCGAACATGGATCGCCGCACCGTTGGTCTCGATCGTCCGTGTCGTGAAGGAAGCCGGGAAGGCGGGGACCTGGGCGACTGCCTGCGCGGCAGAGGCAAGAGCCCCAAAAGCCAGAGCGAACTTCAACAACTTCAACATTGTCTATCACTCCCATCGGGAGGGCGGTCGCGGCGGCCGTCACTGCCAGCCCCGTTGGCAGGGCAGAGATAGTATTCTGCATTCGTTCGGATTAGCCTTGCAATATCGAAAATGAAATCCGGATACGCCGAACGATGTTGAAACTTGACGGCATTGTCACCTTCGTCGCCATCGCGGAAGCCGGTTCTCTTAGCGAGACCGCCCATCGGCTGCGTCCTTTCCAAATCGGTGGTTAGCGACCGCCTGGCGAAATTCATGCGCAGCCTGGGCAATCGTGCTCGTGATAGTGTGTTCTCTGACCTTCATGCGCTTCAAAGTTTCATGAACGACCCCGGTCAAAGCTGAGTTGCGAGAGACAGCGACCTTGGTGTGTCCGGCCTTTTTGAGCTCATCGAATGATGTTGCATATAGGATCGAGTTTGAATCGTGGTCTGTGCTGCTTGTTCAGTTGTCAGGGCCGCTCCATCCGGGCAGGTAGCCGGCCGACTTCTGTCGCGCTAGTCGCAGCGCATGAGTGGCGGCTTTGTGGAAATCTTCCTCCAGGCCGCGCGCGTCCATCCGGCGTCGGAAAAAGTCCGCCCACAAGAACTTGGCGAAGGGCGTGGTGTCCTGGCATAGCCGCCTAGGCGCCTGACCTCTCCGGCCAGGCTGCGGAATGGGTCGTCGACGAGCTTGTCAACGCTCTTGGGAAGATCGTCTGCCGGCAGTCATCGCCCGGATATCCTTGCGCTTCCGCGCCACCTCGCGCAGCCCGACCGTCATCTGCGCGGGCCGCAGGGTACTCACGGAAACAGTGTGCAGTACGGGTAGGATGTTCGTAGGCATAACTCATTCCTTGCCGTTGGCAGATGGCGGCACAGCGACCGCGTCCTGTCCATGCGTCAGGGCGCGTACGGCGTCATCGACGCTGCGGTAGACCCCGGTCGGACCCAGCATGGCGGCGATGCCGAAGCACGCCAACGCCCTCTGCGCTCTGACCGATTCCAGCCGAGCGATCGAGAAGGTAATCCCGGCGTCTCGGCAATAGGTGATCACCTCCCGCAAGGTCTGCGCCGCCGTATAGTCGATGTCGATGACGCTACTGGCCTCGAACACCACGTGCTTCAGGCTGCCCGCGCGCTCCCCCACCATCGCGTGGAAGTCCTGGCGGAAGCGATCTGCGTTGACGAAGGACAGCGGCGCTTGGAACGCTGCGACCAGCACGCCTGCGATCCGCTCGCCCGCCGGCTTGCCGTCCGGTGGCCACCATATGGAGGTGCCCGGCACGTGCTCGAACTCGATCGCCCTGGCCTGGGTGATGGTCCACACGCCGTGCAGCAGTGACAGGCCGATGCCGATGGCGACGCCGATCTCAATCGGCAACGCCACGATGGCGAGCGCGGTGGTGGCGATCAGCAAGAATTCCGTCGGTGCTTGGCGCAGCGTTGCCATGAAGGTCTGCCAGCGCAATATACGCATAGCCACGAAGAACAGGATGCCCGCCAGCGCCGCCTGCGGCACGTTCTTCAAAAGGTCCGTGCCGAACAGCACAAGCGCCAGCACGATGGCTGCGGCCAGCAAGCCGGTGACCTGCGAGCGACCGCCCGTCTCGACCGAGATCGCGGTGCGGGGTGGGCTGGAATTGACCGGGAACGCGCCGACGAGACCGGACAGCAGGCTGCCCGCGCCGACGCCGATGAAATCGCGGTTGACGTCGTCAGAGCCAGAAGTACCGCTGCCGGCGAAGGAACGCGTGGTGGCGGCCGTCTGGACCATGATGACGATAGTGACCAGAAGGGTCAACGGCACCAGCGTACGCATGTCCCCGAACGTCACCTCCGGCAGGCGTAGGCCAGGCGAGGCGGCCGGCAGTGTGCCGAGGACCGCGACGCCGCGCGTCTGCAGACCGAAGGCGACCACCGCGAGCGTGGCTGCCGTTAGCGCGATCAACGCGCCGGGAATGCGCGCACTGATGCGCTCGCACAGGACGACGACGGCGAACACGGCCGCGCCGATGGTGGCGCTATAGGGATTGATGTCACTTAAGCCGCCATAGACAGCTGCGAGGCGGTGGAAGACGTCTCCGCTTCCGGGAGGCAGGCCGAGCAGCTCAGGAAGCTGCGAGACAACAATATGGATCGATATTCCGGCAAGGAAGCCGGCGGTGACCGGCACCGAGAGCAGATCGGCGACCCAACCGAGCCGCAGCAGGCCGGCAGCCGATACTGTGGCGCCCACCATCAGCGCGAGTAGTGCAGCCAGCGTTTGGTAATGTGGCGAGCCAGATGCGGCCAGAATCACAAGGCCCGCCGCGAAGATCGGCGTGATGGTGGAATCCGCCCCAACGGAAATGTGGCGGCTCGCGCCGAGCAGCGCGAAGGCTGCGGTGCCCGCCAGGAAAGCGACGAAGCCGGCCTGGGGAGAGAGATCGCCGAGGCGCGCGGTGGCCATCTGCTCGGGGATGGCAATGGCAGCCAGTGTCAGGCCGGCGAAGGCGTCACCGCCCAGGTCCTTGCGGCTCCAGCCGCGCATGGAGGCGAACAGCGGGGACTGTCCCATACCTTGCATCGGCGCTACCTTGCCCAATTGCACCTGCGCGTTACTTGACAAAAAGTATCACGCAACCTTGTCTAGAAACAAACCTAAGCTCGACAGAAAGCAGCGGAGTGTTTTGGTACATCAGCATGCATTCTGGAATCGGTAAGCTCGTCGCCCTGAAAACTGTCATACTCGGAAACAGGCCGCACCTAAACCGATCAGCTGCTGTCTAATGGGTTACGGCATCGTCGGAGCCCTCTTCCTGCAGGTGGGAACGTAGATGTTTCGCAGTCAGCGGCGTGCCGTTGGAATTACTGTTACCTGTCTGACCCCGGAGCGGCCGACTACTGTAAACACCGTTTCCCTGTCGATCCTTTCAGCGGCGAGCATGCGCACCAGATCGTCCACTCCGCCAACGGCACGGCCGTCTATCGCCACGATGATGTCACCTTCCTTCAGGCCGGCCTTCGCCGCAGGTGCATGCGCCTCGACCGAGCGCAACCGCACGGCAGTACGGCTCGTTACTTGCGACATCAGTGCGGCACGGCGCGGCAACGCGACCGTGTCGGCCGAGACCCCGATGAAGGCGCGGCGCACATGGCCGAAGCGGATGATTTCGGCAATGACGAAACTGGCGGTGTTGGAAGCGACGGCGAAGGCGATGCCTTGCGCGCCATGGATCATAGCGGTGTTGACACCGATCACCTCTCCTGCCGATGAGACCAGGGGGCCGCCGGAATTGCCGGGGTTGAGCGCAGCGTCGGTCTGGATCACGTCGTCGATCAGTCGTCCGGTCGAGGCGCGCATGGAGCGGCCCAGCGCCGAGACGACACCGGTCGTCACCGTCCATTCGAAGCCGAGCGGGTTGCCGATGGCGATGGCGATTTGACCGCGGCGGAGGCGCCCGGAATCGCCGAGTGGCGCGATGTCGGAGAAATGCCCGTCTGCGCGCACCAACGCGACGTCGGTGTCGGGGTCGCGACCGAGCACCCGCCCTTCTGTGGACGCGCCATCCGGCATGGCGACGTGCACAGCGCGCGCATCGCCGACAACATGGAAATTGGTGACGATCAAACCGTCCGGCGCAATGACGAAGCCGGAGCCTTGTCCGGCATCGCGGCGGGCGGCAACACGTTCGATCCGGCACACGGCCGGACCGATACGGTCGACGGCGTCGGTGACGGTGGCGGAATAGCTATCGAGCAGGCGGGCGTCATCCGGCTGCGGTTCGGGCGCGGGCAGAGCCATATGGGCCTTCCAAGCAAGGCAAGAAGCGGATGCCTATATGTGCTGAGCTCGCCGTCCTTCCGCGACCTGACCGGATGGCCAGTGGGCGCACGCCCTAGCCGTCAGGCGAGTAGGAAAACTCGATCCTGAGCAGCCATATCCGAGTATCGAAAGTCCAGAAGGGCTGAACCCGGGAGGGAGTGATGAGCAGTTTCGATCTTGGTGCTTTTTCCGACGCGGTCGCCGGCATTGCCGAACAGGCCGCACCGACGACCGTCAGTTTCGTGACCCAGCATGGCCACACGGCAACGGCCTTTCATTGGGGCGATGGATTCTACGTCGCCGCCGAGGAGGCGGTCGAGCCGGACGAGGAACTGCGGCTTTCGCTCGCTTCCGGCGAGACGGTGAGCGCCGAACTGATCGGCCGCGATCCATCGACCGGCATTGCACTGTTTAAGTCGGCGACTGCCGCAGTCGCGCCTGCCCTTGAAAAAGCCGGTCCGGTGCGCCCAGGCCATCTTATCGTTGTGGCGGGGCGTGATGGCGCTTCGTCGCTCGCCGTGCTCGGAACAGTGGGCGAGGTCGGGCCGGCATGGCGCTCGCTGCGCGGTGGCACCATCGACCGTCGGATCAATCTGGCGGTGATGACAGGGCGACGTTTCGAGGGCGGGCCGGTGCTGGACGCCTGGGGTGGACTGGTCGGGATGTTGCTGTTTGGTCCGCGCCGGCGGGCGCTGGTTATTCCCTACGAGACGATTGAGCGCACGGTCGCGACGTTAAGGAGCAAGGGCCATGTCGTGCGCGGCTATCTTGGCGCCGGGCTGCACCCGATCCACCACGCCGACGTACAGGGCGCCATCGTTGTCGGCCTCGATGAAGAAGGACCGGCGAAAGCGGCCGGCATTGTGCTGGGCGACATCGTCATCAGTTGGAACGGCGAGAAGGTCCGTGGGCCACGCGAACTGATCCGTAGGCTGGGACCAGACAGTGCAAATGCTCCGGTCACACTCGGGGTATTGCGTGGCGGCGAGGCACGTGACGTGACGGTTACCATTGGCGAGAAGCCGTTGAGCTGAACAGCATGAGGGACAAACGGTGCTGATGAGACACGACGGCGATGAGAGCCTTCTCGTTCTCGTCGCGCTCAGCGATGCCAATCGCGGCGAACGTCTTTCCGCATCGCTGGCGGGATTGGGCGGCATCATTACGTTGCTTAGCGAGGATACCCTTGTCTCGCATCGGTCAATCGGGAGGTTGCACATGCGTTGCTCGCATACGCGTCACATTAAGCTCGTCACGCCGAGCGCGCTTGGCTGTGAGGAATGTCTGCGCATCGGATCGCCTTGGGTACATCTGCGCCTATGCCGGAGCTGCGGGCACGTCGGCTGTTGCGATCAGTCGCCGCACCGTCATGCGCGCCAGCACTTCGAAGCGACGGGGCACCCGATCATCGAGGGCTACGATCCTCCAGAAGGGTGGGGCTGGTGCTTTATCGACGATACCGAGGTCGATCTGGGAAGCCAGACACCGCACAACGGCCCGATCCCGCGCTTCATTTGAAAACGGCGCGATTTGAAATCGGCGCGCGTCAGGACGCCGCCTGAAGCCCGCGCTGGTCGTCCTGCGTCGCCGCGAGAGCGGCGTGCAGCGCTGCGACGACCTGTGCACCTTCGCCAACGGCAGCGGCGACTCGTTTTACCGAGCCCGATCGAACATCACCGATCGCATAGACGCCGCGGCGATTGGTTTCGAGGGCGCGCCGGTTCGTACCATCCGCCGCGCCGGTCAGCACGAATCCCTTTGCATCCAGCGCAATACCGGTGCCGGCGAGCCAATCGGTATTCGGGTCGGCACCGATGAACAGGAACATGTGCCGGAGCGGCTGCCGCGTGTCGTTCTCCGTTCCCCGTCGACGCCAGCGGACCGCTTCCAAAACGCCGTCGTGTCCTTCTAGACCTGTTACATTGGTATGCGTGAGCACTTCGATATTGGGCAGGCCGGCGATCCGGTCCACGAGGTAGCGTGACATGCTGTCGGCGAGATCCGCGCCGCGCACGAGCATCCAGACCTTTCTGACGTTGCTCGCCAGATAGACTGCGGCCTGGCCCGCGGAATTGCCGGCACCGACCAGCGCGACCTCCTCGCCGGCGCACAGCTTTGCCTCAAGCGGCGAAGCCCAATAGTGCACGCTCGTGCCTTCGAAGGATTCGAGACCTTCCACCGCGAGCCGCCGATAGCGGGCGCCGGTCGCCAGCACGATCGACCGGGTCCTGGCGCATTCGTTGTTGGCCAGTTGGAGCGTCAGTGGCCTGTGGCCGGAATCGCATCCGTCCAAGCGGACGGCCTCATCCGGAATGGCCATCTCGACCCCGAATTTCTGCGCCTGGTTGTAGGCCCGGGCCATCAGCGCCATGCCGCTGATGCCGGTCGGAAAGCCGAGATAATTTTCGATCCGGGCCGAGGCACCGGCTTGTCCGCCAAAGGCGCGACAGTCGAGCACCAGTGTCGAAAGCCCTTCCGAGCCGGCATAGACCGCCGCCGCGAGACCGGCCGGTCCGGCGCCAACGATGACGACATCGTAGAGCCGGTCGGGATCGATCGGGTTCAGCAGGCCGATGCAGCGGGCAAGCTCCGCCTCGGTCGGATTGTGCAGCATCTGTCCGCCCGGACACAGCACGATCGGCAGTTGGCTAACGTCCACCTGAAAGCGATCAATCAGCACTTTAGCGCACGGATCGCTCTCGGGATCGAGCTGCTGTTGCGGATGGCCGTTGCGCCGGAGAAATCCCTGAAGCCGGAGCACGTCGCCATTCCCGGCACGTCCGATGATGATCGGTCCCCCGGCGCCCGTTTCCAGCAGGCCGACACGCCGCAGGATGAGCGCGCGCATGATACGCTCGCCCAGCTCCGCCTCGGCGATCAGCAAGGCGCGAAGCTGGTCGGGCGGGATGATCAGCGCCTCGACTGGATCCTCCGCGCGAGCATCGACGAGAGACGGGCGGCCGGCAAGCTGCGCCAGTTCGCCCATGAACGAGCCGGGCTCATGGGTCACGATCAGCCGGCCATGGTCCGACTGGTCGTGCTGGGTGACATTCACCTGACCGGCCAGGATGATGGTGAAGCCCGGAGCGACCTTGCCGACGTCCAGCAGGGCTTCGCCCGCTTGATAATGGCGTATTTTGCCAAAGCGGCGCATCCGTTCGATCTCCGCCGGCTCCAGAACTGGAAACATCTGGTGTCGGCGCGTTTCGATGACTGATTGCGGTGTTGGGGGCATGGCAAAAGATCATAGCACATCCGGCCAGACCCTGCATGCGACCACGGGGCTGCTAAGATTGCAGGTGGGGATCGGGAAGGCCGATCTCGCAACCACCACTGGCACGCCATCTCCAGATAGCAGCGTGTTTGACATCTGGCATGGGGTCACGAATGGTGAGATCAGATAATCCCCTTCCGCGCGCTCCTGATTTCACTCGCCCCAGCGGCGCGAGCGCAAGTAATCCGCGCCACTATTTCGGCCCCTACACGGGGTTGTCACGAATCACCGGTAAACGGCGCCCTGCGGGACAGGGCCTCGGGCTCGGCCTGTTCGCCCACAACTTGCCCGGCGGCCCTAATCGGCGGTCGGGCCTTTTGTTGTTTCAGGACTGCCTAATAGCCTGGCGATCTCTTCGAAATGCTCGGATCGTCACTGTTCAGCGTTTCCGCAAGACGTTTATCATTGCCGTAATCGAGAGGAAGGTTCCGCTCCTTGCCGACCCGCGTGACGTCCTCCACAGCCTGCCGCTCACGTAGCGGGATTTGGTGAATCGGTGTTAGCCAGTCGGTCACGCCCCACGGTGGAGTTCCAATTTGGAAGCTGCATTACATTCTCTGCATCGCAGTACCCGCGATGCCCAGCAGCCCGGAAGACCTCGCCGATCGAATGGCGGCTCGGCGCCGGCAGGTGAACGCTGATGATGGGTTTGCGCGGGAGATCTTCACCCAGCCTCGAGACCAAGCTCCAGAGACGGCAAGGGCGTTCCTCGATCGCTGGCCCGCCGCGGCGTACATGTCCGCGGTCGAATCCTGGCGCGAGCTGTCCGGCGGCGAGATTGAAATCGTCGCACACTGAAACGTGGTAGCCAGGCGCGAATGGTTGTCATCAAAGTGTCATAGTCGCTAATTCGCACTAACCATCGAAGCAAACTTTACCGCTTGCGTGCGATTTGCCTCACTCGCGGCGGTGTTATTCACGCTGCTTAAATACCTACCGACTTGGATGCGCCGCAACGAGTTAGCGTTGCGTGGGGGCACATCGTGAGCGCCGTGAGAATGCCAGCAAAGACGTTCAATACCGACTTGTTCAGTGACATTGCGGTTCTTCAGCGCAAATGGGACGCAGCGCTGCGCCCGGGATCGACGCTGCCTCCTTATGAAGAGGTAATGTTGGGAAGTCTTGGTCGGCTTGCGGACAACATTGCGCTGCTGCGTGGCGCGGATAAATCCCTCGAGGTGTTGCGTACCGGACGCTATGTCCAGGAGTGGCTGGGCGAGGCGGCATGGGATGCACCGCTCGCTGTATTGCCGCCGGACTGCGCGACCGCGCTCGAGCAGGCTGTGACCTCTGCGCTTCACAACAACCGGCCGCATCTCGATGTCGCGCATTGCGTGCGGGACGGCCTGGTGCAAACCTACGATGTACTCGCCTTGCCGACGTCGTCCCGCTGGGGTGGAAAGTTGATCGGTGCCTACGTCAACGAGCGCAATCCCCGTTATAATCTTCTCGACGCGATTTTCGCTTCGACGAGCGAGGGTATCCTGTCGCTTGCGACGATACGCAATGTCTCCGGTGATCCCTGCGATTTCCAGATCGTTCATCTTAACGACAGCGCATCGCGGTTGTTGCAATGCCGGCCCGGGGAACTGCGATGGCAGCGCTTGAGCGCCGGCGGTCATTCGCTATGTGTGCCGGATGTGGTGCGGCGGCTGATCAGGGCAGCCATCAACGGTTGCGGCGACTCCATTGAGATCGGCAGCGGCGAACGGGATCTGAAGCTGGGCGTAACGGTCTTCGCAGATATGGTCTCGGTGACCGTCTCGGACGTGACTGCACTGAAAAAGCGCGAGGAGTCCTTTCGTCTGTTGTTCGACAACAATCCCGTGCCGATGTGGGTGTTCGACGCTGAAACCACCAGCTTTCTCGGCGTCAATGACGCCGCCGTGAAACACTATGGCTATGACCGGGCGAAATTCCTGCGAATGAAGCTGGAGGACATCTGGCCGCCCGACGAGCGCGATGCGAACATGCAGGCGGTGCGGCAGCTTACCGACGTCTACCAGTCCGACCGCAACTGGCGGCATCTGAAGGCGGACGGAAGCGAAATCCAGGTGCTGACCTTCGGCCGGCGCGTTCCCTTCGCAGGGCGCGATGGTTTCCTGGTGGCGTGCGTCGATATCACCGAACGCAAACGAGCCGAAGCCAGGGTGGCGCACATGGCCCACCATGACGGTCTCACCAATCTGGCCAATCGCGTTGCCTTTCAGGACCGGCTGGGACAGGCGCTGGAGCAGGCACCGGCCTCGGCTGGGGTGACGGCAGTGCTCTGCATCGACCTTGACATGTTCAAGAACGTCAATGACTCATTCGGTCATTACACAGGCGACCGTCTGTTGACGCTAGTTGCCGAGCGTCTTCGCCAGGCGGTCGTCGGAGGCAATCTCGCCGCCCGGCTCGGTGGCGACGAATTCGCCGTGCTGCTGACACGGGTCGGGTCGCCGAACGAAGCGAGCGACTGCGCCGTGCGGTTGATCGAGACCCTCAGCAAGCCCTACAACATCGACGGGATCGAGGTGGTGATCGGCGCCAGCATTGGCGTTGCGCTGTCGCCCGGCGACGGCGCAGCCGGCGATGAGCTGCTGCGCAACGCAGACATGGCGTTGTATCGCGCGAAATCCGATGGCGGTGGAATCCATCGCTTCTTCGAGAGGGAGATGGATCGGCTCGCGCAGAAGCGGCGCGACATGGAGCTGGATCTCCGGCGAGCGCTGGCCAACGGCGAATTCGAGCTGCATTACCAGCCGCTGATCGACCTCGCCCAAGATCGGATCACGGGCTTCGAATCGCTGTTGCGATGGCAGCACCCGGCCAAGGGTATGGTCTCTCCGGCCGAGTTCATTCCGGTGGCCGAGGACATCGGATTGATTGTCGGGATCGGCGAGTGGGTTTTGCGCGAAGCCTGTGCCGCCGCCGTGAAATGGCCGTCCGACATCAAGGTAGCGGTCAATCTGTCACCGGTTCAGTTCCGCAGCCGTAACCTCGTGTCCGCGGTGATCGCCGCGCTGGCGCATTCGGGCCTATCGCCGCTGCGGCTCGAGCTGGAAATTACCGAAAGCGTCTTCCTGGCGGAGACTACGGCCAATCTGGCGACGCTTCATCAGTTGCGCGAACTGGGCGTGCGCATTTCCATGGACGACTTCGGCACGGGATATTCGAGCCTGAGCTATTTGCGGAGCTTCCCGTTCGACAAGATCAAGATCGATCGCTCGTTCGTGCGCGATCTGGCCGAGCGGCCCGATTGCGAGGCCATCGTGCGCGCCATATCGGGGCTCGGGCGCAGTCTTAATATCACGACGACTGCGGAAGGCGTCGAGACTGCGGAACAACTCGAATGGCTGCGCGCGGAAGGATGCAACGAAGTTCAGGGCTTCCTGTTCAGTTCGGCAAGGCCGGCCGAGGAAATCGAGAACTTGCTGCTCAAATTCGGCGTGTGGACCTCAAAGGCCGCCTGACGGCGGCTAAAACGGATGAGGTTGGAATCGACAGCCTCGTCATTGCGACGCGCGCGACAAAATCGGCTTTCGCCAATTTTGACCGAAGCAATCAGATCTTTCTTCGAGGCCTTTCCGGATTTCGATGAGAAGATCATCTCGATGTACGCCCGTCGAATGTCGGTTCGCGAGATCCGTGGCCGTCTCGAGGAAACGCGCCGCAATGTATCGGGCCTTGCGCGTCATTAAACTGTCACAAAATCCAAAATGACCGGCGAAGCTCTGGGCTTTCAATTGTTTTGCCTTACGCATCTGCGTGCTTTGTGTGAGTTCATTTCGCGGGCCTGGAGCATCAGCAAGAAAGCTGGTGCCCAAGGTTACTATTGCGTGATAGATTTGTGACGTTAGGCGGAGCGCCTTGGACCAGCACAACATCAGTTATTGATCGGTGACGGGTAGTGGTCGGCGAGCCAACCGAGATCGAAATGAAACTTTGGGTTTCACCCGAGGATATCGTTGCGCTCCAAAATCATCCAAGTTTTGTCGACATGCTCCGAAGTCCCAGCAGTGAAACGCTGAAATCAGTCTATTTTGATTCCGATAGTCGATTGCTGCGCGATCACGGATTCACCTTGCGGGTGCGCCACAAGGGCGACATGCGTATCCAAACCGTCAAGGCCGCTAACACTAGCGGCGGCTACTTCGAGCGAGCCGAGTGGGAGCAGGTGATCGAGGGTAATCGACCAGATCTCACCCTGGTGAAGGATACGGCCCTTGGCGTCATTCTCGTCAACGAACCGGATAACGCACTGCAGCCGGTTTTTGAGATCCGAATTAAGCGCACGGCCTATCATCTGAATAGAAATGGCGCCGACGTGGTCATGGCGATTGACCAGGGGAAGATTTTCGCTGCCGGCTCCTCGCTTTCAGTTTCGGAGATTGAACTGAAGCGCGGCAATCCCGCCGACCTTTTCAAAATTGCGCGCAATATATTAGATATCATTCCGGCCCATCTCGAGTTCAAAAGCAAGTCTGAGCGCGGTTATGACCTGATCGAGAAGGCCGCGATTGGCGCCGAAACAGCGCGTGATCCGGAGTTAAGTCCGGGAATGACGTCTGGTCGCGCCTTCACACTAGTCGGCCGGGCGTGCTTGCGCCATCTGGTCACCAACTTACCGGCAATGATGGAACGGGACCACAACGCGCTGCACCAAATGCGCGTCGCTTTGCGACGCCTTCGTGCCGCCATTTCACTCTTTTCGCCTGTGGTGGGCGACGACCGAGCGAGCGCAATAAAGTCCGAGCTAAAATGGTTGACGCAGGAACTCGGCCCGGCGCGGAATCTGGATACGCTCCTTGTCGAAGTGATCAGACCGCTGCGCAAGCGGTATCCCAACGAGCCCGGGCTGGTCAGCCTCAGCAATATGTTCGCGCGCAAGCGCCTAAAGAGCTATGGGCAAACGCTGGAGGCAGTTCAGTCGGCACGCTTCCGAAGGCTTGTTCTCGATACAGTGGAATGGGTCGAGATCGGTCCATGGAGCACTTCGGAAGATGCGTTTATGCGTGCACGCCGCGAATTGCCTGTTATTCGGCCTGCAATATTGACCCCCTGAGCCGGGGGATCGGCGTCCAAAATTGACCCCCGATAGGTTGGTCTGTTGCGCTGCCTGCTTTGGAACGAAGCAGGTGGTTGGGGATGCTGATCGTGGAGACGATTGCGCGGATACGCCGCGAGCACTTCATCAAGGGCAAGACGATCAAGGAGATCGCACGCGACCTGAAGGTGTCGCGGAACACGGTCCGCAAGGTGTTGCGGTCTGGGGAGACCTCATTCGAGTACGAACGTGCGGTGCAGCCGCGGCCGAAGCTGGGGCGATGGGCCGCTGATCTCGACGGATTGCTGGCGTCGAACGCGGCGAAGTCCGCTCGCGAACAGCTGACGCTGATCCGGGTCTTCGAAGAGCTTCGCGGGCGCGGCTATGACGGCGGCTACGATGCTGTGCGACGTTACGCCAGACGGTGGAGCCAGGAGCGCGGACAATCGACGGCGGCGGCCTATGTCCCGCTGAGCTTTGCACCGGGAGAAGCCTACCAGTTCGACTGGAGCCATGAGGTTGTCCTGCTGCATGGCGTGACGGTGATCGTGAAGGTCGCTCATGTCCGGCTCTGTCACAGCCGGATGCTGTTCGCTCGCGCCTATCCACGCGAGACGCAGGAGATGGTGTTCGACGCCCACGACCGGGCCTTCGCTCTGTTCAAGGGCACCTGCGGCCGCGGCATCTACGACAATATGAAGACCGCGGTGGAGACGATCTTCGTCGGCAAAGGGCGTCTCTACAATCGCCGCTTCATGCAGATGTGCAGCCATTACCTGGTCGATCCGGTCGCCTGCACGCCGGCCTCGGGCTGGGAGAAGGGCCAGGTTGAGAACCAGGTTGGGCTGGTCCGGGAGCGCTTCTTCACGCCGCGGCTGCGGTTCAAAACCCTCGACGAGTTGAACGCCTGGCTGCTGGATAAGTGCATCGCCTACGCCAAGGTGCACCGTCATCCGGAACTGACCGAACAGACGATCTGGGAAGTGTTCGAAGCCGAGCGGCCGAAGCTCGTTCCCTATGCCGGCCGGTTCGATGGATTCCATGCCGTGCCGGCATCCGTCTCGAAGACCTGCCTGGTGCGCTTCGACAACAACAAATACTCGGTTACGGCCAACGCCGTCGGGCGGCCCGTCGAAGTGCAAGCTTATGCCGACCGCATCGTGATCCGCCAGGACGGACGCATCGTCGCCGAGCATCCGCGTTCCTTCGGCCGCGGCGAGACGACCTACGATCCCTGGCATTATGTGCCGGTGCTGGCTCGCAAACCCGGCGCGTTGCGCAACGGCGCCCCGTTCAAGGACTGGGTGCTGCCGGCCGCGATCGAGCGTGTGCGGCGCAAGCTCGCCGGTGCCGACGATGGCAATCGGCAGATGGTCGACATCCTCAACGCGGTGCTGACCGACGGACTGCCGGCAGTCGAGGCCGCCTGTGCCGAGGCGATCGCCCACAGTGTCCATTCCGCCGATGTCGTTCTCAACATCCTCGCCCGCCAGCGTGAGCCGGCGCCACCAGCCAACATCCTCACCCCGGCGGCGCTGACCTTGCGCCATGCGCCGATCGCTGACTGTGCCCGTTACGACAACCTCAGGAGACCGGTCTGATGGAACGCACTCAACTCTTCGACCTCATGAGCGAACTCAAGCTCTATGGCATGAAGGCCGCCTTCGACGAGATCATGGCGACCGCCGTCAAGCGCCAGCACGAACCGCAACGCATTGTCGGCGACCTGCTCAATGCCGAGATCAACGAGAAGCAGGCGCGTTCGATCAAATACCAGCTCACTATCGCCAAGCTGCCGCTCGCCAAGGATCTCGATGGCTTCCAGTTCGAGGGCACCCCTATCAACCAGACGCTGGTCAATGATCTCGCCGGCGGTGGCTTCATCGCCCAGCAACGCAATGCCGTTCTGGTCGGCGGTACAGGCACCGGCAAGACCCATCTGGCTATCGCCATCGCCCGAAGCTGCATTCGATCCGGTGCCCGCGGGCGCTTCTACAACGTCGTCGACCTCGTCAATCGTCTCGAGATCGAGACCCGCAACGGACGGCAGGGTCGTATCGCCGAGCATCTGACCCGAATGGACTTCATCGTCCTCGACGAACTCGGCTACCTGCCATTTGCCCAATCCGGCGGACAACTTCTGTTCCATCTCGTCAGCCGGCTCTACGAGCGCACTTCCATCGTCGTCACCACCAATCTCGCCTTCGGCGAATGGCCCAGCGTGTTCGGCGACGCCAAGATGACCACCGCGCTGCTCGATCGTCTGACCCACCACTGCGACATCGTCGAAACCGGCAACGACAGCTGGCGCTTCAAAAGCCGCGACGATGATCAAACAACCCGCGCTCGGTCCGTCTCCGCAATCCCGGCCAGCTCCGACGGACCGAGCGCTACCGCTAAATCTCGTCGATCAAAGGGGGCAAATTTGGACGCCGATACGGGGTCAAACTTCGGCGCCGATTGACAGTCTAACACCATCCAAAACCTCCGTCACAACCGGAGGATTCTTCGCATGTTCGATGCTAACCCGATACAAGGGGATCAACTGAGCGCTTACGAGGCAATCATCGCCGGCCATCCTCAAAGCAAAATCGAAGACCTCATGCCCTGGAGATTCCGCAAAACGTCAAGCCCACATCAATGGGGCAGCGGTTGAGCGCTTACCTATGGGAAACGGCTGATCGAAGCTGGCGACAACCGTCTCATCGGTGAAGCCCGCCGCAGCCCGAAGATCGTCGAGGTTCGCAGAGAGTTTACTCGCTATGAGCGGCAGCTGTTTCTCTCGCGGACGCGACGTGCCAGCTTCCCAGCGGCTTACAGTCTGCTGTTTGACGTCTAGCAAGGTCGCCAAATCGCCCTGATCGAAGGAGGCTAGGCATGAATCAGCAATTCAGCCTCCGGCGGTGATGATGAAGTGCTGGTGATCGATGACACCACGATGACGAAGAAGGGCGAACACTCAGCCGGGGGCGCGGCTCAATACCATCATTCTGAGGGACAGCCACCCAACCTGGCTATGTTTGCGAAGGCCGGCCGATTACGGCATCTAGCTTAAGAGCGCACAAACCGTCGCAGCGGAAGTGAGCATCGCTAGGAACAAACCGACCAAACATGCAGAAGCAAACTCTAGGGCTTCCTTCGACCGAAACCTGTCAATTCGACGGTCTCTTTTTGAACAGTATGTCCATTCTCACTAAGCGCAGTTGTGCGTTTAACCCAATGATCCAACCGCGGGCTGTACCACATTTTGACTGAACCCGCAGCTTTTCGAGTCGGGTCGACGCTATTTCGAGCTGTGAATTTAGTCTCAATCACAAAGGCGTCGAATCGGCCCGCTTTGGTCGTTATGGTCTCTTTCTCCGATGCGCGGGATGTTCCGGTTTTTCTCCAGATATGGCCTTTTGAATCGATGCGATCCGCCCGGATCGACCAAGTCTTGTTCACTTCCAGAGGGTCTTGAATGCCTCCGCCATCGTTCGGCGAGAATCTTTGATCGCCCCTTTTTATGATGTTCCAAGACTTGTCGTAAATGAACTCTCCATAACGAGAGGACCCTTCAGTCTCAGCGCGTGTAGCAATCTCCTTTTCGGAGACGTCAGTGACGAGTGAGGTTACGCGCTGCTTCACTTTGCCCGTGATGTCGTCGATCACATCATAGCTCCAATGATCTCCAACAGCGACCTGTGACATGTCGATGCCGGGATCCGTGCTGCTAGACTGAACGACACCATTGTTAGCGGACGGCGTAGCTGGTGGACTTGCATCCTCCGCAAACGACACGCCCGACAGAAAAAGAAGAGGAACGACGACGACGACGACGACTAATCGCATTAGTATTCCAGTCGTTACGAGATTCAACAGCGCGCTTTATTGCCGGCCGTAGTCGACCAATTCGATTGTAGTGTTATTTACAACGTGTTTATCCGTTACAGTTTTTTCTGCACGTTTCACCCAGTGATTTACAGAGGGGGAGAACCAGGTAGTTAGAACTGTACTTCCCTTTTTTGTTGGGTCGATTGCACCACGAATATCAATTGTGGTTTCATATTTGATCGCGTTAAAAGTACCAGCCTGAGTTGATACTGGCTCTTCTCCAATTACTTTGGATTTCTCGGTTCGCTTCCAGGCTGTCCTTGAGGCGCGAATGTCAGAAGTTCTAACGCTCCACGTGTCACCGACCTTCATTGCTTCCTTAACTCCCGTACCGTCGTTGGGTACGAATTTGACAAGAGGGGTAGTCTTCAGATTCCAAAGGTGATCGAAAACAATGTAGCTTGGCAATGATGCGCCAAGCGCAAGGACTGACACGCTCACATCAGTGCTGCTCGTATCCGTAACAGTTTGGGTGTATTGCCCCTTTAAATTGCCAGTTACATTGTCCCGTATCTCATACGTCCAGTGATCGCCTACAGCGACTGGAGACATATCTGTGCTTGACGGCGCAGGTACTTCTGCCGAGGTATGTTTTGATTCCGATGACTTGTTGTCAACCGAAGTTGTTTGGGCGGCGGCTTGATAAACGAAAAACATCGCTATCAGAAATGCAACATTGGCATGACGCACGATTAAGACCCCAAGCAATGAAATAGCCGACGTCACTCGAATACCTCAGCCTGAATAGGCAACGTTCTCAACTTTCTGTGAAACAAAGACAGATGTATTCGTCGCTGGAGCTCAAGCTGGCGCGCCGCTCGTCCATGGCTCTTTCTCATGTCGCGCTCCCCACGTTTTAAGCCGTCATAATTCTTCAACGTGGGTTTGGTTGCGGCGTGGTCAGACAAATTAGGGCACTCCCCAAATCAACTTAGGCTCTGGCGGGGTTGTCTTGATTGTCGCTATTTGCGGTTATAGCAATTTCGCATCCGGTCTTCGAAATGCGACTAAGACGCACTCAATGCGGATTTTCAAGGCTGAATAGTTCCGATTGTTCGTCGTAGGCGAATAGCTCCGCGTAGCGTGCCCACGAGACGATTGTTTTCAGCGTCTCATGCGCCTGATCTTCCGCCATATAATCCTCAAGTTCGTTGCGGAAGCGGGCGACGGGCGCCGCGTGCGAAGGCCGCTCGTCGAGTATGCGCGGCCGAGGAGATCGGCAGTAGTTCGCTGATGCCTTGCACGACACCCAATATCGTCGTCACCCTGGCATACCCCAGCGCGGCGAGTCCGGTGTCGACGCCCTGCCTGCAGACCTCGGCCAATTCCGTCCCTTTTTTGCCGATCATGAGAGCCGCTCGTCATCTAAGAAGGGGACGTTGAGCACTATGCGTGTGGGGCGTCAGGGGGTTGATGACGGCAAGAGCGATTCCGCTTCTGGGCCTGAATGCGAAGTGCCAGAAGGTACCGAAGACGTTCGATGAACAGTGGCAAACCGACATCGACAGCCGCAAGCACGGGCATCCCGCTCGGCCTGACGCATCATCTGCGGCATAATCGCGTCCTACATGAGCGCGTACTACTACTTGCCTCCATCAACACCGATGAGCCGCGCGTCGAGCTTGAGCACCCGATCCGCCTAGTGCCGGTCGGTGCTGGCATCACCCGCGTCCTGCTCCATTTCGGCTTCATGGAAATCCCGAACGTGATGGAGGCGCTCAAGCTCGCCTGCCTCGAGCCTGAACTTGTGGCATCGATCCTGAGAACATCACGTATTATTTCAGGCGGGTGATGGTGATCCTCAGCAGCGAGGCATCCGGCATGGCTGTCCGAAGAAAATCCCTGTTCGCCCTGATGCACCTCAACGCCAATCTCCCGGCCGCGTATTTCGAGGTTCCGCCCACCCAGGTCGTAGAGGTCGGTCTCGAAGTCGAGATATAGTGTCCGCACGGATGGCAGGAACACTGGACCACCCGGGCGGGTCCAAGTGGGAGATAGCCGTATCCTGAAGCAGCGTTCAGCCGACCAGAGCGCACGCTCTCCTCGCTGAGAATGTGTACATGCTCATGATCGATCCCCTCTATGTGGTTTCGGGCTTCGGCGTCGGCCTTCTGGTTGGCATGACGGGTATGGGCGGTGGCTCACTGATGACTCCGTTGCTGATCCTGTTGTTCGGCATCCATCCGCCGACCGCGGTCGGCACCGATCTCCTCTACGCCGCTGCCACCAAGACTGGTGGCAGCGTGGCGCACGGCTGGGCGGGGAGCATCCACTGGCCGGCTGTGTTCCGACTTGCTGGCGGCAGCATCCCGGCAAGCATCCTGACGCTCGTTGTTCTGTGGCAGCTTGATCTGAGCGGCGAATCCTCGCGCAGCCTGGTCAACCTGGTGCTCTGTTTTGCGCTCCTGCTCACCGCAGCGTCGCTGATCTTCCGCACCGCAATCATGCAGCGCTATCGCTCTCGTTTGCAGCAGGTCGACCCCCGCACCACTGCCCGCGTGACCGTGCTGGTAGGCGTTGTGCTTGGCGTGCTGGTCTCGATTTCTTCGGTCGGGGCCGGCGCGGTGGGCGTCACCATGCTTCTGCTGCTTTACCCGCTGCTGCCGATGGCGCGCATTGTCGCCTCCGACATCGCGCACGCGGTGCCGTTGACGCTGGTCGCGGGCATCGGACACTGGGCGACGGGCGCGATCGACTGGCACCTCATGGGCGTGCTGCTGATGGGCTCCATGCCCGGCATTTTACTTGGCAGCTATTGTGCGCACCGCGTACCGGAAACGGCGTTACGACTGGTGCTCGCTGCAACGCTGATCGTGGTTGCCGGCAACCTCGCATCCCATGAGCTCAATTCGTCGTCCTGGATTGTCACAGCGATCACCCGCAGCGCCGCTCACTGACAAGCACGTTTGTGGACGCTTTGGCGTCAAGTCGATCACCCGACCATGGCGGGGTTGGGCAGACGCCCCATCTCCTGCTTAACCCATCGCCACCTTGTCGCCCTTGGCGTCGTGCTGGCGTTGGTCGAGCCACATCGTGCCGAGCGCGAGCGTCAGCCAGCCGAAATAGTAGGCAAAGCCTGTCATCAGAACGATCCAGCCGGGAATCGGTCCGACGGCGGCGCGATCGGAATATTCGGCCAGGGTCGCCGCAGAGGTCGGATGGATGGCTATCTTGCCGTAATAGGCGATTGCCTGGATGGCGAAAATCCAGACGTAGTTGCGACGCAAACGCCGCCCAGCCGCGCGGACAAACGAAATGTGATGGTGCGGTGCCGTGTAGTCGTGGCCTGCCCCTATGAGGTGGTCCACTTTCAGTCTTAATGCATGATGGGCTTTTCGGCCATTGCTTGCGCTGCCGGCGGAAGCGATCCGGCTGGCTTTGAAGGCCAGGCGATGGCCTCTGGCGCCGGCGGTTTATATCCGAGCGATGAGTGTGGTCGCTCGGTGTTGTAGTAGCGTCGCCATGCCTCGATGATGACCTTGGCCTCGGCGAGGCTGTAGAAGATCTCGCTGTTGAGCAGTTCGTCGCGAAGCTTTGAGTTGAAGCTCTCGCAGTAGCCGTTCTCCCAAGGGCTTCCGGGCTCGATGAACGCGGTCTTCGCGCCGACAGCTGCAATCCAATCCCGCACTGCCTTAGCGATGAACTCCGGCCCGTTATCAGAGCGAACGTGGCCGGGCACGCCGCGTAGGATGAACAGGTCCGACAAGACGTCGATGACGTTGGTCGAGTTGAGCTTGCGATCAATCCGGATCGCCAGACATTCTCGGGTGAACTCGTCGATGATGTTGAGCATGCGGAACTTCCTGCCATTGTGGGTCCGGCCCTCGACGAAGTCATAGGACCAAACATGGTTAGAATGCTCGGGCCGAAGCCGGACGCACGATCCGTCGTTCAGCCAGAGCCGGCCTTTCTTCGGTTGCTTTTGGGGAACCTTCAGCCCCTCCCGCCGCCAGATACGCTCGACACGCTTGGCATTCACCGTCCAACCCTCGGACCGCAGCATCGCCGTGATCCTGCGATATCCATAGCGGCCGTAGCGTGAGGCCAGACGGATGATGTCGGTCGTCAATGCCTCTTCATCCGGTCGGCTTTGCGGCTTCTTGCGCTGGGTCGAGCGATGCTGGCCGAGAACCTTGCAGGCAAAGCGCTCCGAGACGGAGAACTTCACCATGACGTGGTCGACGCAGCGGCGACGGCGGGAGGGGCTCAGATGGGGTATTCGGGGGTTTCCCTCGCCAAGGCGTCCGTTGCGAGGCGAGATTGAAGCTCCAGATATTCAACATCGAAGGAGCCCGTCATGTCACTGTTTGCTGGCCTCGATATCTCCGTGAAGACGACCGCTATTTGCGTCCTGGACGCGAACGGGCGAGTCCTTCTCGAGACGATGGTTGATAGTGCACCAGAGGCAATAGCCGGTCGCTTGCACGAGTTCGGTCAGCCTTTCGAGCGGATCGGATTGGAAGCAGGACCATTATCCCAGTGGATCTATGCCGGTCTCGTCGACGTTGGCCTTGCGGCGATCTGTGTCGAGACCCGGCATATGCATGCAGCGCTCTCGGCACGCATCAACAAAACCGACCGGAACGACGCCCGCGGGATCGCCCAGATGATGCGGGTCGGGCTGTTCAAGGCAGTCCACGTCAAAACTCCCGCCAGCCAACATCGAAGACTTCTGCTGACCTCTCGCAAATTACTGCAGCGGAAGATTTATGACATCGAGAATGACCTGCGGGGCTCGCTGCGTAATTTCGGACTCAAGGTGGGTGTGGTTGGCAAAATCAAATTTGAGGACCGTATCCGTGAGCTCGTTGCAGATCATTCGTTCGTTGCTGCCATCGCCGCTTCGTTGTTAGAGGCACGAGCAGCTCTACGAGCTCAGTTTGCTAAACTTCACCGCATGCTGCTTGATCTGGTGCAGGTCGATCCGGTCTGTCGCCGCCTGATGTCCGCGCCAGGGGTCGGACCGATCGTCGCTCTCACGTTCCGAACGTGCGTCGACAATCCCGCGCGATTCTCAAGATCCAAGTGCGTGGGTGCTCACTACGGACTTACGCCGCGCATTTATCAGTCCGGCGAGATCTCCAGGACGGGTCGCATCTCCCGATCTGGGGATGTGATGCTTCGATCCAGCCTTTATGAAGCAGCTCTCGTCGTATTAACTGGCCCAGGTCGCTGGAACCCGCTCAAGGCCTGGGGCATTGCAGTGGCGCGCCGGCGCGGAATGCAAAAGGCGATGGTCGCAGTTGCACGCAAGCTCGCGGTCATACTTCACCGGATGTGGAGGGATGATACCGACTTCCGCTGGAGCGCAGCTACAACCTAATCACAGAGGAAAACGACAACCGATTCAACTTCCTCCATGCTGGAGGAGGCGTCCCGCGAGGACGACGGGATTGGGTGAGACCGAGGAAACTCGTGCGGCGCACTTACGACCGCGCGGCTTAGATGGCTCCGCCCGTTCCCTCTGATCCCATCATGAGGCTGCAAAATGCTGACCTCGGAGAGAAGCAAGAGCCTCGCAGGATGATCTCTGACATCGTGGACGTGCAAAAAGGAGCTTGCATCATGCGCCCCGAATAGAGAAGAAGTTTCCCTTTGCGGCCTCCGCCAAGATCAGCTTGTCCAGCGTCAGATCCGACACCGCTCGACGGAGCCGGGTGTTCTCGGTCTCCAGCTCCTTCAGCCGCTTCACCTGGTCGCCCTTCAAGCCACCAAACTCCTTGCGCCACCGGTAATACGTGAACTGCGTCACGCCGATCGAACGAACCGCTTCGCCAACCGATCTGCCTTGTGAAAGCAAAACATCGACCTGGCGCAGCTTAGCGACGATCTCTTCCGGCTTGTGCTTCTTCTGGGGCATTCCAATGTCCTCTCTACGGCTAATAGCCTAACTCAGGGAGGACCACTTTTCAGGGGGCAGACCATTTCCGGGGCGCGGGCACGGTGAGATATCCGGGCGAGATATAACACCGACTAATCCGCTACCCCAATCCGGCCAAGGCTCTGGAAAAACTCAGGATTCCGCTTGCGATGTGGACCTGGTAGCGCGTCCCTCTCTCGCTACCACCTTTAACCTGACAACGGATCGTCCGGAAACACCGGAACACCGATCACCACCGCAAGCCTCCCGCCACTTCTTTATTTGTCTTCCGTCAGCCCCAATCGCTTGGCGATCTCTTCGAAGCTTCCGGGGCGGTTCATCATCTTGAGCAAGTCAGCTTCCTTGTCGGGGGCAGCGTATAGTTCTCGCATCGCCTCTCGACGTTCAGGCTCAACGTCCATCGAATTCCAGACTTTATCGGCGGACGGATCATTGACGCGAACCCATTCTTCGCCGTTATGAATGCGATAGACCATCCGGTTGACGGCTTGGATATAGACCTCGCGAAATACGCCCGGAATTGGCTCGCCTATCAGCTTTGCCAGTTTCTCGCCCCTGTCATAGTCGAGCGGCAATCCCTGATCCTTTGCAAGGCGGGGGAAGTCATGCAAGATCGGTTCGGACCTTTCCGAAGACTTCGTGAAGCGGTGTTTGAGCCAGTCAGCGATCGTCACTTCGTCGGACTCCCGGTTTTCGCTGGAATTATGACCTGTCGGACGCCGTATGTGGAGTCCGCGACGGCCCGTACTTCGAGAGATTTGGCCGACCGGATGACCTCGGGACGAAGCCCGGCAAACGGCAGGTATTCCTTGATCGCTGTCCGGTACGGCGTCTGTTTGCCGGGAAGCACCTGCATCAGCTTGATCCTGTTTCAGGAGTTTCCGGTGGCCTCAATTCGCGGGAGGCCTTTGGTCACGCTGCACCATATCAAGAATGGTTTGCAGCATTTGCCCGGCCTGCTGATTTGCCAAATCTCCCTTGGAATGGGCTGCTATTCCTTGTGTCAGCATGTCTGAGGCTTTTTCAGTCGAGATAACGCCGCTCTCGATGAGCGCCCAAAACGCGAACTGAGCCAGCGTAAACGCTGCGATTGCAGAACTTTGAGTTTCAAGCTCAAAATTGTTCTCTGTCATTAAAAACTCCTGTGCCGCGGCTACTTCTTGACCAACTTGACGTCGGCTTTCGTCTCACCGGCAGCGGCCTGTCCACCACGATCTCGCATCATCGCCGCACTCGGGCAAGAGGGACGATCATATCATCGAGCGGGATGCCGTCGGGATCGTTGTTGCCGCCGACGAATCGGTAGGCTGAAAGCCGGTCGGCTCGTTTTCGCTGTGCTGGTCCGATTGACGGACGAACCCGGTATCGCGCAGGCCTGTAACACATTGCCCATTTTACCGGTAACCGCGTATCTTAGCTTGGACATCCGGAAATTCTGCCGACCGGCTGAGGGGCATGCACGAACTTATTGGCGATATCACGCTTTCCATCCTGTTCGCCTGGGGCCTCGGGCTGGCCGCTCATTTTTCCCGGCAACCGCTGATTCTGGCCTATCTGCTGGCCGGGCTCTTCATCGGCCCGTTCGGGATGGGATGGGTCAAATCGCAGGAATCGATCCAGACGATCTCCGAACTCGGCCTGATCTTCATGCTTTTCATGATCGGCCTGGAAATCGACCTGAAGAAGATCGTGCGCGCCGGGCCGGTGATCCTGATCGCCGCCGGCGGCCAGCTCCTCGGCGGCTGCATCCTCGGCGTGCTGTTCTTTATGGCAATCGGGCTTGGCATGGGCCAGGGCGGTTTCGATGCGCTCTATCTCTGCGTCGCCTGCGCGCTGTCGAGCACGGTCATCATCGTCAAGGTTCTTTACGAGAAGCGCGAGCTCGATACCCTGCCGGGCCGCATCACGCTCGGCGTGCTGGTGCTGCAGGATGTCTTCGCGATCCTGTTCCTGGCGATACAGCCCAGCCTCGACAATCTTCAGATTTCCATCATCCTGCTCTCGATCGCGCGGGTCGGCGCGCTGGTGGCGACGGCGCTGATCCTTAGCCGCTATGTGCTGCCTTATCTGTTTCACCAGATCGCGCGTCGCCCGGAACTGGTGCTGCTCGGCGCGCTGGCATGGTGTTTTCTGATCGGCGAGACCGCCGAGCGGTTGCATCTGTCACGCGAAATGGGCTCGCTGGTGGCCGGTGTGTCGCTCTCGACCTTCCCTTACGCGCTCGATGTCACCGCCAAGGTGACGACGCTGCGTGATTTCTTCATCACGCTGTTTTTCGTCGCGCTCGGCATGACCATTCCGATCCCGAACGGCTCGGTGATCGCCCTCGCGCTGATGATCGCGGCCTTCACCGTGGTGAGTCGCGTTGTCACGACTTTCGTGCCGCTGTATCTGATGAAGCAGGGATTGCGCGCCAGCCTGCTGCCGGCGATCAATCTGGCACAAATTAGCGAGTTTTCGCTGGTCGTGATCCAGACCGGCCTGGTTGCGGGGCATATCAACACGCAGACCGCGAGCGCCGCGTCGTTCGCGTTCGTGGTGCTGGCGGTGCTGAGCACGTTCGCGATCGGGCGCAGCGATCCGCTCTCGCGCCGGGGCATCGGGTTCCTGAAACGACTCGGCCTCCGCGACCTCGACCGCACCGAAGCCGGCGAGGGCGGACATGGAGGCCATGGCGAACCGCGACGTATCGTCATCCTTGGATTCTTCCGCGCCGCCAGCGCGCTGTTGAGCGAGATCGAACGCCGGGATGAGTCGATGCTGGACCAGATCGGAGTGGTCGACTTCAACCCGTTGGTGTTCAGCACCCTTTCCGCCCGCGGCTTGCACGTCACTTATGGTGACATCAGCAACGTGGATACGCTGCTGCATGCCGGGGTCGGCAGCGCCGAGATCATCATTCTGAGCGTGCCGGATTCCCTGCTCAAGGGCGCCAACAACGTAAAGCTCGTCCGCCACGTCCGCTCTCTCAACCCGACCGCAAAAATTATCTCGACGGCGGACTTGCTGTCGGATGTCGAGGATCAATATGCCGCCGGCGCGGACTACGTGACGGTGACGCGGCTGACCGACGCGCACGAGCTGTTTGCGGCGATCGAGGCCGCCGACAACGGACTCTTGGCCGACAAACGCGCCGAGTCTGATGCGCTTCTGAGCGAGCGCCGGGAGGTGTTGCCATAAGCCGATCCCGCTGCCAATTCGCTGTGTGGATCATATATTTGGCGCGTGATCGTAGGGCCCGCGTTCCGGCTCGGTTGGTTGCGCTGCCGCCCGCCCGCGCAGAATACGCGCAAGTTATTGATCAAGAGCATTTTCTTCACGCTAACCGGATTCCAGTTGGCCGAAAAATGCTCTAGTGGAGTGGATTTGACATTCGCTACCCGGTTTGCAGCAAGCGCGAGAAGCGAATGTCAAATCTGAAACTCCACTAGAAACCTATATTTGCTAGTGGTCCTTTGATTCTAACATTTGCAAGAACGTCTCCTGCAACGGGATGCAAATGTTAGAATCGGACTACTAGGTCATACGGTCCTTCAAACGGGAAAGCGCGTGTCATGCCCCATCCAATTCCGGAAGTCCTCCAGGCTTTCGCCAACGGCGAAATCATCGTCGTCACTGATGATGACGACCGCGAGGGCGAGGGCGATCTGATTGTCGCAGGCTCGCTCTGCACCGCGGAGAAGATGGCGTTCATCATACGGCATACGTCCGGCATCGTTTGCGCACCGATCACGACGGAGGACGCGCTCCGGCTGCGGCTCGATCCGATGGTCGCGCATAACGAGTCCAATCATACCACGGCCTTCACCGTCTCGATCGATTACAAGCCCGGTGGTGGCACCGGCATTTCGGCCGAAGAGCGGGCCTCCTGTTGCCGGGCGCTCGCCAATCCTAACGTCGGGGCCAGCGATTTTGCCCGGCCCGGTCACATCTTCCCGCTGATCGCGCGCAACGGCGGCGTCCTGCTGCGCGCGGGCCATACCGAGGCGGCCGTCGATCTCTGCAAGCTGGCTGGCCTGCCGCTCGTTGGTGTCATCAGCGAGTTGATGAACGACGACGGCACGGTGATGAAAGGCGAGCAGGTGGCGCGGTTCGTTGCCGCGCACGGGATCAAGCATGTGACCATCGCCGATATCATCGCGCATCGTCAGGCGCGAGAGAAGCTGATTGAGCGGGTCTCGGAATTCACGGTCGACAGCCCGATCGGGCCGCTGCAGGGCTACGCCTACCGTTCGCCGTTCGATTCCATTGCCCACGTCGCGTTCGTCTATAACGGCACCGGCGATGGCAAGAATGTCCTGACCCGTTTCCACAAGCCCAATATCGTGCGCGATATCTTCGCCGGGCCGCGGCGCATGGAGGTCGTGCTCGAGCACTTCAGGAAGGCCGGCAGTGGTGTGCTTGTTTATCTGCGAGACGGTGCTGCGGGGGTGCCGGTAGCGCCGTTCCCCGAAGACAAGTCGGCGGAAGCCGATCGCAACAGGCAGTGGCGCGAGGTTGGCGTCGGCGCGCAGATCCTGCGCGATCTCGGCGTGACGTCGATCCGGCATCTGACGTCATCGGCATACGAGTACAAGGGGCTCTCCGGTTTCGGCATCGAGATCGTTTCGAACGAGTATCTTGAAAGCTGACGGTTGTTGTCATTCCGGGTGTGAAAGCAGATGCGTGGTACCATGCGCAAAACGAATCCGGGGTCGCTTGAGGCTTGGACGGGAACAGTTGCCGCCGGACCGGAGACCGAGCGCGCACATTCCGCAATGACAATGGTTCTGTCGCCGAATTATCTATATACTAGTCGTCGATCCGGTTTTGGCGTGACCATGTGAAAGGATTGTCATGAGTGTTCGTCCGCAGAGCAAGGACAAACCCGTGCCGGTCAGTTTCCAGTGGGACGATCCGTTCATGCTGGACGACCAGTTGACCGAAGACGAACGCATGATCCGCGATACCGCGCGCGCCTATGCGCAGGACAAGCTGCAGCCGCGCATCGTCAAGGCCTATCTGGAAGAGAAGACTGACCGCGAGATCTTCAATGAGATGGGCGAGCTAGGCTTGAACGGCATCACCCTGCCGGAAGAGTACGGCTGCGCCAATGCCAGCTACGTCGCCTATGGTCTCGTCGCGCGGGAGATCGAGCGTGTGGACTCGGGCTACCGCTCGATGAATTCGGTACAGTCATCGTTGGTGATGTATCCGATCTATGCCTACGGCGATGAGAACCAGCGCAAGAAATACCTGCCCAGGCTCGCGACGGGCGAATGGGTCGGCTGTTTCGGCCTGACCGAGCCGGATGCAGGTTCCGATCCCGGCGACATGAAAACCCGCGCCGAGAAGGTGTCGGACGGCTACCGGCTGACCGGCTCGAAGACGTGGATTTCCAACGCGCCGATCGCGGATCTGTTCGTCGTGTGGGCCAGGTCGTCGGCGCATGATAACCAGATCCGCGGCTTCGTGCTCGAAAAGGGCATGAAGGGCCTGTCCGCCCCCAAGATCGGCGGCAAGCTCAGCTTGCGTGCGTCGGTCACCGGCGAGATCGTAATGGATGGCGTGGTGGTGCCGGAAGAGAACCTGCTGCCGAACGTGTCCGGACTGAAAGGTCCGTTCGGTTGCCTGAACCGCGCGCGCTACGGCATCTCATGGGGTGTGATGGGCGCGGCAGAAGACTGTATGCATCGTGCGCGGAAATACGTGCTCGAGCGAAAGCAGTTCGGTCGCCCGCTAGCGGCGACGCAATTGGTGCAGAAGAAACTCGCCGACATGCAGACCGATATCGCGCTCGGGCTCCAGGGCAGCCTGCGTGTCGGCCGGCTGATGGACGAGGGCAAGATGGCGCCGGAGATGCTCTCCATCGTCAAACGCAACAATTGCGGCAAGGCGCTCGATATCGCGCGGATGGCGCGCGACATGCACGGCGGCAACGGCATCCAGATCGAATATCATGTGATGCGCCACGCCGCCAACCTTGAGACCGTCAACACCTACGAAGGCACCCACGACGTCCATGCGCTGATCCTCGGCCGCGCCATCACCGGCATCCAGGCGTTTTCCTAGAGCCGTGTTGCAGTCCTCCAATTCGTCATGCCCGGGTAGAAGCGCGAAGCGCGTCTTCGCGCAGGTGACCCGGGCATCCATCTTTGGAGATGGATGGATTGCCGGATCAAGTCCGGCAATGACGGGCTGGATCAGGTAAGCTCATGTCCGACAACGACGATATCCCGTTCAACCGTAACTTTCTGCTGAAGCCGAGTGTCACCGAGGAGGTCGTGCCCGGCGTCAGGCGCGTGTTGTGTGACAATCCGAGCCCCTTCACCTTCACGGGCACGGTGAGCTACATCGTCGGCCGCGGCAAGGTCGCGATCATCGATCCGGGACCCGACAGCGAAGCCCATGCGAAGGCGCTGCTCGATGCGGTGAGAGGCGAGACCGTGACGCACATCTTCGTTACCCACACCCACAAGGATCATTCATCGAATACCGCGCGCATCAAAGCCGCCACTGGCGCGCCTGTTTATGCCGAGGGGCCGCATCGCGCCTCGCGGCCCTATTACGACAGCGAGACGATGTCGACGGAGTCGGGAGCCGATCGCGATTTCAGGCCGGACATCGAAGTCCGCGATGGCGACATGATCGAGGGCGAAGGCTGGCGGCTCGAGTCGGTTGCAACTCCGGGGCATACGGCAAACCATATGGCGTTTGCCTGGCCGGAGCGTGGGGTCAACTTCGTCGGCGATCACGTCATGGGGTGGTCGACGACGATTGTGTCGCCGCCCGACGGCTCGATGGTCGACTACATGAATTCGCTCCACAAGCTCGCCCAGCGCGCGGAGCAGCTCTATTTCTCCGGCCACGGTCCGCAGATACCTGACGCGACGAGGTTCGTGCGCTTTCTCATCCGGCATCGGCAGGCGCGCGAGGCTTCGATTCTGCATCGGCTCGCAAAAGGCGAGGCCGACATCCAAACCCTGGTCCGCGCCATCTATATCGGCCTCGATCCGCGGCTGTCCGCCGCCGCCGGCTATTCGGTGCTGGCGCATCTGGAAGATCTGGTGGCGCGCGGCCTCGTGCTCACGGATGGCGATCCCGTCATCGGCGGCCGCTACCGGCTAGATCACGATGATTTTGGATCGAATTGATCCAAAACCACGATCGTGACGGTTCCAATATTTGAGAGCGGGATACGAGCAGAAAATCGTTACAGACTTTTCCTCATCCCGCTCGAGCGTGAGCCCCCTATCGCTTGACCGCGCCTTTGGCGGAAGGCTTGACCGGCGCCCGCTGGGTCTTCACCGGCTTCTCGACGTTGTTTTCGGCGGCGGCGTTGATGTCATCGATCAGGCTGCTGACACGCGCGGCGTTGCTGCCGAAGTCGTGTTCGAAATAACGTGATGACGAGCGAATATCGACGCGCGACCCGTCGCCGTCTGGCGCGATGCGGATCGCGATATCCTCCCGGAAACCCATGACCGGCGTTTTCGCCACGGCTTCGATATGGCCGGGCTGCCGCGGCGGCTGCGGCGCTCGGTCCTCGATGATGAGCCATTTGTGCCGGACGACGAGCCGCCGCACAATGTCGAACGCATGTTGGGCCGAGACATCCAGATCGATCGGCTCGATCTCGGGATAGGCGGTGCGCTGCTGCTCCGCCGAATAAAGACCAGCATAGACTGCGGTATTGGCGCCGTCAGTGCCACGCAATCGCGCCAGTTCACCGTATTGCGGCGGGTTGATCGGATCGGTGGTAATATCGTGGATCAGCGGCAGCTTGCGATACTGGATAGCGAGATAAGCGGGATAGGCGAGGATCAGCACGTTCAGCAGCAGTGCCGTCAGGATACGGCCTATGCCGCGCGAGCCGTCCCGCCAGAGTGCCACGAGGCCCGCGAATGCCACCAGGATGGACAGTCCGGCACAGGCGAGTGCGCCTAAGAGGGTCGCCAGCGCGGGCTTCATCTCGAGGAAGCCGAACCGGACCACCAAGACAGATACCAGCGTCGCGACCGCCGAGAAAACCGCGAGCCGCCGCGCCCAGGTCGCCAGCGCGGAGAACGGTTCGGATTGATAAGCAGCGCGGAATCTGCGGGCCATCGAGGTGTCCGGTTGCGGCGGGACGGTTGCGCGGATTACCTACCTTATTTGCTTTTTTGGCGAAACGCCGCTGTTCGTTTCCGTCAAAGCGGCGAACTCCGCCGCCAGAAAATCCAGCAGCATTCGCACCGAGGGTAGCAACCCGCGCCGCGACGAGAACACGGCGTGGACGATGCCCGCGCGCGGTCGCCATTGCGGCAACACGTCGACCAGCGCGCCCGAGTCGAGATCGGCCTTCACCACCATGGTCGGAAACTGGCCGACGCCGATGCCACGCAGGGCCGCGAAGCGCAGCGCCACCATGTCCTCGGTAATGAGCCGCGGCGCATAGGGGATCAGCGCGGTGGCCTCATTGGGACCGTCGAGGCACCACTCATGGCGCTGATGCGGCGGCCCCCAGCCGATACTGGGAAGCGTGGCGAGATCGGCTGGAACCGGCGGGCGGATCAGCCCCTTCAGCAGCGCCGGGCTCGCCACCAGCCGCTGCGTGCTTTCGGCCAGCACCCGCATCACCAGATCGTTGTCCTCAAGCGGTGGAAAACGCACGCGCAGTGCGATGTCGACGCCCTCGGCGATCACGTCGACCCGTCTTGGCGTGCTCTCCAGATGCACCTCGACGTCCGGGCACTCGGCCATGAAGCGGGCGACCATCTCGCCGACCTGGAAGTAAAGCAGGGGTGGTGGGCAACTCACCCGCACGATCCCTTGCGGCTTGGTGCGGGAACGCTCGATCAGTTCTTGCGCCGCATCGGCTTCCACCAGCATGGCGACGCAGTGGCGGTAATAGTCATGTCCGATCTCGGTGACGCTGAAGCGGCGGGTGGAGCGCTGGATCAGCCGCACCCCGAGTCGGTCCTCCAAGAGTGCGATGCGGCGGCTGAGGCGCGAACGCGGCATCCCCAGTGCCCGGGCGGCGGCGGCGAACCCACCGTGGTCGACCACCTGAACGAAGAAATAGAGATCGTTGAGATCCTGCATCATTGTCTCAATTATAGGACAGTGAGGCATGATATTGCCACCTACTGGGATATTTGTCTCGTCCATATCCTCCATTGCAACAGGTGGCCGATCCAGGCCACACCATGGAGGTTCATTATGCGAAAGGTTCTCGGTGTTTTCAGCGGGCCTCGCCAGCATTGGGTGGGTGACGGCTTTCCGGTCCGCTCGTTGTTCTCGCACGCCAGCCACGGCGACCATGTCAGCCCGTTCCTGCTGTTGGACTACGCCGGCCCGGCGGACTTCACCCCGGCGGAGCAGCCGCGCGGCGTCGGCGTCCATCCGCATCGTGGCTTCGAGACTGTCACCATCGTCTATCAGGGTGAGGTCGAGCACCGCGATTCCACCGGCAACGGTGGTCTGATCGGGCCGGGCGACGTGCAGTGGATGACGGCCGCCTCGGGCATTCTGCACGAGGAATTCCACTCGCGCGCTTTCACCAGGAAAGGCGGAACGCTGGAAATGGTGCAGCTATGGGTCAATCTGCCCGCCAAGGCGAAGAACGTCGATCCCGGCTATCAGACCCTGCTCAACGCGGACATACCGGTGGTTGATCTGCCGGACGGCGCCGGCAAGCTGCGGGTGATTGCGGGTGAGTTCGACGGCCGCAAAGGGCCGGCGAAGACCTTCACGCCGATCGACATCTACGACGTGAAGCTCAACCGCAACGGCGCTGCGGCGCTCAACCCGCGTGACGGCTACACCGTCGCGGTGGTGGTACTCAAGGGTACTGTGCTGGTGAACGGCGGCGAGATCGCGCGCGAAGCGCAGTTCGCGCTGCTCGACCGCAGCGGCGGCGAGGTGACCCTCGAGGCTAATGGTGAAGCTTCGGTGTTGATCCTTTCCGGCGCGCCGATCGACGAGCGGGTGGTGATGCACGGGCCGTTCGTTATGAATACGGCGGACGAAATCCGGCAGGCCATGGCCGACTTCCAGAGCGGTCGGTTCGGCGCGATCCCCGCCTGAAGCGGCAGAGCTTGCAAAGCAAGGAAAATGCCCGGGCCATTGGTCCGGGCGTTGCCATGCGCTTAATGACTGTGACTCACGCCGCCGCAGTCGGCAGGCTATAATCCTTGAACTGCTCGCGCAGTGCCCGCTTTAGGATCTTTCCGGTGGCGGTGTGGGGGATGCTGTCGACAAATGCAACGTCGTCAGGCATCCACCACTTGCAGATCTTGCCATCCATGAAACCGAGAATCTCCTCCCGCGTAGCGCTCTCGCCCTCCTTGACCTGGAGAATCAGGAGCGGCCGTTCGCCCCACTTCGGATGGTACACGCCGATCACGGCGGCTTCCGCCACCTTGGGATGGCCAATCGCGACATTTTCCAGATTGATCGACGAAATCCATTCGCCGCCCGACTTGATCACGTCCTTCGATCGATCCGTGATCCGCACGTAGCCGTACTCGTCGATGGTGGCGACGTCACCGGTGTCGAAGAAGCCCTGCTCGTCGAGGATGTCGTCCTCAACGCGGTAATAGGCACCGGAGATCGCGGGGCCTCGCACCTTGAGCCTGCCGAAGGTCTTGCCGTCCCAAGGCAACTCGTTGCCATCGTCGTCGGTGATTTTCATTTCGACCATGAATGGCGCGTAACCCTGCGTCTGCAGCACGTCGAGCTTGGCGTCTCCCTCGAGATGGCTGAACTGGCCCTGCAGTCCGCCGACCGTGCCGACCGGCGACATTTCCGTCATGCCCCATGCGTGTCGTACCTCGACGCCCATGTCGTCGAAAGCCTTGATCATCGAGCGCGGCATCGCCGAGCCGCCGCAGATCACGACCTTGAGGTCCGGCAGCGTGAGGTTGTTCTTCTCCATGTGCTGCAGCAGCATCAGCCACACCGTGGGCACGCCCGCGGTGAACGTGACCTTCTCGGTCGACAGCAGTTCGTACACCGATGCGCCGTCGAGCCTGGCGCCGGGCATCACCAGCTTGGTGCCCATGGACGGCGCCGAGAACGCGATTCCCCAGCTATTGGCATGGAACAGTGGCACCACTGGCAGCATTGTATCCTTCGATGCCGTGCCAAGTGCGTCACCGGTATTGGCCATCATCGAATGCAGCACGTTGGAACGATGCGAATATACAACGCCCTTCGGATCGCCCGTGGTCCCCGACGTGTAGCACATCGCCGCCGCGGTATTCTCGTCGAATATCTTCCAGGCAAAGTCGCCGTCGGCTTCCGCGATCCAGTCTTCATAAGCGACCGCGTTCTTCAGCGTGGTCTGCGGCATATGTGTTTTGTCGGTGAGAACGATGTAGCGTTCGACGCTCGGCAGCCTGTCGGCGATCTTTTCCAGAATCGGAATGAAGGTGATATCGGCCATCACGATGCGGTCTTCTGCATGGTTGATGATCCAGGTGATCTGGTCCGGAAACAAACGGGGGTTGACGGTATGGCAGATGGCGCCGATGCCCATGATGCCATACCATGTCTCGAGATGGCGCCAGGTGTTCCATGCGATGGTGGCGACACGATCGCCGAGCTTGATGCCCTCGCGATCGAGCCGTTGCGCGACCTTCAGCGCGCGGCGCCGAATTTCGCCGTAGTTTGTCTGGTGAATCGGACCCTCGACCGATCGCGTAACCACCTCGCGCTTGCCGTGAATTCTCGCGGCATGATCGATGATCCGATGGCACAGCAAGGGCCAGTCTTGCATCAAGCCGTGCATTCGAACATTCCTCCTGATCCGCGCCCGCGGGGCGTCGTTGTCCCGCAGGGATTGGCATGAAGAAGTTTAACGCGGGGGCTGCGCGTCGCAAACGACCTTGTGCTGGGTTAGGCCGCGGCCGATTGGCCATGGTAGTGTTCGCTGCTCTCTTCATGCCGGCGGCGGCATTGGCAGAGATCAGAATTCCGTTGCCGCAGCCTCGCCCGGCCGCCGCCCCGGCGCCCGATGGTCAGGATAGCAAGCAAGCGAGTGAGCATGCGCCGGTGACGCCAGAGACGTCGTCAGCGCCTTCTGCCTGCCGTCTGGCGTTGACCGATGCGGTGGCCATCGCCCCGAGCATTCCCGCGATCACGGGGCCGGGCGCGTGCGGCGGTGACGATCTGGTTCGGCTCGAGGCGGTCGTGCTGCCGGATCGGACCCGTATTCCTGTCAAGCCGGCCGCCACGCTGCGCTGTACGATGGCGTCGGCGATCGCGGACTGGATTCGCACCGATATGGTGCCGCTGGCGGAAGGGCTCGGAAGCCGCGTCAGCGAACTCGATAATTTTGATTCGTTCGAATGCCGAGGACGCAATCGGGTTGTCGGAGCAAAGCTGTCCGAGCACGGGCGCGCCAATGCGCTCGACGTTCGTGCGGTCAAGCTTTCCAACGGCGGAGCGATCGCGTTGACCGATCGCAGCGTCCCGCGGCAGCTGCGCGAAAAGGTGCTGAACTCAGTCTGCGCGCGCTTCACGACCGTATTGGGGCCGGGATCGGACGGTTACCACGAAGATCATATCCATCTCGATCTTGCTGAACGCCGAAACGGCTACCGGATCTGTCACTGGGAGATTTACGATCCGATGCCCTTGGTCGCGCCGTTGCTGCCAGCCGAACGCCCGGCGGAAGCATCGCTGCGCGAAACAGCGGAAGAAAAGGACAAGGCGTCGGAAGGGCTTTCGGAACGGGCGGCGGCACCTCGTGCCGCCTCACAAGCTGCGCCCGCAGCTGCTATACTGATAGACGTGGTGCCTGAGCCCCGGAAGCGACCTGCGGCCGCCAACGCAGCAGACAAGGCGGCGAGGGATTCGTCCAGGCCGCTTCCGTCCACTTCAGTGCCGTCAACGCGGCTCTCGGCAGCGAAATCTGTGAAGCGCAAGCGCAAGCGGCACACCGACCTGCCGCCATTTCTCAGGGCTCTGTTGAACTGATCGCAAGGCGCGCGAGCGGAAACACGCGGAGGCAACAAAAAAGCGCCGGATAACCGGCGCCTTTCGGATTGCGATACCGCAGCGGTCAGTATGCGTTGCCGCCGCCGCCCTGCAACGCCATCTTTGAATTGTAGGGCGAGTCGCCGTGATGCGGCTCCAGCACAACCACCACCGTTCCAAGCTTGACGCGATCGTAGAGATCGATGGCGTCCTCGTTGGTCAAACGGATGCAGCCCGATGAAATCGAGGCGCCGATGTATTCCGGCTGGTTGGTTCCATGAATGCGGAACAATGTATCTTTGCCGTTGGCATAAAGATACATCGCCCGCGATCCCATCGGATTGTCCGGACCAGGAGCCACGAATTTCGGCACGCCAAGGCGCTCGATTTCGCCGGGTGTTGGGTGCCAGGCGGGCCATTCGGTCTTGCCGCCGACCGTTGCGACGCCGGACCATGCCATCGCTTCTTCGCCGACGGTGATACCGTAACGGATCGCCTTGCCACCATCGAGCACGTAATAGAGATAATGGTTGTCGGAATCGACCATGATCGACCCAGGCGTTTCCTTTCGATGATAGTCGACGATGGCGCGGCGGAATGGCGCGGCCACCGGCGTTTTCACGTAGGAGACTTTGGAAAGCAACTCCTTGTCGCGCGGCTTGAACTCGTTCTGATTGGTGGCCTCGTAATGTGTGGCCTGCATGCAGCCTGACAGCATCAGGCCCGCGACCAAAATCCCAAGCTTCACCCGAAAAGACGACATTGTTGTCTTCCAAATACCCCAATGAACCACGGCAGTTTGCACCCGGACGGCCAAGATTCCTCTGCGAGCTATTATTCTCGAAATTCCCTGAAATTCCAGCACTTAGAGGGTTCTGCCACTACGGAGCACCGCGCCTGTGGTATTTTTGCCGCAAGATATCGGTTCCACCGCTGGAGAAATGCCGCCGACCAGCGTGCAGGGATATGTGGCGCCCTCCCCCCGGCAAATGAGCAACAGCGTCCAACCGTTGCGATGGTCCTTTGCCGGGCTTGCCAAATCGATGCGATTTGCGCACTCCGTGTTGACGCTGAATCCACGCCGTCATCGCCAGAGGTGCCATGCTCTCGATCTTCGCGCCGGCCGGCACTGCCCTGCTGAAGACCAGTCCGGCAGATCTCACTGCGCTGCCGGAAAACGCGGTGTGGATCGATCTCGAGAAGCCGACCCCGGACGAGGATCGCGCTGTGGAGGGGCTCGCCGGGATTGCAGTGCCGACCCGGGAGGACATGCAGGAGATCGAGATTTCCAGCCGCCTCTACCTCGAGAACGGCGCGCGCTACATGACCGCGAGTCTGATGTGCGGCAGCGAAACCGGCGCGCCGCGCATCACTCCGGTCACCTTCATCCTGTCCGACCATCGTCTCGTCACTGTGCGCTACGATGCGCCGAAACCGTTCACGCTGGTGGAGAACAAACTTGCGCGCGCCGCCGCACATGGCCTGACCGGCGAGGGCGTGCTGCTCGAACTGCTCGACGCTGTGATCGACCGCTGCGCCGACATTCTGGAGCGTGCCGGCGCCGACGTCGATCAGGTCAGCCACGACATCTTCGAGCCGGATGAATCCGCGCGCACCGGCCATGCCAAGCGCTATTCCGAAATTCTGATCACGATCGGCCCCAAGGGCGACCTCACCTCGAAGGTCCGCGAGAGTCTGGTCTCGATCGGCCGTCTCGTCACCTTCGTCGCCGCGGAATCCGACAGCATCAAGTGGTCGAAGGAGATGCGCGCGCAGCTCAAGACCATGCAGCGCGACGTCTCGTCGTTGACCGATCACGCCTCGTATCTGTCGAACAAGATCACCTTCGTGCTCGATGCGATGCTCGGCGTCGTCAATCTCGAGCAGAACAACATCATCAAACTGTTTTCGGTGATGGCCGTGGTCCTGATGCCGCCGACGCTGATCGCGTCGATCTACGGCATGAATTTCAAGATGATGCCGGAGCTGGACTGGCCGCACGGTTACCCGTTCGCGCTTGCGATGATGGTGATCGCCGCAGTCCTGCCCTACATGATCTTCAAGTGGAAGAGGTGGTTGTAGGCGGAAGTCCTTTCTAGAGCTAATCCGGCTTTGCTTTTTGTTTTGACGCGTTTTCTTGACGCGAACCGGCACCCGTCTTCGGGTCAAGTCCGAGGACATGCGTCGCTCGAAAACGCTATAGCGGTGACCTCACGATGGACCCCGCCACAATTTTCCTCGTAAAATTTGAGCGTTCGCCTGAACGGTTTCCAAGAAAAATTGCTGCCATAACCTGTGTATGAAATCGCGGGGGCCGCAATGGTTGAGAAAGTCGTAACTGGGGATCGCAACGTCCTCGATTTTCGCAGCTATCAACAGTTGCGCAGATTCAACTCGGACAACGCGGCCGTGCATCTTCCGCGCGCATGCCGGCATTGCGGTGCCGCGCTGCTCGAGGGCGAGAATGACGACGATTGTTCCAGCGCGGGTCTCGCTCCGCCTGCGCTGCGCGCGCCGCCGCGCCGGTTTTGTGCGGAGTGAATTGAGCTTCCGTCATTCCGGAAGCGGCGCAGCGGCTGTCCAGAATCCATAATCCACGCGAAGACGCGTATCCCGGAATGACGATGCGTTAGGCGCCTGTTAAACGTGCTGGCCGCCGTTGATGTGAATTTCCGCGCCGTTGACGTATGAACTCGTCTCCGTGCACAACACATAGATGATCTTTGCCACCTCGTCCGGCGTGCCGAGGCGACGCAACGGGATCTGCCGCTGGACGATCTTCTCGGTGCCCGGCGACAGGATCGTGGTATCGATCTCGCCCGGCGCGATCGCATTGACGCGTACGCCGATGCGGCCGAAGTCCGCCGCCATCTCGCGGGTCAGCGAGGCCAACGCCGCTTTTGAGGTTGAATAGGCCGCGCCCGCGAACGGATGCACGCGCGAGCCGGCGATCGAGGTGACGTTCACAACGGAGCCTTTCGCGGCCTTCAGTTCGCCGATCAGCCCGCGCGCCAGCATGATCGGCGCCATGAAGTTGACGCGGAATACCTTCTCCCAGGTCTCCATGTCGGTGTTCAGCGAGCCGAGCCGCGCGCCGCCCTCGCCCTTCGGCGAGATCGCGGCATTGTTGACCAGCGCGTGCAGCCTGCCGCCTTCGAGCCGCGATCGGATCTCCTGGATCGCCTGCATCGTATTTTCGGGGTCGGACAGGTCGACCTGAATGTGGTCTTCGGGGCCGGCATCCCAGGGGCACTGTTCCGGGAACGGATGGCGCGAGCAGGTAATGACGCGCCATCCCGCGCTGGAAAACCGGATTACGGTCGCGTGGCCGATGCCGCGGCTCGCGCCGGTCAGCAGTAATGTGCGGCGCGGCGCGTTGGGGTCGACCGCCGTCGCCATCTCGGTTCGAGGATTTGCCTTGTCGGGGGTCATGGGTACAGCCTTGTCTTGGTCCACGGCGCATCAGGCGCCGTGCGGCGGAATTCGATGCGGTCGTGCAGGCGGAATGGACGGTCGTGCCAGAATTCGAATTGCACCGGCGCGATCCGCCAACCGCTCCATCCCGGCGGCCGCGGCACGCCGCCGATGATGTATTTTGCGGCTTCCTTCGCGATCGCCTGCTCGAACGCGAAACGGCTTTCCAGCGGCTGCGACTGCTTGCTGGCCCAGGCGCCGATCTGCGCCTGCTTCGGGCGCGTGGCGAAATAGGCATCGGCCTCCGCATCAGTGACGGGTGTTACCGGTCCGCGCACACGGACCTGCCGGCGCAGCGACTTCCAGTGAAACAGTAATGCCGCTTTGGGGTTTGCGGCGAGTTCGCGGCCCTTGGCGCTGGCGACATGGCTGTAGAACACGAAGCCCTGCACATCGTAGCCCTTCATCAGCACCATGCGCACATCGGGCAGGCCGTCGGCGTCAACAGTCGCAAGCGCCATCGCGTCGGGATCGTTGGGTTCCGAGGTGACGGCTTCCGCGAACCATGTCGCGAACAGGGCGAACGGCTCCGCGGCTTCCGTGAAATCACCGGACGTTAACTGGCTTGTGTCCTTGATGTCCGTGGTGTTGTTCATGCGGGAGTCCAGGTTGCGCCGGTCCGTCGTCGAAAAGTCGTTGCGGTCCTTATACAGGGCAAACCTATATAGGGCACGTTCGTGCGTTGGCCTATCCGCGATCAGGCCCGCCGTTGCCGTAGCGATGGCGATTCTGATCGGGGCGTCGGCCGGAGGTTGCAGTTTGGCGCGGAATGACGGCGCTTTCGCGCAAATGGCGGGGAACGATGCCACCGGATCGATCGCGGCGCGCGCGCGCTCCGGTCCGACGGACACCGATCTCGCTTTCGCCCGCACGGCGGCCTCCGACGTGCTGACCAAGGGGAGCAAGGACGCGAGCCAGCCGTGGGAAAATCCCTCGACCGGTGCGCGAGGCTCGGTGACGCCGTTGGCACAGGCCTATACGGCGGAGGGCCGCACCTGCCGTGATTTTTTGGCGAGTTACGTTAACGGAAATTCCGAAAGCTGGTTGCAGGGCGCGGCGTGCAGGTCCGGTGGCCAATGGGAAATCCAGTCGCTCAAACCCTGGCGGCGGGGCTAGACTGCAGGCTCGAATAGCTCGCCATCCCGTTGCAAAAATGCCACGGATACCCCAGATGATAGCTGCGTGGGTCCGGGGGCCCATGGTCAGAATTTCCTGAAGGAGACTGAGTCGTATGCGCGACCCCTATGAGGTCTTGGGGGTGCAGCGGGGCGCCACTGCCACGGCGATTAAAAGTGCTTTTCGCAAGCTCGCGAAGAAGCACCATCCCGATGCCAACAAGAACGATCCAAAGGCAGCCGAACGCTTCGCGGAATTGAATTCCGCCAACGAGATTCTCGGCGACGAGGCCAAGCGCAAGCAGTTCGACCACGGCGAGATCGGCGCCGACGGAAAGCCGCGCTTTCAGGGTTTTCCAGGTGGCGGCCCGCGCGGCGCGCGGCCGGGTGGCGGCTTTCAGCAGTACGACTTCGGCGGCGGCAGTGGTCCGGGCTTTGACGGTGGGTTTGAGGACATCATCAACAGTATGTTCGGCGGCCCAACGGGGAGCGGTCCACGGGGCGGACGCCGCGGCGGCGCGCAGTTCGACTCCGGGGCCTTCACCGCGCCTGATCTCGATCACAACGTCGCAATGACGGTATCGCTGGAGGAATCGGTCAAGGGTGACGAGAAACGCGTCCGCCTGCCCAGTGGCAAGGAACTCAATGTCAGGATTCCGGCCGGCGTCATCTCGGGACAGCAGATCCGGCTAAGAGGGCAGGGCGACACCGCGCCCGGCCATCGGCCCGGCGATCTCCTCATCACGGTGACCGTGGCGCCGCATCCGGTCTTCAAGGTCGATGGCAACGATCTGCGCGCCGATCTGCCGATCACGCTGTATGAGGCGGTGCTGGGTAGCAAGGTGCGGGTGCCGACGCTCGGCGGAGCGGTCGAACTGTCTATACCGAAGAATACCTCGGGCGGCCGCACCTTTCGCCTCAAGGGCAAGGGCATCCCGAAGGGTGCCGCGTCCGGCGATCTGTTCGTCACCACGCGCATCATGCTGCCCGACGGCAACGATGCCGACCTCGAGGACTTGATGGAGAAGTGGCGCGACGTGCACCCCTACAACCCCCGGCGTGATATGGGTTAGCCTTTCGCGCCAGCGAATACGCGCTAGCCGCAGTCGTCAGCAAAGGCATCGAGCATTGTGTTGAAGCTTTCCGCCTGCTCCCACTGCGGGATGTGGCCGGCGCTGGGAATGCTTTGGACGGCTCCGCGCCATAGCGTCGGCATCGTCAGCGTCTTGAAGTAATCGCCGTTGATGAGTTGCTCCTCTGCGCCGTGCAGCACCGCGAGCGGCCGGGTCAGGCTGGCGATAACCTCGACCTCGTCGCGGAAGCCGTTCGGTGTAATGCTTGCGCCAAGATTCTCGCGAGCGCGACCGTCCGTTCGCAGTACGTCGTCGATCATGAAAGCCGGCAGATCGGTGACGCCGGGCCTGAAGGCCGCGGTGACATAGCCCCGCGCCTGTTTATCGGAAAGCTCGCGCGCAAAGGTGCAGGCCATCGCCGGATGCAGCAGAAATGCCTGCTTGATCGCGGGCGGAAACGCAAACGGCGGCGTGCCGAAGATCGCAAAACCCTTGGCCTGCAGCAGGTCGGGTGCGGCCTCCAGCACGATATGTCCGCCGAGACTCCAGCCGACGAAGACCGCGGCCGCCGCGTCAAGATGCGCCACGACATCGTGTAGCACGCGCGCATAGCCCGGCATGGTGTAGGTGGCGCCGGGATCGGCCGCATTATCGGACTCGCCGTGGCCCGGTAGATCGAATGCGATCACGCGATGCGTCTGGCCTAGGGGACTTTCCAGTTGCCGCGTGAACGCTTTCGACGACGCCGAGTTGCCATGAACCAGAACGATGGCGCTGCCGGTGCCGGCGGATTGCCGATACGCGATCCGGCCCGCGTCCGTGGTGATGCTTCCGGTCGTCGTCATGAGTCCACTCTCCCTGCGTCGCGGCGGGACCATGACCAAAAAATCTCGAGCTGGAAAGGGGATTGCCACTTCGCGTGGCCGGATGCGACGTTGCAGGCGAACGGCGCCGCGCCGTATTTCGCTGAACGGAAAATGGTGTATATCACGGCTCAACTTCGCCGTCATACCCGCGTTCGGTCATCATTCCCGACATGCACACCATCTATTACATCCGCCACGGCAAAACCGAATGGAACGCCGATGGCCGCTTCCAGGGCTTGCAGGACATTCCGCTCAATGATCTCGGCCGCGCCGAGGCGATGAAGGCGGGCGACATTCTGCGCGAATTGTTTGCGCGCGAGGGCCGCGACCCCTTTGGATTGGGCTTCGTCACGAGCCCGCTGTCCCGCGCGCGCGGCACCATGGAATTGATGCGCGGCGTGCTGAGCCTGCCGCCGCACGACTATTCGGTCGACGACCGGCTGCGCGAGGTCGGTTATGGACACTGGGAAGGCCTGACGCTGGCGCAGATGAAAGCCGCCCATCCTGATGTCTTCGCGGCTCGCGAGGCCGATAAATGGAGCGTGGCGCCGCCGGGCGGTGAAAGCTACGCCTCGGCCACTTCGCGGTTGCGCGACTGGTATCACTCGCTGAAGTCCGGCACCGTCGCCGTGGCGCATAGCGGCACGGCGCGGGCGCTGTTGGTGGTGCTCGGCCTCGAGACGCCGCAAGCCGCCGCCAGTCTGCGGATCGAGCAGGGTGCGGTGTATGTGTTACGCGAGGACGGTCTGGCGAAGCATAGTTAAGGCGCGCTCGTTCTTTCCCTGAGGAGAGGGTTTGACCCCCCGAACTCCGCGCGTTACCACAAGGTTATAAGTCAGTGCTGACTGATACAATTGCGGGCCTGCGTAACCTATGTCCCACAACACCTTCGGCCATCTGTTCCGTGTCACGACCTTTGGCGAGAGCCACGGTGTTGCGATCGGCTGCGTGGTCGACGGTTGCCCGCCGCTGTTGCCGCTGACGGTCGAGGAGATCCAGCGCGATCTCGACCGACGCCGGCCCGGCCAGTCGCGCTTCACCACGCAGCGGCAGGAAGCCGACGCGGTCAAGATCCTGTCCGGTGTCATGGCGCATCCCGACACCGGCGAGCAGGTGACGACCGGCGCGCCGATCGCTCTGCTGATCGAGAACACCGACCAGCGCTCGAAGGATTATTCCGACATCAAGGACAAGTTTCGCCCCGGCCACGCCGATTTCACCTACGAGGCGAAGTATGGCATTCGCGACTATCGCGGCGGCGGACGCTCCTCGGCGCGCGAGACCGCGATGCGTGTTGCGGCAGGCGCGATCGCGCGCAAGATCGTCCCCAGCATGACCGTACGTGGCGCGCTGGTGCAGATGGGACCGCACAAGATCGACCGCGAGAAATGGGACTGGGATGAAATCGCGAGGAATCCGTTCTTCTGTCCCGATAAGGACAAGGCCGCGTTCTTCGAAACCTATCTCGACGGCATCCGCAAGAGTGGTTCATCGATCGGCGCCGTGGTCGAGGTAGTGGCCGAAGGAGTGCCCGCAGGACTTGGCGCGCCGATCTATGCCAAGCTCGACGGCGACCTTGCGGCGGCGCTGATGAGCATCAATGCGGTCAAGGGCGTCGAGATCGGCGCGGGCTTCGGTGCAGCGGAATTGTCCGGCGAGGAGAACGCCGACGAGATGCGCAGTTCTTCGTCCAACATTGGCAACAACGGCCCGGTGTTCACCTCGAACCACGCCGGCGGCATTCTCGGCGGAATCTCAACCGGTCAACCTGTCGTGGCACGGTTCGCGGTGAAGCCGACCTCGTCGATCCTGTCGCCGCGCAAAACCGTCGATCGCAACGGCACGGACACCGATATCTTTACCAGAGGCCGCCATGACCCTTGCGTCGGCATAAGGGCGGTGCCGGTGGGCGAGGCCATGGTCGCCTGTGTTCTGGCCGATCATTTTCTGCGCCATCGCGGCCAGGTCAGCCCGCGCTGAGCTTCTAAAGCTGTTCCAGCTCTGATGGAATCAAAGCCGGGTTCCAGTTTCTGTTTTGACGCGAACCCGTGCCCACTCCGCGCGAAAACGCTATTGCGCCGCTATTCTTCCGGCTCGGTGGTGAACAGCAGCGGAAAACCCGCGGTACGGCCAGCGTCGGTGGCGCGGGTGGCCTTGGTCTCCGCGATATCCTTCGCGAACACGCCGACGACGCAGGAACCGAGCCGGTGCGCCGTGATCATCACCTTGTGTGCCTGATCCTCGGTCATGCCAAATTCGGTTTTCAGCACCGTCACGACGAATTCGCGCGGCGTGTAGTCGTCGTTGTGGAGAATAACCTTGTGCAGACGCGGGCGCTCGGCCTTGGTTTCGACCTTTGCCCGCGGTTTGATGGCGGTATCGCTCATTCCGGCTTCACCTTGGACTGGAGCGTGTTCAAGCGAAGGAGACACGGTTCGCACGATGAAAACGCGTCGAATCAAAACATGGAGCGTTTTCGAGCGAAGTGGCCTTCGGTTCGCGTGAAGAAAACGCATCGAATCAAAACATAAGGCCGCGTCTGAGGGAAGCGGCTGTGACCCGCAGAATACAGCGTTGGGGGTGCCCACGAAAAGGGGCTGCATGGCCCATCCGCGGCCCGCGGGGTGGCGAGCGCCGCCACCCCGCGATTCAGGCGATCCGGCTCAGGCCGCACGGACCGTGTGTAGGAACTTTTCGACTTCCATTTTCAGTCGGGTGCTTTCGGTGGACAGCATTTGCGCCGATGACAGGACCTGGCTCGATGCCGAGCCGGTTTCGCCGGCGCCGCGGCTGACCTCGGTGATGCTGGAGGCGACCTCGCCGCTGCGCTGCGCCGCGTGCTGGACGTTGCGGGATATCTCCTGCGTCGCCGCGCCCTGTTCTTCGACCGCGGCGGCGATCGTCGAGGAAATTTCGGAAATCAGCTTGATGGTAGTGCCGATTTCGCGGATCGCCGTGACCGAACCGCGGGTCGCGGCTTGCATTCCTGCGATCTGCGTGCCGATCTCGTCTGTTGCTTTCGCGGTCTGCGCCGCCAGCGCCTTGACCTCCGAGGCGACCACCGCGAAGCCGCGGCCGGCATCGCCGGCCCGCGCCGCTTCGATGGTGGCGTTGAGTGCCAGCAGATTGGTCTGCTCGGCGACCGCCGTGATCAGTTTCACGACATCGCCGATCCGGGCTGCCGCCTGCGACAGTTCCTCAATGCTGGTGTCGGTTTTTTCGGCCTGCCTGACGGCATCGCCGGCGACACGGCTCGCCTCCTGAACCTGTCGGCTGATTTCATGAACGGAGGAAGTGATCTCCTCGGTGGCGCTGGCGACCGACTGCACGTTGGAAGAAACATCCTGCGAGGCAGCTGCCGCCTCGCCGGATGTCCTGCCGGTGGTTTCGGCCGTCGTTGTCAGGGTGTTGGCGGCCGCCTCGAGTTCGGTCGAGGACGACGACAGCGAGCCCACCAGTTCGCCGATCATCGATTCGAACTGTTGGGTAATGGTATCGACGCGCTGGGCGCGCTGGAGTTCGGCGTCGGCGTCCTGCGCCGCGGCTTCGTCGGCCGCCTTCTTGGCGATCAGCGCATCCTTGAAGATCTGCAGAGCGTCGGCCATCGTGCCAACTTCAGTCTTTTCGCCCTGGTGCGGAACGACGGCGGAAAGGTCTCCGGCGCCCAGCATTCGCATCGGCGCTACGATCGAGGCGATCGCGCGCGAGATGTCACGCACCAGATAGATTCCGATTCCGATGCCGAAGATCAGCGCCAGCGACACGATGGCGACCACGATCGTGAAGGCCGACTTGTAGCTTCGGCCGGCTGCTTGGCCGGCGGTGTCGGCTCCCTTGTCGTTCAGTGCAATGGCTTTGCGCAAGGTTTCATCGGCCGTCAGTCCGAGCTGATTGACCTTGGCGGTGTTGACATCGAGGCCTGTCTTGACGCCGCTGTTCCGCGACGAGGCAAGCAGATCCCGCACGCCCGCGACATAGGAGGTCCATTGCTGGGAAAACGCGCTGTAGATTCGTCCTTCCTCGGGAGAGGTGATCATCGTCTCGTAGGACTTGCGGGTCTTGTCGATGGCTTGTCCGACGGTATCCAGCGTTCTATCGGCGGCATCCTTACCGGCGTCGTCGACAGCGAGCAAATGGGCGTGGACCGCGATTCCGTAGGCCATGGTGTTTGCACGCAACTCGCCGAGTTCGCGGATGCTGGGAAGCCAGTTGGTCCGGATGTCGAGCGCGTTGGCGTGGATGGATTCCATTTCAAGCAAGGACAGCGCGCCCATGCTCGCCATGGCCAGCATGAGAAATGAGATGACGGAGATGATCTTGGCGCGAATTGACAGGCGGGAAAGCATCATTCTGATCCTTGGGCAGGAGCGCGCGAAGCGCGGAAAATATGGAAGTTCCAGTCGAAGGCCGCTGCCCGCAGCACCGGGATTCGCGCTCATACCATGAACAAATTGAGTGAAATGTTCGTAAACAAAAGTGTAGTGCTTACTATCTTAAATCATGCGTTGCACACGTGTAACGTGCGCTAGGATCGCATGTCCGTATTGCGGGTGGTCTCGGTGGATCGGCGTCCGCCACTCGACGAGAAATCCGCGATGCGCTGGTGCGTCTCGGTCGGAGCGGCAAGATAACGAGGAAGTCTGCGCAAGTGTTCGTCATGGCCGGACTTGTCCCGCCCATCGACGTCTTGGTTGCTGCAGGAACGGCCTGCATGACCGGACTAAATCCGGCCATGACAGCTAAGCAGCATGAGGCTGTTCGACGCTATTCGTCAGGGCCGGCAGCAAGGCCGCCTCACACCTTCGCCTCCAGCACCAGGTTGAACGGCGTCTCCGCCGCGCGGCGCAACCGTGTGAAACCGGCAGACTTGGCAACCTCGCGGAGCCGGGCCTCGCCGGCCTGCGCGCCAAGCGCGAGTCCGACTTCTTGCGCCATCGACGCTGGCGTGCAGACCATGGTGGACGCCGCGTAGAACAGCCGGCCAACCGGATTGAGATTGTCCTCCAGTTTGTCCTGGGCGAACGGCTCGACCAGCATGCAGGTGCCGTCCTTGGCCAGCGTCTGCCTGACGTGGCTGAGCGCGCCGACAGGGTCGCCCATGTCGTGCAGACAATCGAAGAAGCACACCAGATCGTAGTCATTCGCCGGATAAGTCTTGGCGGTAGCGACGGCGAAGGTGACGCGCTTGCTCAAACCCTCGCTGGCTGCGGCGGCTTGCGCGGCGGCGATCGAACCCGGATGCGCGTCGAAGCCGAAGAAATGCGAATTCGGATAGGCCTTGGCCATCAGCAGCGTCGAAATGCCGTGGCCGCAGCCGACATCGGCCACCTTGGCGCCGCGTTCGAGTTTGGCAACCACGCCATCGAGCGCGGGCAACCATTCCTGCACCAGATGATGTTTGTAGGTCGTGCGGAAGAAGCGCGCGGTGCCGCAGAACAGGCATTCGGCGCGGTCGTTCCAGCTGACGCCTTTGCCGCTCTTGAAGGCCTCCGAGACCTTCGGCTCATCGAGCATGATCGCGGCCATCATATCGCCGATCGCGCCCATGAACACCGGGCTGTCGTCGTCGGCGAACACCATCGCCTGTTCCGGCTGCATCGAGAATTTCTTCGTTGTTGCGTCATACTCGACGTAACCCGACGCAGCCTGCGCCGACAGCCATTCGCGCACGTAACGCTCGGTGGTGCCGGTGGCTTGCGCCAGTTCGGCGGGCGTCATCGGGCCTTTGCTGGCCAGCGCCTTGTAGAGCCCGAGGCGGTCGCCGGTCCGGATCAGGGCAGCGTTGGCGGCGGCGCCGATGTCGGTGACCATCTTGCCCATGAATTGATGTAGTCGATCCATATTCACGTCCATGAAAGCCTCCTGTGAAGGTTCATCCTGGGTCCGATCGACTTGCCTTGAAATTGAATTGCTTCGAATCGGACTCGTCACTCGTCGTTTCGAGAGAGCATGATCTTTTCCGAAACCGTTTCCGCCTTTCAGATCACGCGTGACAATGCAGCATGCGAAGCCAAACGGCGCGGCTATCCCACGCGGTGCGAGGAATGGTAGCCGTGGCGTCAGAGGGAGCGACAACTCCGGATGAAAAACGGAGTCCCTCGGACGTGAGACATTGTACTCCGCGGGAGGTTCAACGCCGGCGTAAAAATTTCGCGACCAGTTCGACATGCGGCGAATGCCGGAACTGGTCGACGGGGGTCACAGTTTCGAGCCGGTAGCCGCCATCGATCAGAATGCGTGCGTCGCGAGCAAATGTCGCGACGTTGCACGATACCGCAACGATGACGGGAATTTTGCTGACGGCGAGCTGCTTGCTCTGCGCTTGTGCGCCCTGCCGCGGCGGATCGAATACCGCGGCGTCGATATCGCGCAGTTCCTGCGCCAGCAGCGGGCGGCGGAACAGGTCGCGGGCCTCAGCCTTGATCGGCTTCAGCCCGGAGGCGGCGGCAGCTGCCTTTTGCAGTGCCGTCACCGCCGTCGCATCGCTGTCGAAGGCCGCGACCCTCGCCCCGGCCGCAAGCCGCAGCGCGAACGGGCCAACACCGCAGAACAGGTCGGCGATATGCCTGGATTTGCCGCAATGCGAGGTGACCAGCGCCGCCAGCGCTTCCTCGCCTGCGACGGTCGCCTGCAGGAACGAACCCGGCGGCAGGACCAGCTGCGCGGTGCCGATTGCGATCACCGGTGGGGCGCGCATCAGCACCAGTTCGCCGTGACGGGTCAGCCGCGCCAGCCGGTGTGCTTCGGCGACGCGCGACAGTGTCGCGATCAACGCGGCGGGCAGCGGTCCAGAGCCGCGGACGTCGACATCGAGACCGTTGGTGGTAGCGGTCACCTGGATGTCGAGCGGCTTGTTCGCAGGTCTCAGCACGTAGGCCAATTCGCGCGCCGCGTCGAGCGCGCCGTGCAGGGCGGGATCGAGGATCGGGCAGGCGTCGATCGGCACGATGGCATGACTGTTCGGTGCGGCGAATCCGACGCGCAGCGTGCCATCCTCGCCGCGCCGGGCATGGAGGGTGATCCGTCGTCGTCCAGCGCCGTGCGCGTCGATCAGATCGCTGACCTCGCATTTGACGTCAGCCTGCGCGAGCGTGTCGATCACGATTTGCCGCTTCCAGGCGCGGTAGGCCTGCGGTTGCCAGTGCTGGATGGCGCAGCCACCGCAAGCACCGAAGTGCAGACAGAACGGCGCGATCCGTTGCGGACTGGCCGTCTCGACAAGGAGTAGACGCGCGCGGTCGGGATGGCCCGCGGACGGCTCGACCTCTACGATCTCGCGGGCGAGCGTGTAGGGGACAAAGACGCTGCCGCCATCTGCCAGCGCGACGCCGTCGCCGCGATGGCCGACGTGATCGATAATTAGACGCTTAGCCACGGCGCGCCCCCAGGAAGAACTCGATGTTGCCGTCGCCTCCGGCGATCGGGGAGGGGAAGACGTCGATCTCGGTGCATCCGAGCGTCGCGGCGAAGGCCGCGATGTCGTCACAGACCGCCCGATGTACGGCGGCGTCGCGGACGATGCCCTTCTTGATCGCAGCGCGCGGCGCCTCGAATTGCGGCTTGATGAGCGCCAGCAGATGCATCGGCGCCGCCGCCAGCGCCAGTGCGGCCGGAAGAATCGCCTTCAGCGAGATAAAGCTCGCATCCATCACCACCACGTCCGGCCGCTGCGGCAGCCGCTTGCCCTCGAACGAGCGGATGTCGGTGGACTCCATTGACACCACGCGGGGATGGCCGCGCAGGCTCGGATGCAGTTGATCGCGGCCGACATCAACGGCGAAGACCAGGCTCGCGCCGTTGGCGAGCAGCACTTCGGTGAAGCCGCCGGTAGAAGTGCCGACATCGAGGCAGACATGGTTCTCGATCTCGATCGGATATCGCTCCAGCGCGCCGGCCAGCTTGACGCCGCCGCGCGACACGTAGGGATGCGCGGGTTGAGCCTCGAGCGTAGCGCTTACAGGAATCGTTTCGGAGACTTTCGTCACCGCCTTGCCGTTGGCGGTGACGAGCCCGGCCTCGATCGCAGCCTGCGCCCGCGCCCGGCTCTCGAACAGGCCACGCTCGACCAGCAGGACGTCGGCGCGTTTGCGGGCGGGAGGTTCGGTGCTGTCGCGTTTAGCCTTGGTCAACTCAAAGCTCCGCCATTGGCTTGAAGCCGATTCGACGCAAGGCGGAGAATCCGGAATCGGATCAGGCCAGCTTGACGGTCTCGGTGTTGACGTCCTTGCCAAGCGCCTCGAACACCTTGGCGACGATGCCCTTGGCATCTAGCCCGGCGTTCGCATACATCGCATTCGGCGTATCGTGGTCGAGAAACTCGTCGGGCAGGATCAGCGACCGCATCCGCAGGCCGCCATCGAGCATGCCATTGTCGGATAGCATCTGCATCACGTGTGAGCCGAAGCCGCCGATCGAGCCTTCCTCGATGGTGATCAGCACTTCGTGGTCACGCGCGAGCTTCATCACCAGATCGATGTCGAGCGGCTTCATGAAACGCGCATCGGCGATGGTGGTCGACAGGCCGTGCGCGGCAAGCTCGTCGGCCGCTTTCTCGCACTCGGCGAGGCGGGTACCGAACGACAGCAGCGCGACCTTGTTGCCTTGGCGAACGATGCGGCCCTTGCCGATCGGAAGCGGAATGCCGACCTCGGGCATTTCGACGCCGCGGCCTTCGCCGCGCGGATAGCGCACCGCGCTCGGGCGGTCGTTGATCGCGACCTGCGTTGCGACCATGTGCACCAGCTCGGCCTCGTCGGAGGCGGCCATGATCACGAAATTCGGCAGGCAGCCCAGGAATGCGTTGTCGAACGAGCCCGCATGTGTCGCGCCGTCGGCGCCGACGAGGCCGGCGCGGTCGATGGCGAAACGCACCGGCAGCGACTGGAGCGCTACGTCGTGCACGACCTGATCGTAGCCGCGTTGCAGGAAGGTGGAATAGATCGCGCAGAACGGCTTGAAGCCTTCGGTGGCAAGGCCGGCGGCGAAGGTCACCGCGTGCTGCTCGGCGATGCCGACGTCGAAAGTGCGCTTCGGGAACGCCTTGTTGAAGATGTCGACGCCGGTGCCGGACGGCATTGCCGCCGTGATGGCGACGATCTTGTCGTCCTTCTCGGCTTCCTTGACGAGACTCTGGCCGAACACGTTCTGATAGGCGGGCGCGTTCGGCTTGGATTTGGACTGCGCGCCGGTGGAGATGTCGAACTTGACCACCGCGTGATACTTGTCGGCGGCGGCTTCCGCCGGCGGATAGCCCTTGCCCTTCTGGGTCACAACGTGAACCAGGATCGGGCCGTTCTCCATGTCGCGGACGTTCTTCAGTACCGGCAGCAGGTGATCGAGGTTATGGCCGTCGATCGGGCCGACGTAGTAGAAGCCGAGTTCTTCGAACAACGTACCGCTGTTGACCATGAAGCCGCGCGAATATTCCTCGACCCGCTCCGCACGGTCGGCGATCATCTTGGGAAGGTGCTTGCCGAGCTGCTTGGCGGCCTCGCGCAGCGAGCGGTAGGTTTTTCCGGAGTAGAGCCGCGACAAGTAAGCCGACATCGCGCCGACTGGCGGTGCGATCGACATGTCGTTGTCGTTGAGAATGACGATCAGCCTCGAATTCATCGCGCCGGCATTGTTCATCGCCTCATACGCCATGCCCGCGGACATCGCGCCGTCGCCGATCACGGCGATGACGTTGTTCTTACCGCCAGAGAGGTCGCGCGCCACCGCCATGCCGAGGCTGGCGGAGATCGAGGTCGAGGAGTGCGCGGCGCCGAACGGATCGTAGTCGCTCTCGGTGCGCTTGGTGAATCCGGACAGTCCGCCGACGGTGCGCAGCGTGCGGATGCGGTCGCGGCGGCCGGTCAGGATCTTGTGCGGGTAGGCCTGATGGCCGACGTCCCAGATCAGCCGGTCGCGCGGGGTGTCGAAGATGTAGTGGATCGCCGTGGTCAATTCGACCACACCGAGACCAGCGCCGAAATGTCCTCCCGTCACCGACACCGCGTCGATGGTCTCCTTGCGCAATTCGTCCGCAACCTGCCGAACCTGCTCGACCTTGAGCTTGCGCAAGTCGGCGGGGGTGCGGATGGTGTCGAGAAGCGGGGTCTTACTGAAATCGGTCACTGCGACATTCCAATTTTGCATGTCCGGGAGCCTCGAACGGAGATAAGACGCCGGCGCCGTCGCGCAACAGACGTCCATGGGCTACAAAACCTCCCGAGCTGAGAAGCTTGAAGTTTGGCTGAATGCCCCGGTCAAGAACTGTGATAGACGTCACTATTTCCCGTGTCACGCGTTCCAATCATTTTTTGCAAGCTGCTTGAGGCGCTTACCGCCGCCTGAGCGCCGTGTGCGGAGCGGGTTCGGCAGCGCACAGTCCCAGAAGCATTACACCAAACCTGCGGCCAAAGCCAACGGGCAGCCCCCTTGAGTAGGGCAGACTCGGCCGAAGGTTCAAGGTTACGAGCCGACCTGCCGGAAACTGGAACATTAACGCGGTCAAGGGGCTGAGGTTGCATTCCCCTTGGAACTGCGGTCGCGCGACAATCAACGACAATTAGTTCAAGGACACTTAATTTGATAGCGTTGTTCGGGATGACCGCTGAATCGGGTCCTGTCGCGATCTGCCGGAGCATCCGGGCCCGGGGACCTTTACTGCACGTCGAGCGGTTCCGTGCCTGTTGCCTGGCCGGATGCGTCCGTGGTGATTTTTTCCACCCGCGCTTCGGCCTGGCGCAGCAACTCCTCGCAGCGCCGCTTCAGCGCTTCGCCGCGCTCATAGATCGCGACCGATTCCTCGAGCGGGACCTTCCCGTCCTCCAGGCGCTTGACGATGGATTCAAGCTCCGCAATGGCATGCTCGAAGGAAAGCGTCTTCACATCGGCAAGGATATTTTCGGCCATCTGAGCTTTCCGGAATCAATTGCTTGCGCGGGTCATGAGGAGTTTTTCGGCCCTGCGCGGCAGAATGTCACGCACCCATCAATGCGGTGACATGCGCGGCTACCGATTCCTGCAATCCTTTTAGATCATAGCCGCCCTCGAGGACCGAGACAATTCGGCCGCCCGCTGTCGCATCGGCGATATCCATCAATTCGCGCGTCACCCATCCGAAATCGCTCGCCTCAAGATTGAGGCTCGCCAGCGGATCGCGCCTGTGGGCATCGAAACCGGCAGAGATGACGAGGAGTTCGGGCGCGAATTTCGCGAGTTGCGGCAGAATCAGGTTCCGGAACGCCGAACGAAATTTGGCGCCGCCATCGCCCGCTGCCAGCGGCGCATTGACGATGGTGTCGTGATCGCCGCGTTCGCTGGTCGCGCCGCTGTAGGGAAACAGCGGCATCTGATGGGTCGAGCAATACATTACCGTTCGATCGGCCCAGAAGATGCCCTGCGTGCCGTTGCCGTGATGGACATCGAAGTCGACCACGGCCACGCGGCCGAGACCGTGCTTGCGCTGGGCATGACGCGCCGCGATCGCTGCATGGTCGAAAAAGCAGAAGCCCATCGCTCGGCCGGTCTCGGCATGATGTCCCGGCGGGCGCGTGGCGACGAACGCGTTACTGGCACGGCCAGCGATGACGGCCTCGGCCGCCGCGATCGCGCCGCCGACGCCGCGCATGGCCGCCTCCCAGGTCCCCGGCGACATCGAGGTGTCGCCGTCGATAAAGACCAGACTATCCGTTGGCGACATATGCCGGAGCTCGGCAATATAGTGCTCGCTGTGACAGAGCGCGACGGAATCCAACGATCCTTCCGGCGCTTCGCCACGTGCCAGGTGTTTGAAACGATCCTCGGCCAGCACCTCTTCGATGACGCGAATCCGATCCGGCCGCTCCGGATGGCCGGGCGGCATCAGATGATCGAAGCTGGCGGGATGGGTGAGAACGAGCGTTGTCATGCCATATCCTAACCGCCGCACTGGCATCGCGCGCGGCGGCGAAAAGGCAATCTACCGGGTCACGCCAGGTTCCGAAAGGGCTCCGCGCCGGTCGCTGTCATTCCTTCTTGCGCGCGAAAAAGGCCTGGAACGCGGCGATTGCTTCCTCCGAGCGCAACCGCTCGGCGAAGAGGCAGGCTTCCTGGTTGATCCGGCGCGTCAATTCATCCGGCGGCGGTTTCAGAAGCTTACGCGAAATGGCGACGGCTTCCGCCGGCAGCGCGCAGATCTCGCGGGCGATTTTTCCGGCCTCTGCCTCGGTGCTGCCCGGCGCGACCACGGTGCTGACGAAGCCCGCCTCGCGGGCATCGTCAGCACTGAGCGTGCGGCCCATCACCAGCATGGCGAAGGCGCGCTGATGTCCCATGGTCCGCGGCGCCAGCAGGCTGGACCCGCCTTCCGGCACCAGACCCAGATGGATGAAGGGCGTCGAGAACGACGCCGTCTGGCTCGCGAGGACATGATCGCAGTGGAACAGCATGGTGGTGCCGATGCCGATGGCGATGCCGTCCACCGCCGCGATCAGCGGCTTGGTATTGTGTACCAGGGAGTAAAGGAACGTCACGGCATCCGAGGCGAGGGGCGCAACACTGCCGCCGGACGTGCTGTCCTTGAGGAAGTCGTCGAGATCGTTGCCCGCCGTGAACACGCCCGAGCCGCCGGTGATGATGATGCAGCGGACCGCTGGGTCGTTTTGCGCGCTGTCGATCGCACCGCTCATCGCGCGATACATCTCGCGGGTAATCGCGTTCTTCTTGTCGGGCCGCCGCATGGTGATGATGCGGATGGCGTCATCGTCGCTGACTATGAGATGTCCGGTCAAGGTGCGCTCCCCAAAGATGCCGGCAGACAGGCAACCGGCATGGCGATTCAGGGTAAGCGAAGTTCTGTACCCGAACCACACCGGAATCGCGGAGTTGGTCGGTGCCGCAAGAAACTCATGCGAGCAAAACTGAGTCGGCGCCGTTCACGGCATCGGCGCCGTCGATCACTGTGCGCTCCAGCGCCGGAGCTTGCACAGCGATGTTCTCGGCAAAGAAGCGCGCCAGCGTGACGTAACGCCGAAAATCGCCGAACTCGTCGCCGAGATCGCGCGCCGCGAGGGCTTCCTCCGCGAGCTTGCATCCGCCGAGCGTCGATCCGAACAGCCGCAGATATGGAGTCGCGCCGGCCAGTGCATCGTTCGGCGTGGAGGCCAGCCGTTCCAGCAGCCATTTGCTGGTGCGTTCGAGAGAGCCGAGCGCCTCGCGCAGTTTCGTAGCCGTCGTGCCGAACGCAGGATCGTTCGAGGCTTCTACGCGCTCGACGGTCTTCGACAGTTCGTCGAGAAGAGCGAACACCGCCGCGCCGCGGTCGGTGCCGAGTTTTCGCATCACCAGGTCGATCGACTGGATGCCGTTGGTGCCCTCATAGATCGAGGTGATGCGCGCATCGCGAAAGTGCTGCGCCGCGCCGGTCTCCTCGATAAAGCCCATGCCGCCGTGAACCTGAATACCGAGAGAAGTGACCTCGTTGCCGATGTCGGTCGAGAACGCCTTTGCGACCGGCGTCAGCAGCGCGCCGCGGGCAGCGGCGGCTGCGCGCACTTCGGGATCGGTCGCGCGCGCCGCCACATCCAGCGCGACGGCCGTAGCGTAGCAAATGGTGCGGGCGGCTGCGGTGAGCGCCCGCATCTGCATCAGCATGCGCTTGACGTCGGGATGCACGATGATGGCGTCCATGCCGTCGCCGGATTTGCCGATGGCGCGGCCCTGCTTGCGCTCCTGCGCGAAGGCCAGCGCCTGCTGGTAGGCGCGGTCGGCGATGCCGACGCCCTCGAGTCCGACGCCAAGCCGTGCCTGGTTCATCATCGTGAACATGCACTGCATGCCGCGATTTTCCTCACCGATCAGGTAGCCGACAGCGCCGCCCGCGTCTCCCATGGTCATGGTACAGGTCGGTGACCCGTGGATGCCGAGCTTGTGCTCGATGCCAGTGGCGTGGATGTCGTTGCGCGCGCCGAGCGAGCCGTCCGCGTTGACGAGAAATTTCGGAATCAGGAACAGCGAGATTCCCTTGGTACTGGATGGCGCATCAGGCAACCGCGCGAGCACGAAATGCACGATGTTGTCGGTCATGTCGTGATCGCCATAGGTGATGAAGATCTTGGTACCGAAGATGCGATAGCTGCTGTCGGCCGCGCGTTCGGCCCGGCTGCGCAGCGCGCCGACATCCGAGCCCGCCTGCGGCTCGGTCAGTTGCATCGTTCCGGTCCATTCGCCGGACACCAGTTTTTCGAGGTAGATTGTCTTCAGCGCGTCGCTGCCATGGGCAGCGAGCGCTTCGATTGCGCTGAGTGTCAGCAGCGGGCACAGACCGAACGCGATATTCGCCGCGCTCCAGATTTCGGTGCAGGCGGCGTTGATCGCGAGCGGCAGTCCCTGTCCACCAAAATCCTCCGGCCCGGAGACGGCGTTCCAGCCCGCCGCGGTCCAGCGCCTGTAGGCATCGGCCCAGCCCGGCGCGGTAGTCACGCATCCGTCTTGCAGACTGGCCCCGTGCTGGTCGCCGGCGCGGTCGAGCAGCGCCAGCACTTCGCTGGCGAACCGGCCGGCTTCCTCCAGCACCGCCGCCGTGATCTCGGCATCGTAGTCGCCGTAGTGGCCGGCCTTGACCGCGGCCTGGAGCCCCGCGCCATGGTCGAGAGCAAGAAGCATGTCGCTGATCGGTGCGCGATAGGTCATGACGTGCCTCGCGAGCAATGGCCTGACAGGGAGGGGGGCTCCCAGCCATGTTATCAGCTATGAGTCGACTTTCCACGAAACCGGGAGTCTCTCAACTCTTTAAGGGATACAGTCATAGAGGCCGGTTCGGCCAGCGGCGATTCGAAACCGGACGGGATGACGCGGATGGGTCGCCTTGGGACGGCTTCAGCTGGTTGAAAAGACAAGGTTCTCTCTATAGACCGTCGTGGCTGAGGAGTTCGCGAGACCATATCCCGCGCGTTCCGGGCCGTTGGGGCGTAGCCAAGCGGTAAGGCAGGGGATTTTGATTCCCCCATTCGGAGGTTCGATCCCTCCCGCCCCAGCCACGCAGTGCGATATTTTCTGGAATCTCCGGAGAATAGCGCAAAGCCCGGCAATAGCGAGCTTTTGTGCATTCAGCTTTCGCCTCCACGCGCCCATTTCATGGTCATAGGGTAATTGAAATGCCAAAGGTCTCCGGCTGACGCCCCGAATATTCCCGTTTTTGGGAAGCCGAGACGGGAGACATAGTTCGATCCAGACTGCCGCCGGACGGTGGCAGTAGCCAAGTAGCACAAGCTGGACGAATTGGCGGCATGCTTGTCCTAACGTCGGTGCCCGACGGCATTGCTTGACCTGGCTAGGAATCGCTCGATCCGGTTGCGGTCGTGGTAAAGAAAAGAGCTGAAAGAATATCGGATCGCTGCGATTGCATTTTGGCGGGATTAATCCGGAGAGTCACTCTTGAGGAGTGCTCGAGGCGCCGTTGGTGTGGATGGGAAGCGAGTTAATGACCCGAGTAGACGGCTATGACCAAGTTCACTGCCCCATGAAACCGGACCAGAATTGACGTCAAAGGCAAAAGAATAAGCGATGGCCATTGCCAAGAACACTATCTGCCTGTGGTACGACAAGGACGCCGAGGCTGCGGCCCGCTTCTACGCCGAGACTTTTCCTGACAGTTCGGTGAGCGCCGTCCACCATGCCCCCTGACCTATTCTCGTCGTACTTGCCATCCGCTCAAACGACCGCTTTGCGCCCCCATTTCGGTCGTTAAGGCATCCGCAGCAATATCCCGAAAGCAGTCATTCGCGGGACTAGGCGCGGGAGCCCTTTGCGCAAAATCGGGCCAAGAATTCCTAAGTGGCTCTTCTCAGTTGCGGCACGCGGCGCGTCCTGCGAGGCAATCGGCGGCGTGTACTCGGCGCCGAATCTCGGAATCTGTTGTCGATCTGATGAAGGGTTTCCTGCGCGGTATATGCGTTGACCTCAAGAAGATCTTCGAACAAGTCGGTTCCTCGTTCTCGCGTCGCCGGGCCAAGGCGGTGCAACGTGATTGAGATGTCGACAAGCTCAGCGGCGTTCCCGGCTGTTGCGGTCCGAGTATCACACAGTTCCCCCTTCCAGGTCGCGACCAAGGCAGATGCGATGGTTCCAACCAGTTCGGCACCGTCCGGAAGAAGCGTCTGCAGCCGATCGACGATAAAGTTCGATTCTACCGGCGAATGCTTCTCGATGAAGGGGGCAAGGGCCGCAAGAAACTCCAGCCATTCCGGCGCAGGCGTTATGTCGTCCACAATGCGGAACAAGTCGGTGATGGCGGCCCAGGTGCGATCGTCGGCGCCGGGAATTGCCTTCTTTAGAATCTCGACACATGCCCTTCGCCGCGAATCGTCTGGCCATATATTGACAGCGGCATAGGCAACTCCGGTCAGCGCTTCAGGCGGCCCTTCTTTCAGGATGGCATCCACCATCTGCGTCGACCACAAGAGCTTCGGCTGGACAACAGAGATAAGACCCGCAAGCTCACCGCGCGCCTGCTGCACCAACGGTGCCGTGTGGCCTTGCCAATTCAAGAGCACGCCCTCGACGAAGGCGGGTATCACCCATTGAAGATGCGCCAACAGAATCGCTGCTTCGCGGGATGTCTGCAGTCCGGGGTACCGCGCGAATAGCTCGATCAGGAATTCATGGAATTTCGTGGGGTCGTCGGGCCGAACATATTGCATGAAGCGTAGCATCGCTCCCCATACCCGCACGTCGTCGCTCTCTTGTAGGTGGCGCTGGAATAGCGCCACCAGTTCGTCGGGACACTTTCGTTGGAGATAGACTCGCGCCAGCACCTCGAGGATGGGAAAATTCCCATGCGGCAGCACGCTGAAACCACCCATTCCCCAGAGTACGGATTCGTCTCGGGACGGCTTGCTGGATTCTTCGGCGCCAGTGTCGAGGAGCGTCTCCTGATCTTCGACGTCGACGTCGGTCGGTGGGTCTGGAGGTTTACTCAGCCAGCCGCTGAGGAGATCTACGATCTCATCACTGAGCGGCTTGTCGCGATTTACGATGCGCTCGAGGCCGCGCGCAACGCTCCCGCGATATTCCTCTCCCGCAAACCCGCGGTCCTCCAGGTCGAGGATGACGCGCTCCAAGGTCGGGGGATCGGCAACCTCGCCAAGCTCCGCTACCGCATATCCGGCGGCGCGCGTTCCGAACTCCGGATCGAGCTCGGCGATGATTCTGAAAGCACGCTCCGGGCTTGCCTTTGCAAAGCTCGCAAATTCGCGCGAGAGCTGAACATTACCGCCCTTCATCCAGTCCCGCGGATTGTCCCACTCGGTAGCGTCAGGTAGCCGCTTGAAGGCATTGATGATCTCCTCGTCCTTTGCCTTTGACATGGAGTCGACGGACATCGGTGAGCCGATCCAACGCGCTTCAATCTCGGCTTTCACGCGCCGCTCACCAAACTTACGCATGCCCTCGGCGACTCTCTGCGTCGTTGCCTTGGTTAGCCGCTCGGTCGGCAGCGACTGAAGAAGCCGCAGCTTTACGTGCTCGATGGCCTTAAGGAAGCTGCGGCGTTGCTTTGGGTCCCGTTCATCTCCAGGCGACGGTCTGTAAGACCCGACATAATCGGAGAATTGCCTGATTTGATCGTCGGACCAGTGCGCAGCTGCCGCTTCAACGAGACGCCTTGTCGTCCCGCTTCCGTCGTGGATGTCGCCGAGGTGAAGTCGCCTAACGTCACCCATTAGGTAGGTTAGCGCGAAGTCGGCTAACTTGTCTGCGTGTGCTGCGAGAGTGTGTGCGAACAAGCGGTGAGCGGGAACCGAGTCTTCGCTTTGATGCTCAAGTATCCAGGCCCGCGCGGCCTCCGGACTTTTGTCGGCGAGCGAGTCGAGGGCCGTGATGAATGCCGCGAGAAGAGCATGCTCCCCTAGACGGCCTGACTCTTCTTCGTCAAATTTTGGATCGACGCCATAGGGAATTGCGTAGCCAAGGTCGCCTCGCTCACCCTTCGCTTCCCTCAGTGTGGCAAGCGCGCGCTCGAGCCAAGGCCAAAGCATGGCTAAGAATTTCTCCGGCAGAGTCCGAGCAATCTCGTCAAGCGTGCTGTAGCCGTCACTCTGTTCGAGAAGCTTGTGGAAGGGCTCGGACGGGGAACCGTGCAGATAGTACGAGAGTGATCCCTCATCCTCTGGGTTGGTCGCAGCAACTCGCGAGGCGGACTCGGCCATCGTAGCGGCCAGCTGCTTGTCCAGCCTTGCCAGCGTAAGCCTCAGTGCAACATCTGGCTGCTCGGCACCGACTACGGATATCGCGTGCTCGAACGCGAAATCGACGATGTCCGTACGCTTGATCACCTCAATTGCCATGTCAAGTTCGGCATCGGACCACGTGGGCACTTCCTGAAGCACGGCCCAAATATTTCCGTCATTCTCCTGGTCGTGAAGCCAAACCGATCTCATCAGCCCTACGACGCTGGCGCTGTCAAAACGCACGGCCCTTATGAGCGTCATCGTGGCGATGCCGACTTCGGCGCGTGTCGTCATCGCCTCGCGTATTGCCGAGTGCTGCAGGCGATCGAACCAGCCGGGGCTACCCTGCATGGCTTGAAGCGCGATGCTCCGGATCGCCGAAGCGAGTGCCGATTGCATCAGCGACACTTCGACTTCGGTCGGCGCACTCTGGCTGCCCAAAAAATCGACAAGCAGGAATCTCAGATGGCGGCGATCCGCCCCGTTCCAAATGGCTTCGATTTCGGAGGCATAGGTCGGAGGGTCGACATTGCGAAGATAGGAGAGACCAGCCCACGTCTTAGGCCGGATGAAAAGTGACGCTTGTCTCCCCAGCACGTAAGCTGACAACCGCCCCTCTTTCTCTGCGAAAGAACGAGCGAGCGCGTGCTCGAACAGAGTCTGGTGCGTGAACCCGATCTTGCCATCCGAACCGAAGTCGGTAAGTACGCCGGCGGCGATTAATGCGGCGACTTCCTCGGGCTCGGCCGCATATCGCGCACTTGGAACCCACAAGTTCTCGTGCCCCGCCATGTCTTCGGCAATCCGCGAGGTTAGTGCTGCGAGTGCTCCACCCTTGGGCGCCGCGAGGATGCGTTCCTTCCAAAGTCGGTCGAGCAACTTCTGATAGTTGGTGAAATCGTCGGCACCACCTCCCTCTAAAAGGCTGAGAAAGGTCTTCAAGGTCTGTGGAGACCTCATAAGGCGCTGTGCGTCCGTCGGCCATCCCGCAGCCTTTACGTCGCTACGTTCGAGGATTTCCAAGACAGTCGACCATGCGGGCAAGTCGAGGTGAAGGCTATCGGCGCGCACCGTCTTAAGGCGAGTATCGTGCTCGTACTCGAACGTTCGTGAGGAGATGATGACGTGTACGTTGTCGTCTCCGCCTAGCCTGCGAACGATGTTGAGCAACACGTTCAATCGACCGGTTTTGAGGTCGATGTAGGTCGCGAGCGCATCGAGCTGATCGATAATGAAAACAACCGGCCTAGTCTTGGCAATGCCTGACAGTAAACTCGTGACGGGTTGGTCCAATCCGAGTGCGATTCGCAAAGCCTCTTCATCAGCGACCGACGGATCGATTAGATCCGCCTTGATCGCGAGAAAGGGTAGCTGACGCTCTCTGAGATGCCGCGCGAGCGTGGCTAGCAGTGCCGACTTGCCGGCGCCTGGCTCGCCAAGCAGAGCGGTTGTCGATCCTTCGGATCGCTCGATCTTCGCCAACAGGGTATCCAGCTCCGGGCGGGGAATTTCGGTGCCGTCCGGTAAGCTCCTCGACCACTCCAAGAGGTCCCGCGACGCTGCTTCGAGAGATTTCAGGGACGTGCGGGCCGTGGCAAAGGCATCTTCTTCGACAACGCTCGTCAAGGAAGCTCCCAGCTTTGCCGATAGGAGCTCGGCGAGAGCGGGGTCCGAAGCGCGTTTAACGTCTTCAGCCCGCAGCGAAAAGATCATGTGGAACGAACCGCTTTCGGTTCGCTCAAGCTCAATGGAATCATCGTTGAGGTGTTGGCGGAGGACCTCAGCAATCTTCTCGCAGCGCGAGGGCGGAAAATCCTCCGGTTGCCCCGCAAACGAAAAAGCTACGCTTACGCGGTCCTGATGCGGCTCAGAAGGTGGCGGCAATTGTTCAGGTGGCGGCGCCAGGGCGGCGGGCGTCTCTCCCCTACCTCTTAGCGAACTCGCCGGATAACGCTTCATCCTGAGCGCGATGAGTTCGAACGCAAAGGCCGCGGCATGGGCCGCGGCAACCGGTTGATAGATGGCGTCTTTTTCAGGCTCCTTGCCTTCTCGGGCATCGGAGATTCCGCGGATAACAATTGCGGGTGTGCTTTCCAGGCGCGCAGCAAACAGTGCGCCGTAGCCCTCCATTTCGACCGCTTGCGCATCACCGCAATGCTTCGAAATCTGGACTTCTAGTTGTGAGGTCGCGTCTGCGGACACAGCCTCTACCGAAACAATAGGAGCGATCACTGCGCCCGGGGGACGCGGCTTTGGATAATCCTCCGCGCTTGGCAGCGAACCTCGGAGCGCCGGTCGTATGCGATCCATCCATTCACCGTCGCGCTCAACCTTTGTGGCCAGTTGCACAAGTACCTGATCGGCCGGGAACCCCGCCGTCCGTGCATTGAACTCGCCGCCCTCGTACTTGCCCGAATAGGGGTAATAGATTTCGCTCGAGGCGACCACCGACCCAATCGGCACGTCCTTCTTACGGGATCCCGCCACACCGACAAACACGATCATGTCGAATGGACCGCATTCCTGGGCGGGATAGATGACCGATGCCTGTGCCTCGAGATTGCCGGCGCGGCTTTCGGCAACGACGACAAAGCAGTCTTCGCCATGCGAGGAGAAAATGCCGAGCTCTACAATTTGGTGATTGCGAAGAGTCTTGTCCCCCACAGCCTCAAGGTGCGCGCGCACTGAACGCATCTCGAGCGCAATGGCCGTCACAATGAGGACGCGGCGGAGGCCACGTCGGTCAGCTTCGGCAAAAATATCGTCTGCGCTTTGGGTAGTCACATGCCCTCGGAAACTAAAACAGAATAATCAAAATTATCAGAGCCGCGGGATCGAGAACAACAGATTCGGCTCAACACTTTCAAGCAAAACGCCCACCGCGCGGAGGCGCGAAACGTAGTTCAACCACGATCTGTGAACGGCAGCTAAGTGAACTATGAGGCACGAAAGCTGAGCGTCTGCAAGCGGCCCCCCAACCCGCCTGAATGAATCCTTTCCGATCTGGAGGTACTAGGGGGCATAGGGCTGGACTGGGGTGGATTCCGATCCGACCGCTTCTGTGGCGGAGTTGGAAAAGTGGCCATTCCGGTGTCTGCTGCACTTCGACCACGACGCACTCATCCCTCAAGCGATTGAGGCCCGGCACTTGCGGCGCCTGCTTGGCGGGGCAAGGTGCTCGCCATGAAAAATAAGGACACGTGGCGCGGCACGCCTTGTAATCAGAGGCACGCTCCTGTCCAGATCGGCGCTTCGATCCTCCCTCAGGAAGTGCAGGCTCTGAGTGCGAAATAGATCGGGAGTGTCAATCGGCACATTCTCGCGATCTTACTTGGTCTTCGACGCGGATCGCAACCATTACACCTGCCCGCAGGGCAAGTTGCTGTTCAGACGGGCTTACGCAACACCGCGCTCAGGCATCACCAAGGACGGGACGCGACTCTACCGCGCGAGCAAATCCGATTGCCAGGGCTGCACATCCAAGGAGCGGTGCTGTCCGAACACGCCGCAGCGCAAAGTGCCGCGCGATATTGATGAAGATGCCCGCGATGTGGCCCGAGCATTGGTGAATACGCCAGCTTACGAACGTTCGCGGCATCGCCGCAAGAAGGTCGAGATGCTGTTCGCTCATCTCAAGCGTATCCTCAGGCTCAACCGCCTGAGATTGCGCGGCCCCTGCGGCGCACGAGATGAATTCCTTCTCGCCGCCACCGCTCAGAACCTGAGAAAGCTCGCAAAGCTTCGACCAATGCCGGTCCTCGGTCCTGTGGGAGTATGACAATGCGCATGCTCTCCGAGATCGATGCTCTCATGCGCAGGGCAGCTCAACGCGTCGGAAAATAGGCCCTGGACCCCGCGAAGCGACAAGCACGATGCAAGTCGGGGACTAAATCAACAATGTCGGCGCAAAGCAGACATTCAGGCCATTAGTCGCGGCCTATTCTCTATCGCTTCCCGCTGATTGGACCACGAGAGCGGCAACGTTTTAGGGATCGCCACCAAAGTTGGCGTGTTTCCCGCTCCTCCCATAATTACTGCTTCTGTGATTAATGGCGATAGAAATGCGAGGCGGAGCTGTTGGCGGATAATCTTGGGATGAAGTTTGACGTCTTTAGCGAGCGCCTCAATCGAATCGTAGCGCTCGGAGGTGAGGTCGTTGAGCCAGGCGTGGGCGCGGACGATGGCCTGGAGAAGCTTGGGATCGGGTTTACTCTGGTCGGTGGGCTCGATGACCGCGGCGGTGTTGGTTTTCACTAATTTCCAGGGAATCTCGATGGGCCGTTCCGCGTAGGAGGGCTTCATGGCAATGCGGACATGGTTGCTGTTGATGACGACGCGGTCGATGCCGTCGAAGATGTCGGATGGTGCGGCATGGGCGAGGTTGAGCCGCTCCCGAACGGTGCGCTCGATCAGCTGCTCGATCTCGGTTGCCGGCAGCCGTTTGACCGATCCGGCGAGGTGCTTTCGTCCCCGCAACGCCGCGCTGACGTAGAAGCGATATCGGACGCCGTTCTTGCGGGTAAAGCTCGGGCCCATCCGGTTGCCTCGATCGTCGAACAGTTTACCGGTCAGGGGTGCGTCGTTGGCTGACTGGCCTTTCGGTCGCTCGATGGTGTTGGATTTGAGCTGATCCTGGACGCGGGTGAAGGTGGTGCGGTCCAGGATCGGCTGATGCTCGCCCTTGAACCATTTGCCGCCGTGATGAATCTCGCCGAGATAGATGCGGTTCTTCAGGAGGTAGGCGAGGGGCCCATAAGTGAAGGGAATGCCGCCCTGGTATTTCTTGACCTCGGTCTTGCGGCGCTTGGTAAAAATCCGCCGCTTATCGAGTTCGGGGATCAATTTGTTGAGTGATCCTGCCTGCAGATAAAGCTTGAAGATGGTCCAAATGGTTTGTGCCTCGGTCTTGTTGATGGCGAGCTTCCTGTCCTTGATCTCATAGCCGAGTGGCACCGTGCCGCCGGTCCATTTGCCTTTCTTTCGAGAGGCAGCAATCTTGTCCTTGACTCGCTCGGATGCGAGCTCCCGCTCGAACTGGGCAAAGGACAACAGCACATTCAGGGTGAGGCGGCCCATGGAGGTTGTGGTATTGAACTGCTGGGTCACCGCGACGAACGAGATCGAGCGGGCATCGAAGGTCTCAACCAGCTTGGCAAAATCGGCCAGCGACCGGGTCAGGCGGTCGATCTTGTAGACCACGACCACGTCGACCTTGCCGGCCTCGATATCGGCGAGAAGACGCTTCACGGCAGGGCGGTCGAGATTGCCGCCCGAATAGGCCGGATCGTCATAGCGGGCGGCAAGCGCTCGCCAGCCCTGGGAGGCCTGACTCTTAACATAAGCCTCGCAAGCCTCCCGCTGGGCGTCGAGCGAGTTGAACTCCTGCTCGAGGCCGTGCTCGGTGGATTTGCGGGTATAGACGGCACAGCGCAAAATACGCCGGCGTTCAATCGCCATTCGACATATCCTCCGAACCCGATGGCGCCGTCGACGATCGCAATCCAAAGAAGCGCGGCCCGTTCCATCTGGTGCCCGCAATCTTCGTGGCGATCTCGGACAGGCTGGCGTAGGTCTTGCCTTGGTAAGAAAATCCCTCCGCCGTGACCTTCACCCGATAGGTCGCGCCGCGCCAGGTTCGCACCAGCTCCGAGCCCGCCTTGATCCTGCGGGGCAGCTCCAACTTGCCGTTTGGTTTGTTTCGAGCCGCCTTGATCAACTGCCTCAATATTCGGCTGCTGTCGTTGGAGAGACCGCCATAGGCGCGCTCCTGAATCCGGTGAGCAATGCTGCGGCGAAGCAGGTCCGGGCCGAAGGCTTTTGGTGGTTCGGCCCGGAACAGCTCGCGATATCGCCTTCTCAAGTTCGCGATCGGTGTCGTCGGGAGTTTCGCCAATTCGGCTTCGACGACCCTGTCGCTGCCGACAGGGCGTACCGGTCGGATCATGACGACGCGCGACCCTTGATGCGATAGGTCCGGTCACTGCCATCCTTTCGCGACTCGACCTTGAGTTTGAGCTTCTTTTTGACGACGCCGGACAGAAAGCCTCGCACCGAATGCGGTTGCCAGCCAGTGGCCTCGGTGATCTGCGGGATCGTGGCGCCTTTCGCGCGTTGCAGCAATGCAAGCACCGCTTCCTGTTTCGACGGGCTGGCGCGGTCCTTCACTTGGGGTACGGCAACGGCTGCCTTGGCCGGCTTGATCGCTGGTCTCGCTTTGGGCTTGGCCTGATGGGTCCGGCGTGAATGGGCTTTGGCAGCCTTTACCGGCTGCGGCTTACGTTTGCGGACCGACATTATTGATCTCCTCTGTGTCATTCACACCATCAGGCGGTGCCACTGACGCGACCTCGCCGACTGGGCGAGGGAGGAGAAGTCCTTAAGGTGGTTCGCGGCTAGTCCGTCGCGAGCCGGTTCAGGAGAGAAGCCGCATCATGCAAGCGCCCGGCTTCATAGATCAGCTGTTCGATATCCATGGAGACCTCAACGCCCTCAGCAACTGCGCCGTTTTGGGCAGAGGCTTGGGCAGCCTTGGCAATTCGTGTCGCCTCGCCGAGTTTACTGTGAATCTCGGCAATGATGAGTTTGATCGCGGGTTCGATGCTGGCGCGGTCCATCGGGCCCTCCTTAAAAGCTGGACCCACTACCGCTCTGCTGCCGCGCGAAGTCGAGCGGAAACTGGATAATCTTGTGGCGAAGATTGCGGGCATCCGATCACGATGTGATCTGGGACGGAAATGTTGGGCCGCAGGCTATTTCGGCGGAGAACGCCGGGTCTTCGCCGGCTTGCCCGCAACAAAATCCCGCAGCAATTTGATGGGATCTGACCCAATGGCCCGAACGATTGCCACGAACTCGACGACATCAATACGGCGCTCACCGCCCTCGTATTTGGCGACAAAGGATTGAGGCTTCTTGAGGCGGCGCGCCAGTTCATGCTGGGTCAGGCCGGCCTGCTTACGGGCAGCCACCATCAGGGCGCAAAAGGCGGCCTGGTCTGAGGAGTGGACGGTCTTGTCGATCCCGCGGGCGGAAGCTGTCATCGCCCGGGCAAGCTGATCCCGAGACAGGATTATCCCAAAAAAGGATAATATTAACTCTGACCTGTTGTTCTGGGAGGGAAACCTTCTGCGCGTTGGCTATGAGCGCGCTTTGGAGCGATGGCTTCCGCGCCGGAAATTCACCGGCGCAACACGAGATTTGCAAATGGATAATTTGACAAAGCCGCTCTCAAAGGTTGGGCGAGGGGAAGCGAAATCGGTAACTCCGGTGGAGGTGGAGAAGCCGAGGCCTCTTGCGGTTAAACGCAGGGAACGCGAGAAAGCAGACGCTGACAAAATCCAGAAAATATTAGCGGATCAACTTGACGGCTATTCCGTCGAATGCGGAAGAAGTCTCCTTTATAAGATCGAGATCGAGACGTCAGGCCGGCTCAGCTATGATGCTGCCGGAGCGCCGATGCGCGGCCAGCATGCATTTCAGACCGACCTCCTCATTACGAAGGGGCCAACGCCGCTGGTGGCGATTGAGCTGAAATCGGGCACGTTTTCCAGCCATGACGTTATTACCTATTCAGCGAAAGCAGCGCGTCACAAAAAGATCTACCCTTATCTGCGTTATGGATTCGTCGTGGTCGGGCTCAATGCGCTCGGCCGTCGCTTCGTCACCCACAATGAGGGATTTGACTTTGCGATGGCGGTTCCCGACCGCAACAGCCTCCCGACCGATCTGGTCGCACTCGTGCAGCGGCAGATCGCAAGCTCGGAACGTCTGATCGAATTGCTGCAGCCCGGCTCGATCAACGTTCGTTCCTATGAGCAAAACGTCGCGATCGACTTGCAAGGATCTACCCCACCCATTCAAGGCTAGAATCATATCCAAAGGCTTTGAAGGCGAGCGCCTGTGTCAGGCTATCGACCTGATCGTCATGTTTTCCTTGAGGGAATGTGAGGAGTTCGGTCTCAAGTTCGGCCAGAAACGCTGCCCGTTTCGGAAAGTAGACGCGGCCGGCTTCAAATTTAGCCGCTTGCACGTACAATCGAGTCTCCTTGTCGCGATCAACCGGGATCGATTTGACGCGATATTGACCCGCCTGTTTGAGCTCCTGGGCCAGTGCGATGCCAGCCGATGTGTCCTCGATCAAAATTGCCGTCGGTTCGAAGCGCTCGGCCAGCGCGAGTGCGGTTTGGCGTAGCTTGGGATATTCATACCGGCCTCGCGTGACATCTAATAAATAGTAGTCGCGCTTTTCGACGATCAACCACGTCGTGCAGACCGACCAGCTGTTTTGCGCGCCGTCTTTTCCAGCGCAATCCCAGCTCTGGATGACCTTGTTAGGATATTTACACTCTGGCGCTGTATCGTAGTAACGCAGCCACCGTCTATGGATCATGGCGCCACCGGTCGGCACCGGGGCTTGCTGATATTGAGCATTGAAGGGTTCTGAGCCCATTTCGTCCCTGAGTTTCTTCAAGGTCTCCAGGGATTCGTAGTTTTGATGCAAGGCTTCGCCCGCGCGACGGCGATAAGTGAGCCCTGGTCCAACGGGAATTTGCTCGTCGGCCTCGGCGATAGCTGGAAGATTTAGGACTGTCCAGCCATCCGATTTCTCCAGCAAGTAGCCAGTCAAATCCTGAAGATGGACGCGCTGCATGACGATGATGATCGCGCTCCGCTCTTTGCTATCCAGCCGCGAGATCAGTGTGTTCGTAAACCATTGACTGACGTGATCCCGCAAAGGCTGAGATTGTGCGTCCGCGGGCTTCTGGGGATCGTCGATAATAAAGAGATCACCACCAAGCCCGGTGAGAGCGCCCCCGACAGAAGTAGTTCTGCGGAAGCCGCGCCGCGAGGTGTAAATGTCCGAATCTGCCGCGCGAGAGATCTGCGTTCCCTTGAAGGCCTCCCGATACCAAGCGGATTGCATGATTGCCCGGCAATCTGCGGCGTGTTTCGCTGCCAGTTCGCCCCCGTAACTCAGGCATATGATTCGTCGCTTTGGATCGTGACCCAGTAGAAATGCCGGGAAGGAAACGGACGTCATCACTGACTTCAAGTACCTCGGAGGCAAATTGATGATCAGCCGAGTGTTCTCTCCGTTTCGTATCCGCTCCAGTTCATAAGCCATGGCGTCCAAATGCCAGTTCTCAAAGAATAGCCCGCCCGGGTTGAGTGTTTTCAAGCTCCGATGCAGAAAACTTTTGAAATCGGAACGAACCAGGGCACGAAAAAGCTGCTGTTGATTCATAAAGCCTCCTTCAGCCATCTTTATTTGTCTCGAATTTCTTCAAGAAGGCATCCAGCACGGCTTTGTCATCTTCGCCGATTTCCGCATCAATGCTTGAACCAGTCGCAGCCGTGTAATAGCGATTGAGCAGAAAACCGACGCTCTTGATGTTGCCGCGCAGGCCATCCTCGGCGACCTTTCGCAGGATCGCTTCCAGAAGAATGATTTTCCGGGATTTGCCGCGCTCATTGAGCACAACCTTGTGGTGGAGAAGTTCGCGTAAGATCGTCTCCTCGCTCTTGACGCCCTTAGGGCGTCCCCTGGGGTTGCCGCTTCTCCCGGGCTTGAACTGGTGCGAGCGAGGTGGCTTGCCGTAGCCGACGTCATCATCTGAGGGCCGAATCTTAAGCCGTCGACGCGATTTGCCAGGCGGCCTTTCGTCCCGGCTCATTTGGGAGCCCTCCGGCGGGGCACAGCGCGGGCGGCCGCAACCTCATCGAAGGTCTGTCCGGTAGCTTTCAGAATGGCGTCGCGCCCAGTAAATTCCTGCCAGCGCCGGACGGCAGCATCGACATATAGAGGATCAATTTCCACGCCGTACGCATGGCGACCGACTTTTTCCGCGGCCAGAATCGAGGTCCCGGACCCCATAAATAAGTCCAGGACGATATCGCCGCGCCGAGAACAGTCCCGCATTGCGTCTGCGACGAGGGCGACAGGCTTGACGGTAGGATGGACACTTAGCTCGTCGAGCCGACCAGCTTTGAACGAATTGACGCCAGCATAGCTCCAGACGTTCGAACGGTTGCGACCATGACGTCCCAGTTCGATATTATTCTGATGAGGTGCGTCGCCACTTTTGTAAACGAATACAAATTCATGTGCTGAGCGGTAGAAACTTCCCTGTCCAGCATTGGTCTTCGCCCAAACGACGACATTCTTCAGTTCGGTGAAGATATCGGAGCCTGCAGCTGTAATTTCTGCAAGGTGTCGCCAATCCATACAAACATAATGGATCGAGCCGTCCTCGGAAAATTGCGCCCCGAGCCGCATCCATCTTTTGAGGAAAGCTTCGAATTGCGCAGGCGACATTTCACCGGAGGCAAAGGCAAATTCCCGATGTTTGATTTTGCCGCGGCCTACAACGTCTTTGATGCGAACGTTGAAGGGTGGGTCATAAAATCCCATCGCCGCGATTGTGGATTCCATGAGAGCGCGAACGTGTGCTTCTTTGCAAGAATCTCCGCAATAGAGGCGGTGACCGCCGAGTTGCCACAAGTCACCGAGCTGGCTTGTTGATTCGCGGGCGATCTGCGGTACTTGGTCGAGTGGATCCTGTTCGGGATCGACCAGATCGCTCAAGAGGTTATCTACTATGGCCGTCTCAAAGCCGGTGATTCCGAGCGTGAGACCAATTTCTGGTAGCAATAAAGCAAGCTCGCCGAGCTCTGAGGCCAGAGGTTTTCGATCCCAAGCCGAGTTTGCGGCAATCTTGTTGTCAGCGATGATGAGCGCGCGCTTCTCGATCTCGCCCAAATGCTTTAGCGCAATGACCGGCACTTCCGTGAGGCCCATCTTTTGGGCCGCGAGCCAACGGCCGACCCCGCATAAGATATTCCCGTGTTCGTCGATCAGAATGGGATAAGTCCATCCAAATTGTCGGATGCTGGCGACAATCTGCTCGATCTGTTTCTTCGAATGAATACGCGCTTGGTTTTTGCTCGGCCGCAGCTTGCCGGTCGAGATTTTGGAAATTGGGTGCAGACACATCGTTGCTCCATCCGGTTGGAATGAAGCTCTCTATATTCAGCATCTTCGGCAGGATTGCACGAATCTCGATCCAAGCCTGAATGTGGCAAGATTTGGAAACCGGATCATGTATGACGGTAGAGATCGTTCAGAATGCCTCGGTTCGCGTCTGCGGCTGATGCGTCGGGCTTTTGCGCCTTGCTTGCGCGCACGTTTCTCAACCAGCGCTCGATGACCGATCTTCGTTGCGGGCCATCAAAAACCTCAGACGAGGAGTCCATTTTAAGGACGAGACGTTTTCGATGCGGCTTGGTTGTGCGACGCGCGATCTTGTTGCGAGGGTTCGATCTGACGGGGACAAGAGCTTTCCGCTCTGGTGTTTTAGAAGGCATCTTCCTGTTCCTTGCACGTTTCGTGAAGGAAGCATTCTGCCTGCAAGTGACACGAAGCGCGCCGTCAGCGATACAAGTCGAAATAAGGCCGAAATGTCTCAGGCTGCTCGAGGCCGGCGGTCGGGGATGCGAATGCCTGCCTTCGCTAGCGAATTGGAAATTGTCTGTTCTGACGGCAGATCGAAGGTTGGATAGGTATCTTCGAACTTCGCGCGGATTTGCTTCAATAATGGCACGGCCAGAGCAGGCCGTCCCGGCCCCTCGGTCAATTGAGAGAAATCAAGCAAGCGCTGGCTTGGCAGCGCGTCGCGGTACGAGTCTGGAAGGCCGTCTCGAATGTTACGATAACAGCGGCTTTCAGCACCTTTAATCATGGACAGCGTGAGGTAAATGATCTTGAAATCAAGATCACTCAAATCATATGGCATCTGAGCGGGTATGATTTCGACAGCACGAAGTCGACGGCCATCCGGCAGTGTGACCGCCCCACTGAAGTCGACGGTCGCTCCGTCTAATACCTGCACTTCAAACTTCGTCCTTGCTTCCTTGTTGTGTTCGAAAGCTGAAAATTGCTCTGCCGCGCGAAAAGGAACAGCATGGCCTTCCGTGCCATCAGCGCCCTCAAAAACAACCAAAACCTGCCAAACGATCTTGCCTGACGGGATCCTCAATGGACCGCTGAGGATTTTTGCCCGATCGCGCTCGTTAAAATTAGCGCTTGCTACCAGAACCTCAATAGCATCCGCCATTGTTCGTCGATCAGACGAACCATTGCAGCAGAGCTTATAATCAATTGGCATTGGTTGATGTCTACGGCAGACCGAATCAAGAGCAAGTTGCCACGTTTGTGGTACGAGTCAATTTGCGATCTGAGTCTGCCGGCTAAAATTCGAGCGATAGGGCGTTCGCGGAATAACCGTTATGGAATGCGGTCGTCAGCGGCGCGGCGAAGAGCCGAGGCTTGCTGCATGGGCGAGGTTAGATCGCCTACGAAAGCTCCGCCTCGGTCGATTGTTCGACCTCAATTGCCCATACCGATCGACCGATCCGGCAAACGGCGTTCGGCCCCGCAACGCCACGCAGGCGCGCGTCGTGGTTATCCGCGACTCGCAAAAGCAATTTATCGCGCAATTGGAGCACCCGCAGCTCGTGGTCCACATCGCGCCTGAACTTGTGCATCCCGGTCATCCTTCCTGCCCTTGAGGCTCAAGAGAAAAGGATGTCTCGAAAGTCCGTACATTCCTACAGATCCTACGTATGCAACTCCTTGAAGGGCTGCAAAGCTCACTTTCTCGGCTCAGACAAATGAAAGCGGAAGCGCCGTTTTTTTTGTTTTTAGATTGTGTCACGATTTAAAAGCAAGCAAGCTAGCGCCATCGAGCGATCCCAGCCGCACTCGACCATTGGAGGTGCACTTGTGACCACCGTCCTCGAAGCGATCACCGGTTTTCTTGATACCCTAGGAATTGGCACCCTACCAATACCGCCCATGTCCAACACGTTGGATGCACATGTTCCCGATTTGAAAGGGGTACCGCGCGACGGGGACGGAATAATCTGCCAGCTGGAAAGTACCGGAAAACTGGATGGTGGCGATTCAGCCCATAGGGCTGGTGTTGCGGCCTTTTGCAACAGCCCCGCGGACACGGCACTTCTTCCCAAGTTTGAAACTGGCGGGCTTATGGTTCGGCATCCGACCCAACAGCCGTGGAACGATTGGAGGAATTGTAGTCGCGATCAACTAAAGGGTTATACGGCCGGATGCTGGCGAGCGGGACGCATCGACATAAATGAAAGGCTGCTGCATGCACATGCGGCGCGGTCATTTACTTGCCAAAACATCCAGGAGGATGAGCCCGGCAAACCATCGAAGATTAAAAAACCTCCCATCGGCGACGTGTTACTGCCAGATGACGTGATGTGTCTGCGCATCACTGCGGGCGAAAATTCGGCATTTTTGGACCTCGCTGGCCAGTTGTCCCTACACATCGCCATTGAAACCGCAGACCGAGACGCCAAGACGGACAATAACAATTTGATGCTCGAGAGCATCATATGTGGCCGGCTCAACCTATTTGTGAAGGTTCATTCGAATTACGAAGACTTCCTCCGTTATTATTGGACTGATCAACGCGGCCAGGCGCGAATGGCGGAAGAGCTAATATGGGTGGTCAAGCAAGAACTCAAACGCTATCCCACACTGGACGTCCCTCTGCTGCCGGCAAATCTGCTAAAACTTCTGCGAGGGATCGACCTAGGAGCAGAATTTAAAAACCTAGATCCGGCACACCACGCGCAACTGGCGACGAGGTTTCTGGAGGCTAGTCTAAAAGATGCCGCGAATACATTCGTTGTTAGTATGAAGTTGGGAGTTGAAGGGGCAGTTAACGAATTTAAAAAGCTGGGCGCTGGAGTGGATCAAATTGCGAAGGCGCTCGCGAACGTAAATCAAACGCCGAACGCAATACGCGCCGGGCTTGCGGCTTGTGGCTTTCCCGCAAGCCTTATAGCACCTGCAATGCAGGCCGCGTTTCCCGGCATTCCGCATGTTGACACGTTCGTTGCTCCACACGCTGACGTCGTTGCCATTCCCCATACCGACGTTGCCCCGGTGCACCAGGATGTCGGCGCGATCCATGCAGATGCGAGGACGCCTCACACGGATCAGACCGGACCTCATGCGGATCGGTCGGGCCCGTTTGGCGCTCATTTCGATGTAGGTGGCCCTCATGCAGATGTGGGCGGAATACATACCGACATGCTTACAACCCCGCACGTCGACGTGAAAATCTCACCTCATGTTGACGCCGGGCCGACTGTCCATGTCGACACGCCGCCGGTAGGTCATGTGGATACGCCATGACACCAGAAGACGAGGAGGCTACGCTAAAGGATGCCGCGAATACCATTGTGGGCGTCTACGAGGCTGTCCGTGAACTCAAAAAGCTGGGCGCGACTGTGGATCAGATTGCGAAGGCACTTGCCGAAACAAGTCAAACGCCGAATGCGATTCGCGAGGGACTCGAGACCTGCGGCTTTCCCGCCAACCTGATAGCGCCTGCGATGCAGGCTGCCTTTCCGGGCATCCCGCATGCTGACACCTTCGTAGCTCGTCCACATGCTGATGTCGCCGTTCCCCATACCGACGTTGCCCCTGTTCACCAGGATGTCGCCCCGATCCATGCGGATGTGAGGGATGTGGACGGAAAGCATAGCGACGTATTTACTACGCCGCACGTCGATGTTTACGCGCCGCATTTGGACACCGGACGGATCGAACATGTCGAGCTGCCACCACCGGTACATGTAGATACGCCTTAGCTCGCTCGTATGCACGTGCGTCGGTGCCAATGTAAAGTCAAACGAATGAGGTTGTTCGGAACGAGAGATCGCAGAAAAAAATTTAATTCTAGTTCCGGATCAATTGTTGGCGGCGCCCGGCACGCCAATGCCTGGAGAGCTAACTAACTTCAAGGGTGGTCCTCGCTGCATTCAGTCGATCAGTTGAACCAAGATGGAAAGAAGCAAATGTCGGTAGAGGTTCGGCCGCTTGGCGTTAAGTGCAATATTTCCTGCCATTACTGCTATCAAAATTCCATTCGGGCGATGGGTAGCAACGCGAAGGAATATGATCTAGACCGAATTAAGGAGGCGGTTCTCGCGAAGGGGGGACCCTTCGCGCTGTTTGGCGGGGAGCCCCTGCTGATGCCATTGCATGACCTTGAGGATATGTTCGCCTGGGGCTTCGCACACTTCGGCTCAAGTTCGATACAGACAAACGCGGTGCTGCTGAACGACGAGCACGTCAAGCTCTTCAGGAAATATAAAGTGAGTGTCGGAGTGTCAATCGACGGCCCCGACGAATGCAATAGCGCACGTTGGGCGGGCAGCGTGGTGCGAACATCGACGGCGACGGCGAAGGTCGAACGCGCATTGGAGACGCTTCTGTCCTCGGGCATTCGCCCCAGCGTGATCACCACGCTGAATCGGTTCAATGCGACTGCGGCCATGCTTCCGCGCCTGATCGACTGGTTCCGCTTTTTGGACCGGATCGGCGTTCCATTCGCGCGAATCCACCTGCTGGAAGTGGACTCGAGTTCCGTGCAGGAATCTCTGGCGTTGTCAGCATCCGAGAATGCCTCGGCGATGCTGGCTCTTGGGGAGTTGGAGCGTGCGGAACTGCAAACGCTGAAGTTCGACATGTTCGGAGAGATCAGGGCACTGCTTCTCGCCAACGACAAGGATGTGGCTTGCGTCTGGAGGGCATGCGACGCCTACACGACCGAGGCGGTCCAAGGAATAGAAGGGCATGGTGAAACGAGCAATTGCGGCCGGACCAACAAGGCTGGCGTCGATTATGTGAAGGCCGAGGCGAGCGGGTTCGAGAGGTATCTCGCGCTCTACCAGACGCCCCAGGAACACGGCGGATGCAAGGATTGTCGCTTTTTTCTCATGTGCAAGGGGCAATGCCCTGGCACTAGCATCGACGGCGACTGGCGCAACCGCACCGAACATTGCGACATTTGGTTTCAGCTTTTCGAGCACGTAGAATCGCGGCTGTGCGAGGACGGATATGTTCCCATATCCCGGGATCGACATAGACTCTCTCTCGAAGGTGCGATGCTGGCGGAGTGGGCGCAACGCCGAAATCCGACATTGACGAAAGTTTTGGAGAAAATGAGAGTGCAGGCTCTCACCAAGCTAACAGAAAATCCGGCTGTGAGTTAATGAAATTGGATCGACTTCCATTCACGCTCCCGGATTTTTGTCGGACAAGCTGGGTCAGCGACGCAGCAAAGGACCGCTGGAACCCGGTGTTCGAACAAGTTCGGAGTCTCTGGCAGCGCCTTGAGCTGGCCACCGTCGCGATGGGCCGGCGGCAAGCCGGCCTGATATGCATTCGCAGCGACGAGCTGAACAGGTTCGGGGCTGAATTAGCGACGCACGGACTGGACCTAAAGCCGCTCCCTTCTTTCGACACGAACGGGTATGTCTCCGATTTCAATGGCTGGAACGCTGGTACCAGATTCCGCATGTGCGCGGTTGGTACCCCTCGCGTGGTGGACGAAGCGAGCGATGCCTATCGATCCAGCTCGACCGCCGTCTTGGGGCGCCTGCTTGGGTATCCGTCGTGTTGCATTGCATTCTTTGAGGATGTCTGGGATCGCCAGCGCTGGATCGATACGACGTGGCCCATGGCCGCGAGGGGTTTGTTAGACGCACCGCAAACCGTATCCATAGTCGAGTTGATGGCTCGGCCTGAAAACAACATACTGCTCCGATGGCTGGGCATGCGCCCGGTGTTTCATCTGCCTTGTTCGCTAGAATGCGACGCGACCTATAAAGTGGCCAATGAGATCAAAAACGTCGCAAGGGACATCGGTGAGCAGGCTGGGCTCGATAATCTGTACGAAATTTTGAACTGGCCAGTACAATGGTCGGCACTGCATGGCATCGCCGAAATTGAGACGCCGGTGATGCGGATATGCGCGCGGACGGACTCTACGGCCAAAAAGTGCACCGTTAGACTAAGCGGCGCCGGGGGCATGGTCTCCAGCGCCGTCTATGGCAACAGATTTCCGTTCAAACCGCGTCCGTTTCGAAATGCCGTCAGCGCCGCCGCTACACCGGCTCCCATACGAGTTGTCAAACGCGCCCCTGACGATCAGGCTCCAGCGGAGACCTGGTATCATGCAGAGAGCGGCTTCCGCTCCAGAATTGATATGGATCGGGCTTTCGCCCCGCTGCTGCGCGTTATCGCGGGCGTCAAACCACGTTCGGTTCTTCACTTGGGCTGCAAGAACGGGGCTCTCCTTCACAGGCTAGTTCAGCTGGACAAATCCCTGAAGGTGTTCGGTGTGGATCGGGAAGAGGCGAAGATCGAGCGAGCGAAGACACTGTTGCCGGACCATGCTCTGGGATTCTGGTGTAGCGATTTATCCGACAAGGTCGCCCTAGACCGAATTGGTCGGATCGATGCATGTGTGCTCATGTTAGGACGACTGTTGGAGGTTCCGGCTGATTGCGCATTGTTCATCGTGGAGGCAATAAGTCGCCAAAGCGGGACGCTGATCGTCTATGCATTCGACGATTGGCTGAAGGGGCAATCCCTCCAGGAGATGGCTGGCAAGCTGGGCCTGGCGCTCGAAGGCGTGGTCGAATTGAACGCTTCCGCCTGTGGAGTGCTGATCCACGAGTCGCGACTATGATGCGGCCAAATAGAGACGCCTTGTGTAAAGCAGTTTATTTCGTGCCGAGCAGAGACAGTGTCTTGACCATAACCCGTCAAGCAATTGCGTCCCAGGCCCGTTTCCGGTGCCGGACTCAATCGCATCCGATCGCATGACCGAGGTCCTCAAGCTCCGCGCGGGATTTCAAAAAGACGCCTTTTCACCGTTGGAGCCAAGCGGGTTATCGAAAGCCCCTTGATTGTGAGCATCGACCTTCTCAAACCGGCCCTGCGCAGGGAAGTCCTTTTCGATCTGTTGCGCACCCTAGATACTTCGTGGGGTCTTGCTTTCATGTTTGTGCTGGTCACTCTTCAGTCTCGATCACTAGAGCGGGTTCGCTGATTTCCGATTCAGGACGGGATTCACAAATCGCGCGAATAATACGGTCCTTTGTCGCGATAGCGAGGGGGGCGAAGCATGGCGCGAGCCTACAGCCAGGATTTGCGTGATCGCGTAATCGAAGCCGTTTTGTCTGGCGTCTGCACGACAGGCTGCAGCCTGTTTCGGGATTGGCGAGGCCACAGCGATCGTAAGTGCGAAGAACGATGTCCTTCCCGCCGAGCACGGGAATTTTGCCACGGCGCGCGCCACAAGCGTCGACCTTTATTTGAGCCAACACCTTGGGGTGTCCTCAATGTCTGACGATCGGAATAGGTGGCGATACCGAGATTACGCGGGCCTGTGCTTCGTTCATCATGTTCAGGCCCGTAGGTGATACACTGACCGTCGGTTCGACCTCGCTGCCGGACGAGAACAACCAGTCGAAATCGAGGGGCGCATGCTCATTATCGTTCGACGAATGAAGCAAGGAAATATCGGTCCAGAATTCATGGCCGGCTGGCGCAATGGCATCGACGGATACGAACAGGCCCGGATTCCTGTTCGTCGATGTAGTCAGGACGAGCGACGGCTCGATGTCAGGCGCTTTTTCCCGCGTTCCGTCGGAACGCAGCAGATGAGCCACGGCGACGGCTTTCGTTTCGGCAGGACTATTACGTTGTTGCAGCAGAGACAGTTGAACGCCGATCGTAAAAAAAGTTGCCGTATTCGTCCATTTGAGCGGGATCGTCATCGGGACGGAGCTAGAGTCTGGCGTCTGCCATAGCCTGATTTTCAGTTCAGTAAAGACCCGTTGGTGTGTGGGCGGCCCGACGATCCGGAAATGAAACCGAAGGCTGCCGCCTGTCTTGCTGGCGTTGCTAACGAACCCGGTCGAAACAAGATCGAAATAGGCGGTCTTGTATTTCTTCGCAGCCAGCACACTGCTGTCGCATACGATCTGCGCGGGCGTCTCGAATTCGACGATGCGAGCGACGTGATCCCGGGGCTGATAGGGCTTGCCACTTTGGGTCGTCCCATCCGGCGCGATCATTACAGCCTTGTTGTCCGGCAGGACGGCGGTCCGGCAAAAAAGTTCCACCGGCCGTCCCAATTCTTTCAGGAAATGCGAGGTGATGATGCCCAGATGGCGATGGACGTGCAGGGGATAGGGTTTGTCAAAGGTCGACGGGCTCAGCCAGACTGGTACGTTTTCGACGCCGTTCAATTCGAAGGTGAGAGCGTGGTGATTGGTGTCGAGTGCGGCGACCAGTTCGCGCACGTGCCGACGGTTCAGGATCCAGCCTGTCCCGTCCGGATTGAGTTTTGAAATGTGAAGAAAATCGAAGTGGCGGCTGGTTTTGGTCCATCTCAGGAAAGTTGGCGCGCTGGCCATAGTCACACAGGCGGAGCTGGCCTGGAGCGGTTTCAGTTCGACGAACGGTGGCTTGCGGACGGGATCGTCCGGGCTCGTCTTTACATCCGACGGCGACCATTCGAAGCTCCCGAGCATGAGCGGCGCGTTGATCTCGCCGCGCGCGGTGTTGGCCAAATTCGTGACCACGAAGATCGAAGTCGAATAGCGTCCCGGCGCGACCGGCTGGTGCAGGATTGTCAGACCGGCAAATTTCGCCCTGTCGACCTTGAGAATCGACACCAGATCGCCCGCTGGCGTATCGCTTGTTGCGCCGACCCCGTCGATGGCAAGCTTCGAGGCCTTGACCTCGATGATCGGGTTGCTGGTTTCCAGGGACAACAATGGCAAGGGTTGTTGCCGGCCGTCGATCGCATAGGCGAGCAGGGCTCCGGGGGAGGCCTTCGACCCATCAAAGGCAAGCCACCAGCAACGCTCGCCATCAAGTCGACGATCTGCTTTTCGCTCGCTCATCGTCCAGTCCGGATCGATGTAGCGGCGCATCGCGATGCCGACGAACAACTCCTCGAGCGGCGGCTGCTCCCCGAACAGCGTGGCGGGTGCGAGCGAAAACATGGAATTCGGATAGGCGGGCGCCGGCGCGTCGACGTTGTCGAAGGTGAGCCCCAAGGGGCCTTCGCTCCTCAGCACAAGGCCGAGCGCAGTGTCGCTCTTCAGCGGGAGATAGTCGAGGCGCGGATCGGGGCCTGCCTCCTCGCGCGCGTCCCGGATCTCGACATGCTTGCTGTCATCCTCAAAGCCGTACCCAAAGCCGGTCTTCACCTCGGCAGCGATCCGGTCGGCCAAGCCGCCACACGCGAACGGCGGCTCCTGAAGGATTGCGGCCACCGGCGGCGCTGGCTTGTTGGCATAGTCGCCGTCCGGCGCCGTGGTGAGTGGAATCAGGGCTCGCAATTGGGGGCGGGTCAATTGTATGCGCGACAGGTCCGCCAACATGGCAACACGCATGGTCCAGCCATGCGCCGGTGTCTTAAGATCCTTGATCGGCCAGGCAATAACTTCGCCACGGTCGCGGTCCTTGAGCGCGCCGGCATAGCGCGAACGCAACGTAAAGCGGTGGCGGAAATAGGTGGCTGATTCCGAATTCCAGTAATGCTCCTGGAGTTTGTTCCGCGCGGGCAACGGGTCGAGGCAGTGGGTCATCGTATGCGCATCGACATCGGGACGATTGAAGAATGCTTCAAGCTCGAACTGGGCTAGTTGGCTTGCTTCGCCGTTGAGATCGAGCGGAATCGCCGGTTGCGGAACTGGATCATCCACGGCCCCGTGAAGCCGGTGCGCGCGGGGATTCGCATAGTGATAGATCGGCCGTCCCGTCGTACGCCAGCGCTGTGTCGTCACGTCAATCTCGCCGAGCAATCGCCACTGACGGAAGTGATTTGGGTCCGTGATGTCGGCGGCCGTCATCAGATCGAACCGGCGCGTGCGCTCGATGCCCTCGGCGGTGATCACGGCCTTGGCCAGATCGATCGCCGGCTGATTGTTCTCTCCCTTCTTCGCTGCGGCCAACTCGTTCATGCCGTCATACATGGTCTCAATGCGAACGGCTGCCGCGGGGAATACGAGATTGCCGCCCGGCAGCTGGCGCGTCGCGTATTGCATTAGGCCCGGGTGAAATACTGACGGGTGAAGACCCGCTTTGAAGTGTCCGAGCGGAACGGCGGAATCGATCGAGAGCCGTGCGACGACTCCGTCGGGAACCGATGCCGAAAAAGGCTCGTGGGATCCCGCCGGCGTCTGTTCCAGGCTCAGCGAATCCCCCGGCGCCAAGCTGATCCTGAACTGAAACAGCTTATCCAATGGTTCAAAGACATAGCGGCGCAAGCGCCCCGGCGTCCACGGTATCGGGTCATTGCTTCCGGGCCTCGGAAGATTCTCCTTCGTGATCATCTGATCGATTAGAGTGGAAAACGTGCGTCCGAAATTGCGGAGCTTATCCTTGAGCGGATGGATCTGGTGCGTCACTCCCTGCGCGACCTTGTCCTTGATCAACGCATCATGAAGCACGATCTCAATCCGCACGTGCTCCACGGCGGGATCAGGTAACCGGTCGAGAAGGGAACCGAGAACCGGATCGAGGTGGCGCATGACATAGGCGGTAATCAACGCCCGCTCGAACAACTCGACGGACTGCCCGATGGCGGCATCGTCCCCCGGCAAGAAGAACATGTCGTTCAGCAGGTCCGTATTGGCAAACCATCGATCGAAATCGAGGTAACCGATCCGCGGTGCTGAAACTGTGATCGCGACCGGATCCGAAAGGCCGTCCTTCCACGCAGCAGTCGCCGGCGCGAGCAACAGCAAGGGATCGCCGACGTTGTCGCTGTTCTGCGAGCCGATATTGGCAAACGTCATCGACGCCTGCTTGCCGTTGTCCGCATCAAGCACGAGACGCAGCCAGCCGGCGACAGCGCTGCCAGCCGAAAGCGGCTTCGTGGCAACCAAAATGTCACCGCAACGGACGGAAAGCAGACGCTCGAACGAGCCCGGCGCTTTCGGCTTGAATTCGATCCTTATCGTGATCTTCGGAAATCTCGTAAAGCCCGGCACGGACGCTTCGGCGATCTCAAAGGTTGCATCCCCAAGATCTTTCGGATCCGCGGCAGGCCGTTCGAAGAAACGCACGGTCAACTTTGCCGGTGCGCCGGCGAACTCGATGTTGCTGATTTGCCACTCGAAGTTCTGGTCCGCGGTCATCTTTCCGCTGCCGTCGGCTTCGCGCAGAATATCGCGTACGCCGGGTTCGTCTTTTTCAGCCTGAAGGCCGACACGCGGATAATCCGTCGCGAGCGGCTTCACTCCTGGAATCTGCGCGCCGATCCGGGGCGGCCGATTCGGCCTCGCGCTCTCAATCACGGCCATTTGTGCAATCGCGGTGCGACGCTGATAGTCAGCCTCACCTACCAGGACCAGCGACGGGTCTGCCGCGGCGGGTATTGGCTCTTGTGGGGCAGGCTTCGGCATCCACGGCGATTCCGGACCCAGCTGTAAGGCAAGCGGCAGCGTTCCAGCGTTGCTGGTGACGAAACCAAAGGTCTTGAATGTGCGCCCGAAGGCCAGGCGTGGGACCCTCGCGAAGCCATCGTCCGCAACATGTGGATCGTGCCGGTAGAAGGGACGTTGTCGCGTCGGGTTCGGCTCGGCCTCGTTATCGACGATGCGAGCGTCGATGGCCCGGTCGGCGAACGGGAACCCCTGATACTCGATGAACATGGGACTGCGACCGTCGCTGACGGCCGGCAACATGGGATGGATGGCGCTCGTCACGTCGGGAGGCGGCTCATTAGCCGGATCGTTCTGGGGCGGCGGCTTCCAGCCCAGGTCAGCCAGATTCGCGTGTGCCCACAAGTCCGGCGCTGCGCCGCTGTCCGCGCGCTGGATAATGACGCCAATGCCGTTGAGGTGCCTTGCGAAGTTGTCGATCCTGCTGCCGTCAATGTTGGCGGCAATCTGGATCGCCAGCGGCTGCGGTGCGTTGTCCGGAATGAAGCGGGCGTTCGTATCGTTGAGGGATCTGAGCGGCGCGACGGCATCGGCAAAGCCGTCGTTGAGGTGCCGTCGTATCGCCTCGACCTTCTCATCGAGAAGCAGCTTGAAATCCGCGGCAGGCAGCGTGTTCTTATCGGTCAGCAGGCACACGTCGAGGGCAGGGCTAACCAGGGCGCCGGCGATCGGCTGAAAGCATTTTACCGCAGGTGGAAGCTCGTCCACGCCGAATCGCCGAGAGAAGAATGCGCTCTCTGTGGCGGATACCCGGAGCATCAACGAGCTTTGGCTGGTTCCGTCGAGCTTCGTAAAATCCAGCAAATTCCGGACGAATGAATGGCCAGTTGCGCGTCGCGTCGCCTCGGCGCCGTTGAATGGGCTATCAAGCAGGCTCCGGTAGGCGGCCCACGCCGCGTTGAATGCGGCTTCCACCGCGTCCTGAAGTTCGGAGTCGGTACGGTTGATCTCGCGTAGATAGGCCTTGGCGACCAAGGTGGCGAGGGCCAGTCCGTTGCCGGTCTTTGCACTCTCGACGATTTTGACGATCGCGGCTTCGGCGCCCGCTTCGTCCTGCAGCGGCTGCTCCAGGTCGAGCAAGGCCCGCGAGAGGATTTGGACCGAGTGCTTCGAAATGCTCTGGGCGTAGACCTTCGCGGAATCGGGAATCTTGCTGTCGCCACCGCTCGCGTAGTGGGCGACGATCGCCGAGATTAACTCACGTTCGTTTTTGACGGGGTCAGCTTTCGGCGCATCGATCCCGTATATTTGACAAAGCGCACGGGCAAGATCCGCGGTACTTTTCACCGGGCCCAGGGCCGTCAGCGGGCTTGCGGTGAGTCCAGATCGCAGGGCTGCAGTGATCTTGTCCTTCTCGAACGCGGTATCGGCCAGGCCAAAGCGCTCCTGGAGCGGCCTTAGCGTGGTCAGCATCGCCGTCACCAGCGGCGCAAGAAGATCACCTTCGCTGCTGCGCTCGAAGGTAGGATTTGCGGCGGACGTCGGTTTGAGCAGAGCGATCACGAGATTGTCGAGTGTGGAAACAAGCCGCGCAACGACGTACCAGACAATCGAACCCCAATAGGGGACTTCGATTGGCTTGCCAGCCTGATCGACGGCGGTGATGAGTTTGATGCCGAAAAGCTCCTCAAAGGCTGGATCGTCGCCAGGGTCCTTGGCGCGCGAATGGAGCGCGGGGTTGGCAGCCATCAGCGTCGCCGCGCGCTCTTCGAACCACACCAGCGTCCGGCGGACATTTTCGGCATCCCTGTCCACCCTGAGGTAGCCGTCGGACGCCAATCCCTGGTCGATCTCGGATGGATTGAGCGCCTTGGTGATCCCGTCGCCGATCAGGTTGGTCCGGCAAACGACTTTCCCGAACTGGGCGATCGGATCGTAGGAGTAGTCGAAGGCGGCAGCCTCAATGCTTCCGGATGGATCGTCGTGCCTAGCGTTGAACTCAGGCTTGGCTGGCGGCTCGGCCGGTTTGTCGAAGTAAGGTAGGATGATAAATTTATGGTCCGCGATTCTGTCGCGCGCGATCCGGACGATGTGCGTCAAACCAAACCGGTGCGCGACCGGCGCGTTCCAAGACTGCGCTGCGGCCAACCGGTGCGTCGCCGTCGCGTCGTCGGCGTCGATGACAACGTCGGGATGACCCGGCTCAGAAGATGCTGTTGACCAATACCGTGTTGTTCCCTCAGCGGCGTCCGGTTTCTGCTCATCGAGCCAGTCCAGCAGAATCTGGGGGTTCCCGGCCGGCGACAAACCAGAGGTGCAGTGGACGGAACCCGCATAGTCAAGCGACCATCCGGGTTCGGATACCGAAAACAAGTGAAACTTGACGTTCTGAACGTCGGAAAGGAAATCGAGAAACTGCTGCTTGGCGGCGGTCTCTTCGGCCCCGATTTCTTCCGCGGTCGTTCCCTCGCCGCGGCAATCCAGACTCAGATTGACGGCGAAGGAAAACGTTTCACCGTTTGCGTCGCTCTGGTGAAAGCCGGTCGGTTCCTGGTCGACCAGGCATTGAAGGATCGGTGCGATAAGCCCCATGTCCTAGTTCCTCGCCTTCTTGAGCTTGTCGGCAGCGTTTTGCAGCTTCTTCAATCTTTCGTCCGTCATCTCGACATCGGCACTGGTCGAGGTGACCATCTCGGACTTGCCGCCGCGCATTTTGTATTTCGCGTTAGCGCGCGCGGTTATCTTGAAGAACTTCGAGATACGAATTTCGACTGTGAGCGAGCCGTCAGCGTCGATCTGCCCGTTGTCGCGATAGGTCATCCGCAGCATCAACACGATGCCGACGGTGACGATGCCGGCAACGTCGACGTGGCCTGCGATCACCAGGACGGCCGAGATCGACAGGCCGCCGCCGGGTTTGCCGATCACCTTGCGGTAGGCGAGGGTGCCCGACAACGTAATGAAGACCTGGCCCGAGAATGGACCGAACGCGAAGGCAAGCGACGCTGATCCGCCGGCTCCCGCCTCGACGGTAACCGTAAGCTCCTTGTCGAAAGGTCGGTACTCGGCGTCGATCTGGATGTAGCCGGCGCCGCCGATGATGAAGATGGAGAAGATGAACGGCCGCTCTATCGTCGACAGGTTGAAGCGGTTGGCCAGCATGAAGTCCGGGAACGCCAGCAGCTTGAAGTGGTTCTCGATCGAGATGTTCGATACGCCGCTGGTCGCAAAATTCAGCGACATCGGCGGCAGTGCAAAGTCGTGCTGCACGCCGACCGGAATGCCGTTCTGCTTGATGACCTGAAGGCCGCCGATCTTGTCCGGAAACAGTGTCCCCAGGAAATCCTGGATAAACTGGAACGATGGATTGAGGCGAATGTTCTTGGGATCGAATTCGATCTTGAGTCCGGTTTCGCGGGTAAAGTTCAACCCGAATTTCTCGAACCGCACCATCGACTGGCCACCGACGACGAGATCGATCATCGCACCAATGTGACCGTAGCCGGTCTCGGTCACCTTGTCCTGGTCCTTGGATGCCGCCTCGAGCCGGACCTGGCCTGTGAGGCGCATGTCGACGAAGTCGGCCTTGAAGACACCGATCGAAAACAGGCTGCGGCGGCCGCTCATCGGCGCGTCGATATCGACCTGCACCCAGGCCCGCGCCTGCTTCTTGTCGAAATCGTGCGTGACGCGCACGGCGTCGCTTACCCCGGACGGGATTTTGTAGCCGTTGAGGAGATTGTCGAGCTTCGTTCCGCCGAAATTGCGAAATACCTTGCCGATGTCGAAGTCGGGGAGGTTGGCGGGCAGCAGGCGGTCACCGATCCTGTCGAACGGCAGCGACAGGCCGAGCGCCTTCAGCTCGTCTCCGAGCCGGTTGAACAGCGCGTTGGCCTTGGTGGTCTGGACGATATCGTTGAGCTCGTCGAAGCCGGAGCGGATGCGGTCTATGTCCGCCTTCAGCGCCGCGATTTCAGGCGCCGTGGTGACGGCGGAATAGAGCTTGAGGATGTTGCTGGGGGCGGCAAGGATGCCGCCGTCATCGAGCTTGCTGAACCGGTCAAAGACGCGATCCGCGTACATCCGCGCCGTTTCGTCGGCGCGAGACAGGTTGTTTTGCAGACTTCGAACCGAGCGATCGAAGGACTGGGCAGCTTTGATCAGGCCAGCGACATCGTCGGGAAAAGTACTCAGGGCCTGATCCAGGTTCCCGAGCTGACTTTCCAGGGCGCTGTAGGCGGCCGCCAATTGCGAGTCGAAATAGTCTTTAGCGTTGCCAGCCAATTTGTTGAAATATGCTTCAACGTCCGCCACGCCCTCGGATAACTCGCTACAGACCTTGGAGACCTGATCGAACGCTCCAAGCGCGCCCTCGGTCAGATTGCGGGTCAGATCGCCAACGGTTTCAACCAGTGATCCAAGCTGAACTCTGATCTTGCCAACGGCTTCCGCGATCGCAGTCAGTTCCGTCGGCGGGATGCTCTCGGGAAGCGGCGCAAGAAGCTGGCTCAATGCCCGCTTGATAACCTGGTCTTTGACGACATTCTGCAGCAGGCTGTCGGGCGCCAGGGCGTCCTGCGCGTGTTGCAGGCCTTGCTTCACATCGTCAACGATCGGCAGAACCGTGGCAGGTATTCTCCGCAGATTGAGCTTGATCTCCGTCAGCGAAGAATCCAGGAACCTGGTCGCTGGCAGCACCACGGCGTCGATCTGGCTTCCGATCTTCGAAAGCCATTGGTCGGGCCATGCAACGATGTCGTCGATTTCTCTCCTGATTCCGCCAAAGGTGCTGTTGAAGTCCGCGGCAAGTTTATCCGCGTGTTCATTCGCAATCTCAGTCGCTACCTGGACCAGATCCTGCACCTGGTCGGTGACCGCCTTGGCGATATCCTTCAGGGCCGCAGTCAGCGCACTGGCCGCAAGGGTAATTTGGGTAACGGCGTCGTCGGCGCGTTCGTCGAAGGCCTTGGCCTTGGCGCGAGCGTCGGCAATCGTTACAATTGCCGCGTCGCACGCGGCTTGCATCGCCACCAGCGCGGCCTTTGCCCTGTCCTTCAGCCCTGTGGAGAGGTTGGATGCGTCGACCTTGGCGGTCAGTTCATTGAGTTTGCCGCCACCGGCCTGCTGACCGAGTTGCTGAAGCGACTTGTCGATCTGTGCGAGAAGCTGATCGACGAATCGCTGAACGCTTGTGACCTTGTCGAGCGCGCCGGCCTCAAGGATCGTGGCTTTCTTCAGCGCCTTTGCGACATGCCCTGCGACCGTCTGACTGACCTCGTTCAGTTCGACCCCGAGCCGATGGCGCGATTCCTCGATGGCCGCGTCGATATCTGTCTCCAGATTCGAGACGCAGGCCGTCAAGCCGGCCCGAAAGGCCTGACGCCGCTCGCCGGACCAGGGTTTGGCCTGATCGTAGCCGTTAACGAATTGTTGGATGCGCTGCTGTGCCCGATCGAAGACCGCTTCGGCCTCCGCTTCAAAATCGATCACTACGGCTTTTGATTTCTCGACGCCTTCCTCCACATTTGCGATATCCTGGCTCGCCTCGCTGAAGATAGGCTGTATGTACGTGACGGCGCGGGTTGTCAGTTCGTCGATTGCCTTTGCCTTTGTTGCGCCTGCTGCAAAGGGCTGTATTTCCGCCAGCATGGCGTCCGTCTGAGCGACCCAGTCCTGCAATGCGGAGCGAACCAGCATCTCCTTGCGCTGGATCATCCCCACGGCATCGGATTTGAGTTTGCCGCAAAGCGACGGAGCGGCCTTCAGCCCCGACACGAAACCTGCAAAATCTTGCAGGTTTTTCGGGATCGTCCCCTTCAACTTGTCTTTGAAGTCTCCTTTCCATTGTGTGGCCAGCTTGGCACGCGCGGCATTGAGAGCGTTGACGTCCTTGTGTTCGTCGCGGAACGCTTTGACCAACGCCCCCACATTGTCCGAGAACGCCTTGGCTCCATCGAAGCCGGCGTTCTCGCCCTTGCTGTCCCAGTATTTAAGTGCCGAGAGCGTTTCGCTTACTCCTTCGGCGGGGAACCTGGCGGTAATATCGAGCACTTTCGACAGTACATGCTCATCACCGAGCGCCGTTGGTACGCCCGTGGCGTGTGTCGCGCGCATGAAGCTGACGCTGTCGAGCCCAGCATAGACCGGATTTTCCGCTCGCCCCGCGTTGAGCGCCGCTTTTTGCGCCCCCGGTGCAAGGCGCCAGGTGAAGCGGCGAAGGCCGGGGAGGATGCGGCCTACCGAGCGCCGGCGTCCTTCGAAGCCTTTCTCGTTTTCTGGTGGCCCCTCCGAAGACTTCGCATCCGCTTTCTTGGCGATCTCCTGTGCCATCGGCATGTTGGGAAAGTCGAGATTGAGCCGCGATACCCATGTATCGGTGTCGGCCGTCGTGGTGGTGCTGAAGTCGGCGAAGAAGAACAAGTAATCCGGGTCGAGGCACTCCTGCGCGACGACTGGCTTCTGGCCATCGCCCTCGGCCGTCGACACGAAGGCAATGTCCGGCATTGCATAGACCTGCGGACGCTCGCGGGCGCTGAGCCTGTTCCACAGTGGAATTTCCCAGCCGAAGGTTCCGACCTCATGCGACCAGGCGCTGTCGACATTTATGATCTTCGAATTGAAGCGCACGCGTTCCAGGAAGCCGGCGCTACGCTGCGCCGCAGTGGTGAAATCCGGGTAATTGCGCTCGGGCTGCAACAGCTCGATATATTCGCGCACCTTGCGCAGGATCGGCCGGCGGGACCGCGTCCTCTGCTCGTCCTCTGCTTTCTTCGGCGCAAATTGCGCCGATGGATTGACTGTACGTTCGTAGACGACGACGTGCTTGGCCCGGTGCCAGAACGCGCAAATGCGGCCGATCACCTCGACCTGCTGGCGCTGAACGTAGCCGTTGCGGGTATCGCTGATGATGGTGACCTTGCCGCCGAGAAACTCGGCCTTCTGCACCGCATCGCCGCCTGTCGGCGACAGGGCGATGGATTCGATGGCGCCGCCGTTGGATTGTGGCGCGCCCAGCAGCGTCCTGAATAGATTGAGCGATTCGACCGGCCACAGCGCACCGCCGCTTAGTCCTTGCGGATGGTGGCGCGGATAGGCCTCCATCTCCGATGGCACGTTCAATGGATCGAGGCCCGCGATCTTCGGCAACGATTTGTAGTCGTCGGCGCTTTCGGGCTGCTCGCGCGCACGCTGGTCGATCAGGGGGGCGCGATGCAGGGCGGTATGTCGCAGCGCAAATTGCGCGCCGTCGGTAAAACGCGCCGGCGTGAAGTCGATAGTTGAATCGAGATCGCGCGCCCAGATTTCCAGCCGTTCCGGCCGGCGCAAAATCGCGCTTCTCAGCGCATTCCAGCGGGCGGACAGCCGCGCGTCGGCGTTGAGTTGCTGGGCCGCGCCGGTCAGCCGGCCCGTCAGCGCCTCGATTTCGGCAACGCGCGCGCCGCGGGCGATGGAGCGCTCCCTGGACACGTCGATGCCGACCGGCAGGCCGTAGAGAAATTCGGCGCGCAGGAACGCAAGCGCGGCACCCAGACCATATTGGCCGGATTGCCGGAAGATTTCATAGCTGGTCGATTCCGGCATGAAATAGGCGCGCTCGACGTCGCTCGGACTGATCCAGATTTCCGCCGATGGTGTCAGGCGGAATTCGACGGCGCGACGCTGGACCTCGCTCGCCGCATCAAGCTGAAGCTTTCCATTCCTGTCTCTGATCGGGTTGCCATCCTCGTCCGTCAGAATGCGGCGCACAAATGGCCTGGGAGGCGTTTCCACATCAGGGTCCGGATCGCGGAGGTCATGGATTTCGAGGCGTCGCGGCTTGTCGGCGCTTTCGCCTACGGCCTGCGGTGGCAAGACGTAGTGGTAGTACTCGGAAACGCGCTTGTACTGCCAGATGCGGTCGTCACCTGAATAGACTGCAACCGATGCGTTATCCTCCTGGCCCCGGTCGTATAGCGCCCGTTGTGTGAAGCGAAAAATCGTGAACGGTTCCGACGACAGCACGACATAGGATCGATTGCCGGTCTGCTGGGAGTCTTCCGAAATGCTGGCCTTTAGCCAGCGGTCCTGCGTCGGCGACAGGGTTTCCGTGACTGTCAGCCATAGCCGATTGTCCGGCGCGGAGGAGTTTTCCGGACAATCAAGGGGTATCAGGAGCGGAGCGGGACGTCCGCTGCGATCGCCGCGGGCTACATCGACGCCAATCGGTTCAACCTCCGCTACCGGAATTGCGAGGCTGATTTCCGCGGCGATCCGGCCATTGGGAAAAGTAAGAATTGGGGCGACATTCCCTAGCCCAAGCCGCGTTCCGCGCCCACCAATGCGAATGTGGCCGGTGTCGGGGTCGACGAGCGCCGTCGGGATGTTGGCGAAGCCGCGGAATTGCAACGACGAAAGACGGCCGTGCCAGTCGTTGGTTATTGGCGTCGCTTTGACATGGAATGACGCAAAGAATGGCGCGTCGTCGCCGATGGTGTCAGAGCTTTGCGGTGGCCACAGCTTGTCGTGCGAAAGCGTCAGTGTGAGCTTCACATTGGAGGTCTGGAAAAAGGTCAGTGCGCTCGCTTCCAACTCGAGGCTGGTGTTTCCCAGCTCCGTGGTTTCCTTGGTCGAATCGTTGGGCTCTCTGGGGTCGCGGAGCCTGATAAGGTCGCACCGGTTTGCCAGGCTGAGCCGCATCCCTGGGCGCCGCCATGCCATCTCTGCATGACCGGGTGGCGGACGGCCCCACCTGATCTTGCCTTCCTCGTCAAAGGTTGCTGGAATCGGAGAGCCGTACAGCGTGAAGCGTACCCACCCAGGCGCCCTTGTCGTGAGATCGGGCAGGAACGAGTGAGGCTGGCTGGCCTCGCCGGGCTCCATTGCGTCGCGAACGGCCTGGAACGAGTAGGCTCCCTGCGCCAGCAAGCCGGCGCGAAACTGCGTGGTCTCGTCGACTTTGGCGCCAATGTGTTCGTTGTTGGGGAGGGTCTCAGGCCAATGCAGGCGAACCGTAACCGTCGGCGACCAGTCGGCGTCGCGGTGAGCGCTCCAGATTGTGTCGCGTGTAATTTCCCACGAAAGCTCACAGTCGACCGAAAGAACCTGGCCGACCACCAGCCAGCCCTCAATCTCGGACGCCTGTTCGCCTGCTTGGATATCCGCAAGACCAAACTGGGTGCCATCGGCCAGGCGTCCACCGATTTCATCTTCGAGTTGGATACGCAGTTCCTTGCCGTCCGATCGGAAATCGCCCTTGTTCATCGAGCGCTTCGGGATCGGCGCTATCGTGGCGCGGTAGATCAGACTGAATTCGTGAATATTGTTGCAGTCTTCGCTGATCGGAGAGAAGCGCAGGCTGGAATCGAACGTCAACAGGGGTGTTGGACTGAGCCAGTCGAGTTCGTTGTAGGGCAATGAGAAGCCATAGGGCCACAGGATGTCCTGCAGCACCGCTTGCCGGTTCTTCGGCCAGTATTGTCCGGTGACGTCGCGATGGCGATTGTACAGGGCAAAGTCGCCGCCCGGTGGCCGCCCGTATTCCGCGAAGCCGAACTTGCCCAACTCCTTGATGGCCGGATTGCTGCTTCCCTTGAAGGGGAAGGATGTGTCGGTCGGGCGCGTCTCGTCCTGCGCCAGATTGGGGAACGCGTCGCCCTTTGTCCATCCGGCCACGAGCGTATCGATGCCAAGCAGGCCAGCGGGCGCGGGTGCGAGGCTGTACACCGCGGCAAACGGAAAGGCCGCGACGTTGTTGCTGGTATCGTCGCTAAGACTGGTTCGCCGGACCGGAAAGGGCAGATGGAAATTGAAATAAAATAGCGACTTCGTCTTGCGGCAAATTCCCAGTGCCGAATAGACCGTCGCATTTTTTCGGTATTCGCACTGGGTAACGAGCGGCCATTGCAGATCGAGCAACGGTGCTGACTGCCTGCTGCCGTCCCGCTCGCGGTATTGCTCGAACAGAAACGCGCCGCGAAAGACCAGCCAGCTGCCATCCCGCAGGCTTGACGGCGGCTGGGTAGTGTCGAGCCAGATCCGGCAGTCTTCTTTTTCCCTGGCCCTGAACCATTCAGCCGCGTTGTTGGGAGTGAAGTCGAATAGGTGCTCCGTCAGCAAACTCGCCGGCGGTGGAGGATCGCCTGTATTGTCCGTCGGGTACCAGCGCAGATAAGGACGACGTGGCCCGTCCGGAGGCTCGCCTTCCCTGACTTCGTAATGGATTTCGACAATGCCAGCGGCGACGGCTGGGTTCGTGGCCGGCGCTGCTGTCGGCGGCCAACGGAATTTGCCGTATAGCCTGAATGCAAGAGCCATGTGCGCCCTCAATGCAAACAACGTCGCCAAATTGGCCGAGCGGCGGGCTTCCGATATGTTGAACCGTCACACCGTGTCGGACCGCCGCTCCTCTGATATGCGTTTCACAATCAGCGGGAGCCGCGCTAGGCAGCCGCCGCAAAGTGGATGTGGGTCTTGTGATCGTCGAGCGCGGCGCCGTCATATGAGTGCTTTAGCCCGACATCGTAGTTCCACTTGTTGCGGTCGGCGTCGCCGGCGACGGCCGCATCAAAAATGATCTCGTCGATGCCAAGCTGGGTGACCTTGGCGTCAGTGGCCACCAGCGGCAGAAGGCTGTTCGCAATCTCTTCGTTGCCGATATCGACGGCTCGGCCTGCGACGTGATGGGAATCCCCCGAGGGCCGCAGGAGTTCGCTGATCCGAATGGACACCGGTGATAACTTCGACAGTTCGAGCACCAGCGATTGCAATTTCGAGGTGACCTTGGTGCCGTTGTTTGTCCCCAGCAACTCGTCCTTCAACTCAGGCTTCCCGATATCGAAGGTTATCTTCCCCTGATCGATCTGTTGCTGGAGTTGCTGGCCGATAGATGCGATGGGCTGGACTGTCGCGGCTTCCGGGACGGCCGCGCCGCCACCCGGCTTGATTCCGAAATAGGCGTAAGCCGCGGAGACAGCCAAGCCGAGCCAGGTGGTGCCTAGGTCGGAGATTGTCTTATTAGCGTTCGGATAGAGCATGACGCCGACGATCAGCGCCGCGAGGCCGGTAAATATCCAGACAAACAGGTAGACTGCGACCACCGAGTTGGTGGCATAGATGCCGAATGTAGATTCAGGCTGAAAACCGCCGACGCCAGGAGCCGCGCCCGGCTTCGTGACGCTCAGCTGCGCGATGACCAATGCCGATACAAGTCCACCCACCATCGTGAGGACGTAGATGTAGCCGGTCTCGACCGTTACTTCGGCACCCTTGGTGGCAACGATCTGCAGGATCAGCGAGAGCGTCGAACAGGAAAACAGCGCCAATAGCGCGAAGGCCAGCGTTGCCCCGAACACCGCACCAAAGCGCGTACTCATCCTCAATACTCCAAAGAAAAATCCTATGAGATCTAAAAACTAGCATTAGTCTACCCGAGCAACCCAGGGTACGTCAAACTAGAGGTTGGTAAATTTCGTGCACAGCACCAAAGGTGATCGCGCTTCGGATGAACATGTGCCGGTCGATTGTGTTTTTTCCGTTTCTGCAAAAATCGATACAAGCGTCGGATGCTAAGGCAAAGGCCATGATCCTTTTTGGACAGAAACAGGTAAGTCGAATGTAGCTTGTTATGTGCGCGACTCATAGAAAGGAGGATCGCACTCCTAAACTGCTCAGTCCTCAACGGCGAGCCTCTGATCCGCGTGGTGATTATCGATTTCAGGAGAGTACTTATGGCACTTACGTTTAATGGACTTTCGTCAAATTATCCGACCGCGCCGAAGCCTGATCTTTTTATATCCCTAGGAGGCGACTGGCCCGGATTGATCGATGATCCGAATTACGAGAATACTTGTTGCATCAGGCTTTCGTTGGCCATTTTAGCGGCCGGCGGCGATATTTCTCGGACATATCGCGAGGCCATTGCTGGGGATGGGCGCCCGCTTATTGTTAAAGTCGCCACGATGGGCAATTATCTGAAAGGCACTCTCGGCCAAATCTATTGGGGAATGAGCAAGAATCCGGGTACGATGATCGATGCGGAAACGCTGCCGAGACAAGCGGGAATTGTCGTCTACCACGTGGCTTGGGCTAACGCGACAGGTCACTTCGATCTTTGGACGGGTAGCAACTTTGTCGGTGCAGGCAATTTTGCTGATATTGGCGATGGCTTCGATGTCGCGCTTTGGAAGATCAATTAGTCGTCCGTTCTTTAATCACAGGGCGGGAGTCAACTCCTGATGATCTCGCCGTTGCCGGGGTCATGGTTCTTTCCGCGGTCGAGGTTCGAGCCTGAAGCAGATCGAGCTTGGCGGGGCCGTACGTTTGATGAGCTTGAGCTTGGTGGTCTGGCCTTCGGTCTGTCCGTTTGACCAAGACGTCGCGATCGCGGCGTTGATGGCGGCCTTGTCCTTGGTGATGCCGTTAGCGAAGGACGCGACAAGGCTTGCGCATGCTCGCTCCAGCCATAGGTCATCGGCGTGAGCCTTCTTGCGGATCATCGTATGGAAAGCGGTGATGATCTCTCGGGCTTCCACCAGGAGAGAAACGCCTTGCGATCGCCGCGAGGGTGACGGTTTCTGACTTTGATAGCGTAGTGACCATTGGTCATCAGGCGGGCGATAGTTCTTGCGGAGGGTGCGCGCCGTAGACTCCGAGCATCAGGCGTCTCGGAGCGCCGACGGCGCGTCGCCCATTCCGTAACAACCCGCACCGAGCCCCTAAACCCGGCACTTTGAGGCAGCGCCACAGGTCAGCGCCGTTACGACGGCCCGAGCCCACTGCGTCCAGCCATGATAAGTGGTGTTCGAGCGAGCTCTCGCGCAGCCTAAACCACATAGGACCGCTGACCTCGCAGCACCTTGCGGACGAGGCCCCGGCTATGTCCGGTGAGCCGCACGATCTCCTTGATCGGGATATCCGTCTTGCGGGATGAAGTGATGGCGATAGGCAATTTAAGAAAGCAAAATCGCAAAAGCTTCTCAGGACCGTGGTCCGCACTTTACATAAGTATCAATGATGGCCTGAGGCTGGCAGATCGTGGCGCCAAGATGCAATGTGTCGATCATTTTGCGCGCGCTGGCCGCACCGAGATTGCGGTAAGCATCAAACTGGTCAGGGCTGAAAAACTGGTCGGCAGTGGACTGATGCGGGAAATTTTTGTTTGAAGCGAGATATCCCGCAATAGAAAAATCCAGTTTAGGCGTGACGTTCGATTTGATGTAGATGAATGTTCCGGTCGAATTGTCATTGTAGGTGAGCCGCCCCACGATGAATGGCGAGCTCGCGTATTTTGCGTCGACGGGATAGCCGCGTGCCTCATGCATCACCAAGAGCTCGGGGCCCTGATCATCCAGAAATTCCAGCCGCGCGCCGAAGTCTTCCTGGATGCGGTTTCGGGCAGAAACGAGGGATGCGAGGCTGATCTGTGGGTCTGCCTCTCCGTCGACTATGAGAACTACACCCAACTTGCGGCGAACAAGTTCATACATGGCCAGATTTTCGAAATGCCCGCCATCGGTGAGCTCAAGAAACCGGTCAGTGCTGCGATGCCCGCGACCCAATACGCCAGACCAAAATCCGGGATTGAAGAATGTCGGGATGCGCCGAACTTTATGCGAGCTGATATTGGCCGGATTCCCAATCCATAGCCCCAAGCGGATGTTGAGCAGCGACATGACGGCGGCGACAACGGGATTCATCGTGATGCCGGTGCCGATGTAACCAGCGCTGGCACTCGCGGCCGCACCGGAAGCGGCCATCGCTGTGGGTAAGGTCATCGCCCCGTGGCGCGCCACGAAAGTAGCCGTATCGACCCAGCCTGTCGCAGAACTGCCGACAAACAAAGGCGATATGAGAAAATTTGCGCCGCCGCGTGCTGCAAACTTCGAATTTTTGTCTTTGACCAGAATTACGTTGGTGTTGATCAGTGGATAGGGCGTCGGGATGGATGTTGCGTCGCCTGGTTCGGCGCAACTCGCGCTAATTAAATCGGTCATGGACAGGTTGTCGGCGACAGGCGATCGCCGTGTACGCATCGCTGTGACGGATGCATCGTCCGGCATGAAGGCCTCCATCAGCCGGTCGCGGTAATAGCGATGAAGGCCAACAAAGTTGATATTGCCGTAGATGGCTAGAAGAAACGCTATAACGGCCAGACACCAGCCAGCAGCCTCAACTTGGTCGACGGAATCTGAAATCAGGTAAGGCGCTTCGACGATCGCGATCGACAGCCAGTAGGCCAGAATCAGGGTGCCGTAGAGGTAGATAAGTGCCCCTAGCGTTGCCGCAATCCGAGCAGCGATGCTTGGAACCACGTTTCTTATGAAAACATAATAGCTGTAAAGGGCCGACGCGATACCACTTAAGAGGCTGAAGACCCCCGAAATGCTTCCAGTTCCTGAAGGTTTGGGCACATCATCTGTCTGCCCGATGTAATAAAACGCGATCGGCACCAGCCCGATGGCCAGAAATGCCATCGAAGGCAAGAATATCTTGCCAAGCCACTTCTCGACAAACCGCCTGAGCCAATAGCTGGGATTCAGGGAATCGGGAGTGCAAATTTCGATGATGGCCCATACGAGCAGTATCGTTGCCAGCAGCGCAACCACCAAAAGTATTGTTGCGGCAGATGTATCGTAAGCGACGATCGGATGAGCAAGATAATAGCTCGTCGCCAGAAGAACCGTTGCCGCTCCAAATGCTGTGGCCACCACAAAATGAGAAGAACGATGATCCTGGGGTGCTCTGCTTACAAAACCGTAGAGGACGGCAACAAAACCGAAAAGACCCAAGGCACAATAGAAAATATAGATAAATCCGGCGTACCCGGCACGAAGGTAGAAAATACAATTGCCCTTAGCCTGGCAGTCGTACATCTCGTCAGCATTCCAGTGCCGCTTGATGAGATTGCCGACGGGCGAGGATAGATCCCAGTACTCGGCCCAGCCATCGAAAAACGTTCGGTTCAGGTAGTGCCATCCTGCGAAGACTGTGACTAGCAGTGGGAGCCAGATCAGAAGACTGATGGCAACCGTCCTCAAAACGACCACCAACATGGACCATATGGTCAGTTCGTTGCCTGGAGTTAGGTAAGACGCATGTGCACGCAGAAAATCGAGGTTTCTCAATCCTCTTTCGGCAGCAGATCCATTATCAAAACGGCCTAACGGACGCGTGCTGCTTCCATATGGGAAGTCGTGCGTTGTCAAACCAAATTTGGTTTGATTGGGTTGCTTCGGCGTCTCACCGGGCTGCTGGACTTCGCTGCGGGACTTTTTGGCCCACCACCATTGTAGCGAAGAGGCAATGTAGCCTCCGCCCGAAACCGACGAGATATAATCGAAGCGGGAGAGCAGATGCCTTTCGGCGAGCACCTGTAGGACGCCGAGCGCGAGACAAGCGGACCGAATGCCCCCCCCTGACAACCCGAGCCCGGCCCAGGGCACACCGGTTTCATCAACACCGAGCCGGCGCGTCCTGCCTGTCCGGATATGCGCAAACTCTGCGTCGGCGAAGGTGTCGAATTTCTTTTCATCCGAATTTGAAGGCGGGGTCATGTTATCTACTGCAGTGTCAGATTCCACTCTTTTTCGAAGGAGCGAATGTAATCTCGCTGATAGAATTCGAGCCCCTCGAGATCATTGATGCGAACGAAACCTCCCGGCTTTTGAGTCGGAAGGGTTATCCGCACACAGGTCGGCTGCTGGGGCAGTGTTTCGTATTGTTTGATCTCCACCCGGCGATCCTCGTAGCGCTCGTAGGGTTCAGCGTATGCCGAAGAACTCCACCAACCGGCGACCTGTGAGTACGTGCCACCCAGCAGAACCTGGGAATTGTAAGAAAACTGACCTCGGTTACTGCGGGGGTCGGCCGTATCTGTTCGTCTTTCGTTGGTTTGCCTGCAATATGGTTTGCGGCCCCTGTAGCCGACGTGGAAGCTGTCTATGGTAGAGCTTTCTGAATCGCCAAGACCGCGATCATGATAATCATCGTAAGACCTAGCCGTGACGTCGACGTTGATAGGACTCTTTCCTCCTTTGCAGTAGCTCCCCCGGTCTCTGAAGAGGACGATCTTCTTATCTCGTGAAGACCGAACCGGCTCGTTTGATTGCCGGTTACGACCGGCTTTAATGATGAGAACGCCAGAATGTCCTTCGGAAAATGTCTCGCGGAAAACATAAGCCAGTTTTACCGGCCGCTCTGAAAAACTATCTCTGGGCTGCGTGAGCAGCTCCCATGGCCCGTTCGGCGTGACTTCGTAATAAACTTGGCGGTCTTGAAGGTAACTTTGGTTTCCCAGAAACCCGCAGTCCTCAGCATACACCGGCTGCGCTGCGAAACCGAGAAGACCAGCGACTGCAACCAACTGTCGAAGATGGCTCATCACGACCGCTCCTAATCCGCATCGATAAGTGTCTTGCAGGTGTTAAATTCTGTCAACTGCACTTTTAAGTAAATACGATGCGTAGGGTCTGCCAACGCCGCCTTTCGGACAGCTCATACGAGCGTGACTGGCTAAAAACGGCGAGCCGATGTCTAATAGTGCTGTCTAGTTCGATACCAACGGACGAACGCCACTGCCTTACCAAGTGTCGATCCTGTCCGGCGAACAGACGGTTTTTGCGGCCGAGAGTGACAGGACGGATTGCGCGCTCGACAGTGTTGGTGTCGAGTTCGATGCGACCGTCGTCGAGGAAACAGCCAAGGGCGCCCCAGCGGGTGAGAGCTAGCGGATAGCGTCAGCGAGCCCGCTGCGGGGCGGGATTTGAGTGAGCTTCGTCTCGAGCCAGGTCTTCATTGCCGCGACCTGCGGCAGTGATCTGGATTGGCGCATGCTCCGTCGGGCATCGGCGGTGTGACCACGGATGGTCGTCTCGATCGCGTAGAGTTCGGTGATGCGCCGCACCGCCTCAGTGGGGATGGGCGAGCCGGTTGCCTGCTGCAGTTCATAGAACTTGCGTCGTGTATGGGCCAGCAGGCTGCGAGCCGAATATCGGCGCCGAGCTGCTCGAAACCGGGATAGCCATCGACCTTGTTGGCGAACAGAAGCGGGCCTCCTGTTCGATACGGCGAGGCGTTTTGGCTAGCACGCCTCGAAGCAGAGCTCATTGAATTAGCGCGAGTATTGCGAATCGGGATTATAGAGATACCGCGTCGGTCGGTAGAGAAGCTTCGGGGCAAAGGGCTGTGGTTCTACTTTGAACCTCGCCCGCCAATTGCCGAACGCCCCGAGCGGAATCCCGTGCGCCTTGGTTCTTCCCTCGTCTGCACATCGAGGTGAGAACAGATCGCATCCGGTACCAACCAAACAAGTGTGCGAAAATGGACGCTTACATTGCCGCTGTCGCCATTCCCTGCTTTGGGTTTTTCCTTTCCCTGTTTGTCGAACTATTTTCCCTGATAGGTTCGGTAGGGAATCGCTCGGGAAGTGGCTGCAGCACAGGGGGTCCTGCTGCTCATATCGTCCCGTGTGGCCGCATAATTGCGAAATTCCCTGTAAAATTCCCTGTTAGCAGGCCAATTTATGTGGAGACCGGTGCGATCAGCACTGCGTCGCCAGCCAATAGCTGAGCCTGCGGCTCAGGCACTTTTCTCATTTGGCTGTTTTTCATTCTGAATGGTGGTTTCCTGCCCATTCTGAATAGATGTTGCCGCTTGGTTCGCCAAAGTATGAGCGTGCCTCTTTTTGGTCGCGGCGAGCATTCGGGGTGTAAACCGGCGCTGAACAAAGCCCCTTGAAGCTGCAGCGATAACTCCTTGTGAGAAGTAACGGAATCTACGTCGGAGTGGGGTCACGATCGGCGCCGATCGTGACCCCACTCCGATCGGCTTTTTTCGATTGTCTTTATGGCGTTACTGTCGGCACCTGCAGCGATCTGACCCCTGCGCCGATTCACAGTTGGACGCTGCTTTGTCCGCGATTGCATCGTCCCCGCCAGCGTTTTATGCCAACCCAATACGCGCTCGCAAAAAAACCGCCCTAAGGCGGTCTCTGTCTTTCTCGGCTTGGAACATGAAGAGCGGTTTGTATTATGGCCGAATACCATTCTTTTTGGCGCAAGAGCGATAGGCAGAATATCCCAAGGCATTCCGCGCCGCAGAGGCTCCGCTAGTCATATTACGCGCGCCAGCCGTGGCAGCTTCGTTCGCTTGCCTGAAACATTCAGCACGTATTGCATTAACGTCCTTCTTCTGCGCCTCTGCTGGTATCACTGTGCCCAAAAGCGGCACGAGCAAAGCGAAAGCGAGTAGCGATTTTGAGTTCGACATTCTATCCTCCGTTGTACTTCTATGACGCGAGGGTGATTACCGAGAACGTTCGATCTTGAAATTCCGTCACACGACAATGTTGTGTTGCAAACCATCCAAGTCGATGGGCCTACGCTTCGTCTGCGGGATCAACGTAGCAAACTACGCAACTACAGCGTCACATCCTATTTCGGAGATCAACATACCAATAGGCAGCAGCAACCATCAGAGGCCTCCTATTATTTTGCCGATTGTGAAGTTTTCCGATTCCCCGTGCCTAGGCAGATCAGGCGCGCAATTGTAGGGTAACCCGCGCTAGCCAGCGATGTCATTTGTCGGAAGGTCTCTTTGCAAGAGAGTTTCCATGGATCAGAAGGATAGGGTCTTTGTTTCTCTCCGCCATCAATGTTGAGATCTTGATTCCATTGACGATCAGAGAAAAGTTGCGCATGGAAATTGATCAGCACGTTCACTCGGGACATTGTTTTATCTGGCGTTGAGTTTCGAAGTTACAAACGAACCTTCTGAAACGACCGGATAACTTGAATCATGTTGAATATATCGCTCGAGGAAGATTCCAGACTAGCCGCGTGGGCCAAGGCGCTAGATGAGCGCAGAGTCAATGTTCTGTATCATTTGGTTTGTGATCTCGAGTTTCCAGTTAGACGAAACTGGTACCGGACAAAAAGGTGAGCTCGTTTCGGTTCTGGAGGTGAGTTGGAATTTCAGCCATCTTCTGAAAATGGCTTTGCTGACCTGGTTTATTTATCCGGGCCATATCGGTGGAGTGCCTCAAGGGTGAGGCCCTTGCCGACTGCGCCGAAGGTGTCGCCTTCGACGATACGGGCTGAGGGTAGCGCCTTAATAATCGCGTTGCGGACATGGACCAACCTTACCGATCCGCCGGTCAGGAACACGGCATCGACGCGGCTCGCTGTCAGGTGCGCTTGCTCGAGGCAGATCTTGACGCGGGCTCCGATGCGATCGGCTAATTGCTTCGTATGACTCGCGAGATCTGATCGACTGACGGCGGCGCTGAGGCCTGCTGCGACCCAATCCAGCGGGATCTTTGTGTCTCGTCTATCGGATAGGGCAATCTTGGCTTCTTCAATTTCCATCGCCAACGTATGGCCGCGCTGCTCCGCGACCACGCGTAGCAGTCGATCGAGCAAGACCGGTTCATCGGCATCGCGGCGAACCTGGCGAATTTCCGACATTACTCGCGGCTCGTACATCCGATTGATATTGGACCAAGTTGCCAGGTCGTGGAAATAACTCGAAGGCACGCCCAGCCCTGGACGCTTCATGGCGCTACCAAAGCCGAACAACGGCATGATGACGCCGAGACTGAGTTGGCGATCGAAGTCTGTGCCCCCAACGCGTATGCCATCATTTGCAAGAATATCCCCCAAGCGGTCTACCTTGCCGTGGCGTTGTGGCCCCAGGCGCACGATCGAGAAATCCGATGTCCCGCCGCCGATATCTGCAATCAGTGCGAGTTCTTCAGCCGATATCTGCCGCTCATAGTCGAGTGCCGCAGCAATCGGCTCAAACTGGAACGTAACCTCATCGAAGCCAACCTCGCGAGCGATATCGCACAACATCCTCTCAGCTTCGCGGTCGGTATCCGGAGCGTTGTCGACGAAATGAACCGGTCTACCATGCACCACGTGTCGCAGCTCACCACCGATAGCTTGCTCAGCGCGCCGTTTCACTGCGCCCACGTAATAAGCAATCACGTCGCGAAAGCTGATCCGCTCGCGCCCAAGCCGTGTCGTTTCGTCGATCAGCGAGGTGCCAAGCACTGATTTAAGGCTGCGCATCAGGCGGCCCGGAACGCCCTCGACATAGGCATCAATCGCTCTGCGTCCAATCAAAACGGCGCCGTCAGTTTCATAGAAAATCGCGCTCGGAATCGTGGTCTGAGCGGCCTCCAGCGCCGTCAGAACCGGTTCACGGCCAGCAATGGTGCCGAGCGTGGAATTTGATGTCCCGAAATCGAGTCCGCAGATTGACATAAGTACTCCAGGAAGGAGCGCTCGTTTACACACTTAAGTGCCACCGATCCACCTTTATCTCGTTGTATGATGCTTGTTCCGAAAAATGGCAACGCTCACGGTTGCGATCGAAACCCGTCCACAAACCAATTTGTTTGGCGACTGGGTTGATAAATCAATCGACGGTGGTCCATAAGCGTCATTCCGCGGCGAGCCATTTTATTAGTCGCGATGACTCAGAAAGATCGCGCGTGGTAAACATCAATCGACGGATCGCAGAAGAACTCGGCGTTCGCGAACAGCAAGTTGAAGCGACGGTGGCGTTGCTCGATGGTGGCGCAACTGTTCCTTTCGTCGCTCGTTACCGGAAGGAAGTTACGGGTTCGCTGGATGACGCTCAATTGCGGACGCTCGAAGAGCGATTGAATTATCTGCGTGAACTCGAAGATCGTCGTGTCGCGATCCTCAACTCGGTTCGCGAACAGGGCAAGCTCGACGCCATACTGGAAGCAGCGATCCTCGCTGCCGATAGCAAGGGGCGTCTAGAAGACATTTACCTTCCGTTCAAACCGAAACGCCGTACCAAGGCCGAGATCGCCAAAGAGCGCGGGTTGGAGCCGCTGGCTCAATTATTGTTGGCGCAGCCGCAGAACAATCCAAAGACGATCGCAGAGCCGTTCGTCGATGCCGAAAAGTCGATCCCCGATGTCGCGGCCGCGCTCGATGGCGCCCGCGCCATTCTGGTGGAGCGTTTCGCGGAAGATGCTGACTTGATTGGAGTGTTGCGAGAAGAAATGTGGTCGAACGGTCTGATGTCGTCCACCGTGCGGAGCGACAAGAAGATCGAGGGCGAAAAATTCAAGGACTATTTCGATTTTCGCGAGCCGCTCACCAAATTGCCGTCGCATCGGATCCTCGCAATGTTTCGCGGTGAGAAAGAGGATATTCTCGACCTTCAAATGTTGCCCGAACCAGTTGCCGCTACGCCGGCTGCGGTCAGCATCTACGAATTGAAGATCATGCGGCGTTTCGCGATTTCCGATCATGGCCGGGCCGGCGATAAATGGCTCATAGAAACGGTGCGCTGGGCTTGGCGGACCAAGATCCAGGCTCATCTCAATATTGATTTGCGCATGCGGCTGTGGAACGCAGCCGAGCAGGAGGCGGTCCGTGTGTTCGCGTCGAATCTGCGCGACCTCTTGCTGGCGGCGCCGGCGGGCGCGCGCGTTACCATGGGTCTCGATCCCGGATTTCGCTCCGGCGTCAAGGTCGCTGTTGTCGATGCGACGGGCAAGGTGGTGTCGACCACCACGATCTATCCGCACGAGCCTCAGCGGCAATGGGATGCGGCGCTCGCCACGCTCGGCAAGATCGCCGTTCAACATCGCGTTGACTTGATCGCGATCGGCAACGGCACGGCGTCGCGCGAGACTGACAAGCTTGCTATGGATCTGGTTAAACTTCTGTCCGATATGAAGCTGTCGAAGATCGTGGTGTCGGAAGCCGGCGCTTCGGTTTATTCGGCGTCGGCCTTTGCGTCCGAAGAATTGCCGGATCTCGACGTCACGCTGCGCGGGGCGGTATCGATTGCTCGACGACTACAAGATCCATTGGCCGAACTCGTCAAGATCGATCCGAAGGCGATCGGCGTGGGGCAATATCAGCATGACCTTGGCGAGAGTAAACTGGCTCGCTCCCTCGATGCGGTGGTTGAGGATTGTGTTAATGCGGTCGGAGTCGATGCCAACACGGCCTCTGCGCCGTTACTCGCACGCGTATCAGGTATCGGCGCGGGGTTAGCGCAAACCATTGTCCAACACCGTGATGACAATGGGCCATTCAAGACACGTAAGGAGCTGAAGCAGGTGCCTCGGCTGGGCCCCAAAGCATTCGAGCAATGCGCAGGCTTCCTGCGGATCAATGGCGGCGACGATCCTCTCGATGCCTCGGGAGTCCATCCGGAGGCTTACCCCGTCGTGCGCAAAATTCTTGCTGCAACCAGGAGCGACATCAAGGCGTTGATCGGAAACGCGGATATCCTACGTCAGGTCAAGCCGCAGAACTTCGTCGATGATACCTTCGGTTTGCCTACCGTGATCGACATTCTGCACGAGCTGGAAAAACCCGGCCGAGATCCGCGGCCGGTCTTCAAGGCTGCTGTGTTCAAAGAGGGTGTCGAGACACTCAAGGATGTTAAACCCGGTATGGTCCTCGAGGGTACCGTAACCAACGTGGCGGCGTTCGGTGCCTTCGTCGATATTGGTGTACATCAAGATGGCCTGATACACATTTCGGCGATGTCGAAGTCCTTCATCAAAGACCCGCGCGAGGTCGTGAAGTCAGGTGACGTTGTCAAGGTGAAGGTACTTGAGGTGGATGTCGCCCGTAAGCGGATCGCATTGACGCTCCGTCTCGATGATGAGCTCGGCGGCAAGAGCGAGCGTGCGGCGCAAAGCCTCCCAAGAGACAAAACGCGCCCGATGATGTCGCCGCCGAACAAGCCGCATCAGCAGTCCGGCGGCGGAGCACTTGCTGAGGCTCTGCGGCGCGCTAACGAGAAGAGCAGGAGTGGTAAGACTAAGTCTTAGTTCGGGCATGGCCTAAGTATTGGCTGCACCAACCGTCCCTCGCTCCTTCGCTGCCAAACGTAGCGGCCGATAGAATGGTGCTCTAAGCTGAGATGCGACTGCCCCGCAGAGCCGCCTTCAGGGCAACTCCGATCACCGAAGAGGAAATTTGACGTGATCCCGTGGGTTTTGATCGATACGGCGCCGGTATCTGGAGGACAGAATGACCTCCGCCTCAGGCGGCACCACCGAATTCTCGATCATGTTGGGAAAAATCAATTGATGAATAGCCGCCTCAGTGGATGCCGGCGTTGTTGAGGCCAAGATCATCCGTATTCAGGCGGCGCCCGACGGCGATCAGGACATGCAAACCTACCGTCTCTGGTTGTCCAGAAATGAAATCGACCCTGACCGCGATACCATTTGGATGCCAACGGCTGGATTTATGGCAGTCCGGTCCTATCGACCGGCGCTCACGTAGGACGCTGAGAACTAGCGTGCAGGCAACGGCTTCCGGCGCAAGGCGGCGATTGTCGCCGGTTTGAGTCTCAGGCCAAAATGCTCACGTTTTCTCGTCGTGAAGATGTCAATTTCGTTGCGCGGTCCAGTAGCCGGAGCATCGCGCATTTCCTGCGTGGCCATTCCATGTCCCGCGGCCAGAAACACTGGAGAGCCTGCCTGAGCCGGAGGCGTATTTATCCTGAACGGTCACCGAAGCGCGAACCGCGCCAGATTTCGCGACGTATCCTCTGAATTTTACGAGATTAGGATGCGTCACAACTCCGTTGGAAATATTGACGGTGAAGTTGTAGGCAGGATCGCATGCCCCTCGTTGCGTCACGAAGACGAGGTCCCAAGAACCATCGTAGACTGATCGCGCGTTTGCGGTAGGCGCTAGGACAACAAAACAGATTATTGCCATCGCGCAAAGCGAAAGCCTTTTCATAATAATCTCTCCCTAGCCTTGTCAGAGTAGCGTGCTTCTTTAACGAAGCCCATCGATTAAATGGGGCCCGCCATGAACCATTCAAAGGGCCTGCACGGTGATGCGATCGCGGGACGTTCTCGCTCGCGCCCTTGCAAGCCGGCGCTCTCGTTTTTTGGCGCAGACCTGAATGAAACAGGTCTTGCCGAGACCAAGAAACTCATCGTTAAGGCGCTAGTGCCGCATAGAAAAAGACAGTCTAAAACGACCTCGTAGTGAAGTAGAAGCCTTTCCAAGGCGAGAGTCGTCTGCGTGACTTTAATGTTGGCATTTCGTAATTGACGGCCATCGATCCTGGTCGAGGCACGATCCGGCGCTTTTGAAGTTTTGCGGCCCGATATGAGGCACTCCTTGGGCTTATGCTTGCCGAGTGACGAGCGAAGGTCATTCGGATCGCTTCAATAAAAATTAGACTCGCTTTCACTACAATATTTCGAGACACTCTCTGGGCCTGACGCGTGTTGGAGGCGGCTCTGATGACACGGGCTCCATTTTTAATAATTGGCCTGTTGCTGGCCGGCTTGCTTTCCGGTTGCGACACCAAACCGGCGGCGAGCACCAATCCTCCTCCACTGCCATCCGTCACCGTTTCGAAACCAATTCAGAAGTCGATTACCGAATGGGATGAATACACTGGCCGGTTCGAGGCGCTGAAGACGGTCGGCGTTCGTGCGCGCGTCTCGGGTTTCATAGATTCCATTCATTTCAAGGACGGTCAGATTATCAAAGAAGGCGATCTCCTGTTCGTGATCGACCAGCGGCCCTATAAACTCGCGGTCGATCAGGCTAAGTCCGATCTTGAGCGGGCGCGAGCCAAGCTTGAGATCGCCACGGCCGATGTGGAGCGGGCGACGCCGCTGATCAGCCATCAAACCCTAACCGCACGTGAGTTCGACACGCGAAGGTCCACGCAGCGCGACGCCGCAGGCGGAGTTGGTGCGGCTGAGGCTGCGCTCAAGCAGGCCGAACTCAATCTCGAATGGAGCGAGGTTCGTGCCCCCATAGCCGGGCGTATTTCCGATCGGCGCGTCGATGCTGGCAATCTGATCACGGGCGGCCAGAGCGGGGCGACGTTGCTGACCGTGATTGTTTCCCTGGATCCGATTCACTTCATATTCGATGGCAGCGAGTCCGATTTCCTGCACTACCTGCGTCTCGCCGCAGCCGGAGGGCGACGATCGTCGCGCGACGTGCAGAACCCGGTTGCCGTTCGACTCGCGGACGAGACCGATTTCAAGCACACCGGCCGAATGGATTTCGTCGATAACGCCATTAACCCGAAGACAGGCACGATTCGCGGTCGCGCCATCTTCGATAACAAGGATGGATTGCTGACGCCGGGCTTTTTTGGGCGGCTCCGACTATATGGCGGGGAGACCCAGGCATTTCTGATCCCTGATAGTGCGATCCTGTCCGATCAGGCGAGCAAGATCGTATTCACCGTCGCTGAAGATGGCACGGTTGGCATCAAAAAGGTCGAACTGGGCCCGATCGTTGATGGACTGCGCGTCGTTCGCTCGGGTCTGGCGCCAAAAGATCGTATCGTGATCGAAGGTTTAGCGCGCGCGGCCCGGACAGAAGGTCAAGGCCGAGGACGGAACGATAAAGGCCGCTGCGAACTAAGCGCTGTTCGGCGCGGGGTGATGAGGCTCAAATGCGGTTTCCCCATTTCTTCATCGACAGACCGATCTTCGCGAGCGTGGTTTCAATTATCCTGACGCTTGTCGGCGCGATCGCTCTTCGTGCGCTACCGATCACTGAATTTCCTGAAATCGCTCCACCGACTATCGAGGTGACTGCAATCTATGCTGGTGCCGCAGCAGATATCGTGGCCGAGACCGTCGCCTCGCCGATAGAGCAGGAGATCAACGGCGTCGACAACATGATTTACATGGTGTCGCAATCGACCGGCGACGGCACGACAAAGATTGACGTAGTCTTCAAGCCCGGCACGAATATCGACGATGCCCAGGTGCTGGTACAGAACCGGGTCTCGATCGCGTCGCCACGTTTGCCGGAAGAGGTGCAGCGTATCGGTGTGACCGTCAAAAAGAAATCGCCTGACCTGATGATGGTGATTCATCTGATCTCGCCCGATGGTACGCTCGACCAATCGTATATTTCGAACTACGCGACCATCAATATCAAAGATGTGCTCACTCGTGTCGACGGAGTGGGTGATACGATCGTGTTTGGCGCGCGTGACTATTCCATGCGGGTTTGGCTTGATCCGGCCAAAGTGCAATCGCGCGGTCTGACGGCGAGCGATGTGATCACCGCCTTGCGCGGCGCCAACATTCAGGTCGCCGCTGGCGCCATCAATCAGCCGCCCGCGAAATCTCCGGTTGGATTCGAGGTGGCGGTGCAGACACTGGGTCGGCTGTCCAGTCCGGACCAGTTCAGCGACATCATCGTCGCGACCGATCAGGACGGCGGGGTGACGCGGGTGCGGGACATCGCCCGCGTGGAGCTTGGCGCGTATACCTACACCACGAACGCTTATCTCGACGGCAAGGTCGCGACCGCAATCGGCATATTTCAGCGTCCCGGCTCAAACGCGCTCAAGACCGCCGCCGCGGTAATCGCAACGATGGACGACCTTGCGAAGAACTTTCCCGCTGGTCTCGGCTACCGCATCGCATACAACACTACCGAATTCGTCCAGCAATCGGTCGACGAGGTGATCCGAACCTTGTTTGAAGCGCTTGTCCTGGTGGTGCTCGTCATCATCCTATTCTTGCAGACATGGCGTGCCGCGATCATTCCTGTGGTCGCTATTCCGGTGTCTTTGATCGGCACGTTCTTCGTGTTGGAGGCTTTTGGCTTCTCGCTAAACAACCTGACGCTCTTCGGGCTTGTCCTCGCCATTGGCATCGTCGTGGACGACGCTATCGTCGTGGTCGAGAACGTCGAACGTTATCTGCGTCAGGGCCTGAGCCCGCGCGAGGCTGCTCACAAAACCATGGATGAGGTCGGCGGCGCTTTGATCGCGATCGCGATGGTCCTTTGTGCCGTGTTCATTCCCACCGCATTCATCGCCGGCATTTCAGGCGCGTTTTATCGGCAGTTCGCTCTCACCATCGCGTCCTCGACGATCATCTCGGCCATCGTGTCGTTGACACTATCGCCGGCGTTGGCGGCGCTGGTCCTTCGGCCGCATGGCCATGAGCAAAAGCCAGGTTTCTGGATGACCGTCGGCCGGCCATTCAATGCCTTCTTTGCCGGATTCAACAGAGGCTTCGACAAGCTTTCGGATGGCTATGCGGGATTGACCCGACGGGTGCTGCGGATCTTGGCATTGATGCTATTCGTCTATGCCGGCCTGATTGGCCTGACCTACTTCCAGTTCGCCCGCACGCCGTCTGGGTTCATCCCGTCGCTGGATCGCGGCTATTTCATCACGGCGATCACTTTGCCACCGGGTTCTAGCCTCGAACGCACCGACGCCATCATGCGCAAGGCATCGGACCTTTTGCTATCGCGGCCAGGCGTCGCCCACACTGTGACTTTCGCCGGGTTCGACGGCGCGACTTTCACGACCGCTCCCAATTCCGGCGTTCTTTTCGTTACCCTCAAGCCTTTCGAGGAGAGGGTGAAAGACAAGCTCCAGACTGAAACGATCCTTAATGATCTGCGAGCGCAGGTGAAAGCGTTGCGCGAGGCCTTCGTTCTCGTCATTCCACCGCCCTCGGTCCCCGGTATCGGAACCGGCGGCGGCTTTAAACTCTATGTCCAGGATCGCGCCGGCCGCGGTCCGCGTGCGCTGGACCGGGTCGTCGGCGCAATAACCGGCCTGGCCAATCAGACTCCTGGGCTCGTTCAGGTCTTCACGCTGTTTAACGCGTCGACGCCGCAGGTTTTTGCCGACATCGACCGCACGAAGGCCGAGATGCTCGGTGTGCCGATCTCGCGTTTCTTCGACACGCTGTCGACCTATATGGGCTCGACCTACGTCAATGACTTCAACATCCTGGGGCGCACATATCGGGTGACTGCACAGGCTGACAATCCATTCCGGCTTTCGACGCGCGATGTGGAAGCCTTACGGACTCGTTCGAACGCGTCAGAAATGGTGCCGCTCGGCGCGGTTGCGACTTTCCGCAATATCACTGGACCGTACCGTGTGCCGCGCTACAATCTTTTCCCCGCGGCTGAGGTGCAGGGTACCACGACGCCTGGGTTTTCGACGGGGCAGGCGATTGCCTCCATGGAAAATATCCTAGCCAAGAACTTGCCGTCCGGTTTTGGCTTCGAATGGACCGAAATCGCCTTGCAGGAAAAAGTTGCTGGCAATACCGCCGTCATCGCATTCAGCTTCGCGGTGGTGTTCGTGTTTCTGTTACTGGCCGCGCAATACGAAAGTGTATTGCTGCCGCTTGCGGTGATTTTGATTGTGCCGATGTGCCTGCTTGCCGCAGTCAGCGGCGTGCTATTGCGCGGCATGGACAACAATATCCTGACTCAGATCGGCTTTGTCGTATTGATCGGCCTCGCTGCCAAGAATGCCATTCTTATCGTGGAATTTGCACGGCAGGCGGAGGAGGGGGGCGCCAGTCGCTGGGATGCGGCGGTGCAGGCGGCGCGCACGCGGCTTCGTCCGATTCTGATGACGTCGCTCGCGTTCATCCTCGGCGTCGTGCCATTGGTGATTGCGACGGGGGCGGGTGCTGAGCTTCGTCAGGCGCTCGGCACTGCGGTCTTCTTCGGTATGCTCGGCGTGACGCTGTTCGGTCTCGTGTTCACACCTGTGTTCTATGTTTTGGTTCGCTGGATTGCGTCGATTTCCCTCCGCCGGGGCGCGGCCGACACGAAGCAACACCCTTCATAACCGTATTGTCGCCGTGCCTCATGCCTCATTAAATCAAGCATGCGCAAGCTTCGAGAGAACCCGCTTTTGGTGTCAAGAATCGTCCTTTGCGGGCGGCGGTCAATCGTTTCCAGTCTAACGATACGCCGCAACTCCTGAGTAGTACTCGAGGCGCCGTCGGTGTGGATATGGCGGACCGCCATGACTGAGTTACTGCCCCATTCTCCGAATGCGTGGGAAACCGGACCGGAATTGACCTCAAAAGCAAAAGGACAAGCGATGGCAATTGCCAAGAACACGATCTGCCTATGGTACGACAAGGACGCCGAGGCGGCAGCCCGCTTCTACGCCGAGACTTTTCCTGACAGTTCGGTGACCACCGTCCACCATGCCCCCGGTGACTATCCGTCCGGCAAGGCGGGCGACGTGCTGACGGTCGAATTCACCGTCGCCGGCATACCTTGTCTCGGTCTGAATGGCGGCCCCGCGTTCAAACACAACGAGGCTTTCTCGTTCCAGATCGCCACTGACGATCAGGAAGAGACTGACCGTTACTGGAACGCCATCGTTGGCAATGGCGGCCAGGAAAGCGCGTGCGGCTGGTGCCGGGACAAATGGGGTATCTCCTGGCAGATCACGCCGCGCGTGCTAACCGAGGCAATGGCTGCCGGCGGCGACGAAGCAAAACGCGCGTTCAGTGCAATGATGACCATGAAGAAAATCGACGTCGCTGCGATCGAGAAGGTACGGCGGGGCTGATGGTCCCAAGTCGACTCGAAGTGGACATTCGTCGTTTCGTAATTTTAATCTCGCCTTTGGGAAAGACTCGAGCGACCAATTTGGGCCGGGAGCAAGCGGTCTGGTTTCATAAACTACAAGGCTAAAGCGGCCGTTCTGGTGCCGACCCAAGGCTTTCGAACCGAAAATCTCCACGGCAGTTATCGGCTTGGCGGCACGACTCTGCCAAGTCTTGAGCATGACTGCGCAGATGTATCTTTGGCAATTGTCTCGGCAGCTTTGTTGGCGTTCGCCCGGCAAGATCACCGAACTCGACTTCGCTGCTTCCCGGCGGCGAATTCCGCGGTATGTAGGATGCTGGCTGGACGACCACGAGAGCGAAACTATTTTTCAACGGACTCTTGAGCCGAAGGTGCCTCCATTGGGCCGTTTCGGATCGGTAAACTTCCAGAACGATTTGGCGCGATCAAAGCGCGAATACGCCTTATGCGCGCGATCAAACGATCTTTGGACCTGAGCTTGTTGGTTCCCAATGATGAGACCCACCGCATACGCGCGGTGATGATTTTGTTCATCAGTCAGGCCGTTCGTACGACGAGCGATAATATCGGCGAACAGGGTCTTGTGCGTTACAATGTCGTTGATTGTGCCTAGGCTGTTCTGCAATTTCACCAGGGATGAGGTGATCGTCTTGCAACGCTTGGCGCATTCTTTGCCGTGAAAGAGGCCAGAAAAGAATTCGATCGAATAGCGGGCTTTCTTGACTTGAATGCGCAGCCGATGCAGCTGCTCCGGATCTAAGGTTTTGATCCTCGCACCCAGCCGCCTGATCTTTTTTCGACGTTGCGAAAGCTGCCCGGCAGCGTAAATCTCGACCGGAAATTCGCGGCGTGCACGTACCAGCTCATCTTCCGAAGTGCTCCATGGACCGGTCTCGACCCATTCCACCGTATCAAGCACAAGTCTTCGGAAGCGTGCCGACCGGACCGCCTCTAGTGCTTGACGATAGCTTTTTAGGCGCTTGCGCGCGAACATATTGCTGATACTGACCAGCCCGGGCTCACTTGGATGCCGCTTCCGCAGCGGTCTGATCACTTCGACAAGGAGCGTATCCAGATTCCGCGCCGGGCCGAATTCCTGCGTCAACCATTTTAGCTCGGACTTTATTGCGCTCGCTCGATCGTCGCCCACCACAGGCGAAAAGAGTGAAATGGCGGCACGAAGGCGTCGCAAAGCGACGCGCATTTGGTGCAGCGCGTTGTGGTCCCGTTCCTTCATTGCCGGTAAGTTGGTGACCAGATGGCGCAAGCACGCCCGGCCGATCAGTGTAAAGGCGCGACCAGCCGTCATTCCCGGACTTAACTCCGGATCACGCGCTGTTTCGGCGGTAATCGCAGCCTTCTCGATCAGGTCATAACCGCGCTCAGACTTGCTTTTGAACTCGAGATGGGCCGGAATGATATCTAATATATTGCGCGCAATTTTGAAAAGGTCGGCGGGATTGCCGCGCTTCAGTTCAATCTCCGAAACTGAAAGCGAGGAGCCGGCAGCGAAAATCTTCCCCTGGTCAATCGCCATGACCACGTCGGCGCCATTTCTATTCAGATGATAGGCCGTGCGCTTAATTCGGATCTCAAAAACCGGCTGCAGTGCGTTATCCGGTTCGTTGACGAGAATGACGCCAAGGGCCGTATCCTTCACCAGGGTGAGATCTGGTCGATTACCCTCGATCACCTGCTCCCACTCGGCTCGCTCGAAGTAGCCGCCGCTAGTGTTAGCGGCCTTGACGGTTTGGATACGCATGTCGCCCTTGTGGCGCACCCGCAAGGTGAATCCGTGATCGCGCAGCAATCGACTATCGGAATCAAAATAGACTGATTTCAGCGTTTCACTGCTGGGACTTCGGAGCATGTCGACAAAACTTGGATGATTTTGGAGCGCAACGATATCCTCGGGTGAAACCCAAAGTTTCATTTCGATCTCGGTTGGCTCGCCGACCACTACCCGTCACCGATCAATAACTGATGTTGTGCTGGTCCAAGGCGCTCCGCCTAACATTACAATTCTATCACACAATAGTAACGTTGGGCACTGGCAGGCCGTTGAAGAAGTCGAGCTTCAGCACCAGATGAAGTACATGCGGGTCTTGGTGCGCGGCATGCGTGAAGCCGAATTTTACGAATATCCTTATCATCGGCGCGTTCTCGGGCAGAACGTCAGCCGTTAGTTCCTGCAACCCGGCATCTTTCGCAAACTCGACGAGATGGCGCATCAGGATCGAGCCTATACCCCGTCCTTGCCAGCTATCGACGACAGAAAATGCCATCTCGGCCTGTCCCGGCTCAACGACAATGTAGCGGCCGCCGCCGGCAATCACCTCGCGCCCGGCTTCCTTTGCGACTGCGACAATCGCGACATGGTTCTTGAAATCGACGTTCATGAAGAAGTCGCGCTCTTTCTCAGAGAAGTTCCGCTTCATGACGAAGAAGCGGCGCTGCAGTGATTGCGCACTGGTCCTTTCGATTGCGGCAAGCATGGCGATTTCGTCTTCACGCCGGAGCGTGCGGATTTCGACCTCGCTGCCGTCGCGCAGAAGCTCGCGTGCGGTGTATTTGATCGCTTCAGGCATCGGGCCTCGTGGTGGGCAAATAGAAGCGGCCGTCTCGATCGGCGTCGGCAGTTGAAGCCCAGACCAACCCCCTGCTGTTGATTTGGATCAAGACCATGACGCGAGAGCAGCCGGTAGCTTGGCTACGATATGCTCGCCCCCAGATGAAGGTGCGTCCTTGAAAACCCTTCGCCAGTACTTGCCCGGAGACGACGTCATCCAGCTTGTGATCCGGCTCGGGTTGCTTGCTTTCCTGATTTACTGGACGTTCGTTCTGATCCGTCCCTTTGTGCCTATCTTGGCCTGGAGCATTGTGCTCACTGTTGCACTTTATCCTGTCTTCAATCTCCTTTCCCGACTTCTCGGTGGCCGCCCACGGCTCGCAGCGGTCATTCTCACCTTCATCAATCTCGGGATCGTCATCGGACCAGCAACCTGGCTTGGCTTGAGTGCCTTGGATGGAGTGAAGCAGTTCGCTGGGAATCTAGCCGCAGGCAACCTGGTGGCTCCATCCCCGCCGGAGAGCGTCAATAACTGGCCGCTCATCGGCCCGAGCCTTTACGAGTTCTGGAATCAGGCATCCAGCAACATTCGAGCGGCCCTCCGTGAGGTGGCTCCTTATCTGAAGCCATTGGCGGGCGTTTTGCTGGCTTTTGCGGGCAATGCCGGCGTGGGCATGCTGAAGTTTCTCCTCGCTGTGGCGCTGGCCGGGTTTCTCTTTCCCTACGGCTCGCAACTTGCAGAGGCAGGCAAGAGCTTCCTCTATCGAATCGTGCCCGAGCAGAGCGAACATTTCCTCGAACTGGCGGGTGCGACCATTCGCGCCGTATCCCAGGGCGTCATCGGCGTCGCAATCATCCAGGCCCTATTGGCCGGCATAGGCTTCAAACTGGGAGACATTCCCAGCGCCGGCCTGTTGGCCATCGCAGTTATGATCCTGTCAATCGTTCAGGTAGGAGCGGCAATCGTCCTGGTTCCCGCGATCATTTGGATCTGGATGGACAAGGATTTCACCACGGCGCTCCTGCTGACGGTGTTCCTGGGTTTCGTCGGCATAATCGACAATATCCTGAAGCCGCTGGTGATGAGGCGCGGCCTGACGACCCCGACGCTTGTCATCTTTGTCGGGGTGATCGGAGGAACGCTCGCGCATGGAATTATCGGCCTCTTTATCGGACCGATCATTCTCTCCCTGACCTGGGAGTTGACGGTGGCTTGGATACGTAGGGATCGAGCTGGCACAGCGTCATTACCCAGCTGATCGTCGAACGTTGACCTAAATCAACGTTCGATGCCTCGATGCTTCTTGAATGTACTGCACGACATCGAGGCCATGACATGTCGATGGGCAAACAACATTGCTGGGCGGGTACCATGTCGGGGCTTGTTGCATCGGCTGTGGAGTACATGATGGATGCGGGGTCAACACAGCGTCCCGTTCATGGACGTCTTGCGCTGACGTGGCGATCAGTATCGAGAACACGTCGCGCAAATGTGGATGAAGTGTCAGGTAAAAGATTGAAGGTCACCCCTTTCGATCCGAAGTCGAAGGCCTCGTAGCGTTAATCGGAAAGATTCGGAGCGACACCATGAACGCCATGCTAGCCGATTCAGGAAAAACACGTTCTCTCAGCAAGTATGACCGTCTGATCGCTGCGGCCAAGGCAGTACCGCCGGTGCCAACCATTGTTGTGCATCCCTGCGATGAAGCCTCCTTGCGCGGCGTCGTCGACAGCGCGGCGGCAGGCATCATCCGGCCGACACTGGTCGGGCCTGAAGGGAAAATCAGGGATATTGCCAACAAGTGTGGCCTGGACGTTTCCGGTTTCAAGATCGTCGATGTTTCGCACAGCGAGGCTGCGGCTGCAAAGGGCGTTGAGCTCATCCATGCTGCCGAGGGTGAAATGCTGATGAAGGGCAGCCTACACACCGACGAACTGATGCGCAGCATTACGGCAAAGGTGGGCGGGCTGCGGACCAGCCGGCGGATCAGCCATGTGTTCGTGATGGATGTGCCGGCCTATGCTGAAACGCTGTTCGTGACGGATGCGGCCATCAACATCTTTCCTGATCTCGATGCCAAGCGGGATATCATCCAGAACGCCATCGATCTCTACACACAAACCGGTTTCGGGAAATCGCCGCGTGTGGCGATCCTGTCGGCGGTCGAGACCGTTACTTCCAGTATCCCGTCTACGATCGAGGCGGCGGCGCTCTGCAAAATGGCCGATCGAGGGCAGATCACGGGTGGCGTGCTCGACGGACCGCTTGCCTTCGACAATGCGATCGATGTGGAGGCGGCACGGATCAAGGGAATCAGATCCGATGTTGCCGGCCGGGCGCAGATACTGCTCGTTCCCGACCTTGAGGCCGGCAATATGCTGGCGAAGAATCTCGCTTACTTCGCCAAGGCAGATGGCGCTGGCATCGTGCTCGGCGCCCGGGTGCCTATCGTTCTGACGTCGCGTGCAGACTCGGCGCGCGCTCGGATGGCGTCCTGCGCGGTCGCGGCTCTCTATGCGAATGCGAGGCGCCAGCAGGCTCCAACAGTTGCCGCGTGATCGCCATGGATACCATCCTCGTCGTCAATGCAGGCTCCTCAAGCGTCAAGTTCCAGATCTTTTCGGTCGAGGGAGAGGGAAAGCTGCGACGGCAGATCAAGGGCCAGATTGATGGTATTGGCAGCCGTCCTCGCCTACGGGCTAGCCGTGCGGACAGCGAACCACTGGCCGATCGGGTCTATCCGATTGAATCGGTTTCGGACGTCCCAGCCGCGATGCGTATCGCTGGTGAATGGTTACGGAACGAGCTTCGTATCAGCCCGATAGCTGTCGGCCATCGTGTCGTGCATGGCGGTCCGGACTATGACCGACCGGTGCTGATCAACCACGGGGTCGTAGCCCAGCTGGAGCGGTTCATTACGTTAGCCCCGCTTCATCAGCCACATAATCTGGCACCGATCCGCTCGCTTCTGGCCAACTTTCCAGCCCTTCCGCAAGTGGCCTGTTTCGACACAGCGTTTCACCGCACACATGACGCGGTCGCGGATCACTATGCTATCCCGCATCAGCTTTATGCCAAAGGTGTGCGGCGCTACGGATTCCACGGTCTCTCATACGAATATGTTGCGCAGATCTTGCCGCAGGTCGCCCCCGAGGTTGCAAAGGGGCGGGTGATCGTCGCGCATCTCGGTAGTGGCGCCTCCATGTGCGCACTGAGGGGAGGGCGTAGCGCCGAGAGCACCATGGGATTCACCGCACTCGACGGGTTACCAATGGGGACGCGCCCGGGGCAACTTGACCCCGGTGTCGTGCTCTATCTGATCTCGGAAATGGGAATGTCTGCGTCCGACGTACAGAATTTTCTCTATCGCGATTGCGGATTGAAGGGACTGTCAGGCGTCAGCAATGATATGCGCGAACTGGAGACAAGCGAGGATCCGAAGGCAAAACTGGCGATCGATTATTTCGTCTACCGGGTCTGCCTCAACGCAGGCATGCTTGCAGCCGCGCTGCAGGGTGTCGACGCTTTCGTCTTTACCGCCGGTATCGGCGAAAACTCGATGCGGATTCGGGCGCGCATCGTCGATCAACTGGGATGGCTTGGCTTTACGCTTGATCCCACAGGGAATTCTCGCCACGCGCGCCTGATATCCGGTTCCGACAGCCGTATCCCGGTTTACGTCATACCAACCGACGAGGAGTTGATGATTGCGCAGCACACGTTGTCGCTGTTGTTGGAGAGGCCGTCGCCGAGTGCGAGACATGAGAGGGTGTCGTGATTCCAGAACTCCCCGATACCAAGGGCGCCTTGAAGGGCAAGAAAGGCGATCGTCGGCATCGCGAACAAATCAATCGATTGTCCGGGGGTGCGCCAAGGCATTTCGTGCGCTCGGGGCTGACCTCGCCGTTACTTACCCGAACGAACGCTCTAGACAGCACGTCGGTCCACTTGCACGGGCATTGAAATCGCCGATCTTCATGCCGCTGGATGTCATGGTCGAACGGATCGCGAAGGAACGGGACAGCTCAATTTCCTCCTCCATTCGATCGCTCTCTCTCCAAGAGAAACGCTTCATGGTCCGGTCGCGAACGTCGGTCGCGACGGCTTCCTTAAGACGAGGGATGTGTAAGAACCAGCGCGAATTGCGCCCGCAGCTCCCGGCTTCAGGTCTGCAGATCGAGACTAGCGAGCTGCCGTCGATTCAGAACGACGATCTGGCGCTGATTGCTGCCGACGAATCTGATGATGTCGAGTTCATGCAGCCGCGATAGTGCACGAGAAACAGTTTCCAGTGTCAATCCCAGATAGTCGGCAATATCGCGCCGCGACATCGGCAATGGTATGACGCTGGCCGCCGTAAGCCGTCGGTCCATCTCGATCAGGAAGGCAGCGACCCGCTCCAGAGACGTCTTGCGACCGAGCAGGAGCATGTGATTTTCCGCATGCTGCAGATTTTCCGTGGTCATGCTGAGCAGGTTTCGCCAGACCATAGCGTCGCTCTCCGCCACCATCTCAAGGCTCCGCCGTTTGATCAAGCGAACCGTGGTGTTCAGGATCGCCTCTGCCGTAAACCGATGTTCGCTTCCGTTTTCCAATCCGAAAATGTCGCCGATGAGGTGGAACGCGCCGATCTGGCGACGACCGTCTGAAAGCAATTTGTAGCTTCGCACCGCGCCCGTTTTGACCTGATAGACGTAGTCCGCAGGCTCTTTTTCCCCGTAGATTTCAGTACCTTTTTTGTAGGTAAATTCGTTTAGACTTACTTTTTGATTTGAATCATTCGCTATTCCAAGTTCGCCGAGAGAGGTGGCGCGATATGCCAAATCGGTGGTAACGCGGACAAACATGGCCAACTCCTGTGGAGTAATCGGTTGTTGGATATGGTCTGCCTCTACGAAGTATTATTTCCGCTCGAAGGAGTGCTCTTTGCCGTGGCCGTGGAGCTTCCGCCAAGACATCTTTCTTGACCATTGTCTGAAGGGTCATTGTACCTAAGGACAGGTCTGTAATAGGGTATGGGTGCTCTGAGCAGGGCTTCCTAGGGTGGCGGCTGGGAGGCGGACTTGCCTGGCCTTGTTTATATTGTGGACGACGATGCCTCGTTTCGGACAGCGGTCGAACGTCGTCTGAAGCTTGCGGGCTATGAAGTCGAAAAATACTCGTCGGCCGAAACACTACTGGATCGTCTGCAGGGCTCTGAAAAACCGGGATGTGTCTTGCTTGACGTACGAATGCCCGGACTGAACGGCCTGGAATTGCAAAGCCGCCTCATCGAGCTCCATTCGATTTTGCCGGTCATCTTCGTCACCGGCCATGCTGACATCCCGACGACCGTGCGGGCTATTAGAGCAGGCGCCGAAGATCTCCTGATCAAGCCGGTATCGTCAGAACAACTGATCGATGCGATCGAGCGCGCCCTGGCGCACCATGAGTCAGCCCGCAGCCAACGAAGCAAGATCGATACGATCCTCGCTCTTCTTGCGAAATTGACGCCCCGCGAGCGACAGGTCTTCGATTTGATCGTGCGCGGCAAGATCAACAAGCAAGTTGCCAGCGAACTGGGAACAACCGAACGCACCGTGAAAGCGCATCGCCATGAGGTGATGGAGAAGATGCAGGTGCATTCGCTCGCGAGACTGGTCTCGATCGCGGAACGTCTTGGCCTAATCGATCCCAACGAAAATTCAGGCAGCTAACCGGTACTTTTGCCCGCAGCCTAAAATGTTCGCCGCGGGATCATGTACAAAAGGACAATATGAAAATTGGTTGGCGGGGCGTCTAGATGAATTCGCAGTAGGGCGATGTGCCTTCGGCAGGTTCCTGGAAGGCCGATGACATCGAAATCCAAGTCGATTCTTATCGTCGACGATAATCCGTCAATGCTCAAGGGCATGAAACGGCTATTGAGAGAGCACGGCTTCAACGTAGAACTGTTCGATTCCGCGGACGCGCTGCTGGGGCATGCCGATTTTGACGACGCGTTTTGCGTTATTCTTGACATCGATCTGAACAATCAATCTGGCATAGACTTGCGTCGTCAACTCGTGGATAGAGGCGTCGAGCTGCCAGTCATCTTTATTACTGGCAACGACAGTGAAGCGAACCGCTCCGCCGCGATCGAGTCGGGATGTGCTGCCTACCTGATCAAGCCATTTTCGGCCAACTCGCTAATCGATCCGGTCGAAAAAGCGCGTGCAGCGTCATCCTAGCATGGTCGCTGGATTCATTCGTCGATATCTCGCTCGATGTCTTCCAGAATTCCTTGATCATCTTCGGGTCTTCAGGAAAGTCATCGAGAGCTTGATCCAGATCAATCCGCGTCGGGCTCGACCGTCGCCTATGCCATGAGGATCTGCGACGACTTGTACAGGGGCGGCCTTGGGCGTCTATGCAACGAGGGACATACCCAACCTCGTCCTTGGTCTGCCGCTGCGAGATACGTCCCAACAAGGAATGCCGATGGAGTTACGCGCGTTTCGGCGAGTGGGTTGGACACGGGCTTTCCCCCCGTTGACGTGGCTTGCCGAATATAAACCATCCTGGTTGCGTCACGATGCGATTGCTGGAGTGACGCTCGCCGCCTATGCGATCCCGGTATCGCTTGCCTATGCGGGCCTTGCCGGATTGCCGCCGCAGGTTGGCATTTATGGTTATCTACTTGGCGGCTTGGGCTATGCTCTCATGGGTTCGTCGCGCCAGCTGGCTATCGGTCCGACCTCCGCAATCTCGCTCATGATCGCCGGCAGCGTCGGGGCGCTGGCAGGAGGAGACGCCGTACGATTCGCGCAGATCGCGAGTCTTTCGGCATTCTTTGTGGCGCTGCTTTGCCTGATCGCGTGGCTTTTCAAACTAAGCATTCTTGTGCGCCTGGTTAGCGACAGCATTCTCGTCGGCTTCAAGGCGGGTGCCGGGCTTACAATCATAATGAGTCAATTACCGAGCTTATTCGGCGTAGCCAGTGGCGGTCACAACTTCCTTGACCGCGCGATTCGGCTTGCAGGTCAGATCGGCAACATCAATCTACTTGTTTTGGCTATAGGAGTTGCAGCGATTGCGCTCTTGTTCCTCGGCGAGCGATTTCTGACAGGCAGGCCCGTCGGACTCATGGTGCTGGCGTTGTCGATTCTCATGGCAACCTTGTTTGGGATGCCGGCGCTGGGTGTACCTGTCACCGGGAAAATACCGGAGGGATTGCCCGCCTTCGCGGTGCCCACCTTCGGTATGCTGGATTTTCAGGAGCTATTTCCGATAGCCGCCGGATGTCTGCTGCTAGCCTATATAGAAGGCGTTTCGGCGGCGCGGAGTTTTGCGGCGAAGCATGGATACAGCCTTGATGTTCGGCAAGAATTCTTGGGGCTTGGAGCTGCCAACCTCGCAGTTGCCTTTGGTCACGGCTATCCTGTCGCAGGCGGGTTGTCGCAGTCCGCCATCAACGACACGGCAGGAGCACGCACGCCCCTGGCATTGTTGTTTTGCTCGCTTACTCTCGCACTCTGCCTGCTTTTCTTTACGCAGTTGCTGGCCAACCTTCCGCGGGCAGTGTTGGCTGGAATTGTCATTACGGCGGTTTACAAACTGGTCGACGTCCGCGCTCTGCTTCGCATGTGGAAAGTGAGCCGTATCGACTTCTATGCTGCGGCTATTGCCCTTGTGTCCGTATTGCTGCTTGGGATTCTCCAGGGTGTGCTGCTTGCTGCCCTTGCATCCATTTTCCTGCTGCTTATCCGAGCGTCGCAGCCTAACATAGCGTTTCTCGGACGGCTTCCTGGATCGGGGCGCTATTCCGACAGCGTCAGGCACGAGGGCGTGGAGTCGCTGGTTGGCGTTATTGCGTTTCGCCCTGAAGCCTCGTTGCTCTACATCAATGCTGAGACGATTCAGGAGGCAGTTTTGAACGCGCTGCGAAAGTCGTCTGACGTCAGGTTGGTTATCTGCGATCTTTCGGCTTCCCCCTACATCGATCTGGCTGGGGCGCGGATGTTGCTCGATCTCTATGATGAGCTGACGTCGCGTCATGTCACGTTCTGCATTGTCGGCGCTCACGCGCAGTTGCGTGAGTTGCTACGGGCGGAAGGGCTGGCGGAGAAGACCGACAGCAGCAAATGGCTCCGTACGCTCGATAGCGTGCTGGGTGAGCACAATGCCAGCGAGCCTCTCCGGGATGAACGGCCGCCGGGGCGGTGAGTTACTCTCGAGTTTGACGGCGATCGAACGATGCCTCTGCCGACGAGGGGTTTCCGCTGGACGTATCTGATGCCCAATGGCCCGCACGATGCGGCATTCGCAGCTTGACGAGTTGTTTCAAGGGAGAGAAGTTGACCTGGATCAAGGTGGCGGAGAGGCAATGGGTAAATGTCCAACGACACCAGCCCGCGCAAAAAAACTCGATCAGCTCTCTCCCGGTTCGGTTCGACACTGCTGGTTTTTCGGAGTGTGATTCATCAGAGGGTAAAAGGAAAAGGATGTCATGAAAAGGTTTAGCATAAGCTTCGCCCTGTTAGCCTTGCTTGTGGGCGCTTCCATTGGTACGCCAGCCCGGGCTGAAACGGGTCGCGTCGCAGTGATCTTCACCAAGGGCGGCTTCGTCGTAGGAGTCGGTGGCGGCGAGGGCGTACTGACGCTCCGGGGCCACCACTATCCGTTCACCGTATCGGGCATGAGCGTCGGCTTCACGATCGGGGCCTCGACCAGCAAGCTTGTTGGACGGGCTATCAACCTGAGGGGACCGGCCTCGATCGAAGGCAATTACAGTGCCGTCGGAGCCGGCGGCGCCGTCGTGGCTGGGGCGGGAGGGGTTCAATTGCAGAACGCCAATGGCGTGATTTTGCAACTGAGTGGCCCGAAGGTAGGCGCTGAAGTGTCGGCCGCCGTCGGTGGGGTATCTATACGCTTGAAACAGATGCGAACCAGTCGGACCGCCCAGTAGGCGACCTGGTCCACTCAGTAACGTTCCGCTACGAACGTCATCCCGCGCAGTCCCGCCTGGTCGTCAAAGCGTTCCTTAGCGGAACGCTTTGGCAGCTTGATTTTGTTCTTATGCATACGTTTATACGGAATCAACTTCAGCAGATGCGCGATGCAGTTTAGCCGTGCTCGGCGCTTATCGTCGGAGCGAAGGATGTACCATGGCGCTTCTTTCGTGCTTGTCGCCTCTAGCATGAGGTCCCGCGCCTCCGAGTAGGCGTACCATCGTTGGTAGGATTCCGTATCCATCGGACTCAACTTCCATTGCCGCAACGGATCGTCGATCCTCGCTCTGAAGCGACGCTCCTGCTCCTCCATTCCGACTTCAAGCCAGAGTTTGATCAGGATGATGCCCCCTTCGATGGTATATTTCTCCATCTGGGGACAGAGCGAAAGGAATCGTTTGTGCTCGGCCGGCGTACAGAAACCCATCACATATTCCACGCCGGCGCGGTTGTACCAACTCCGGTCGAAGATCACGATTTCACCTGCAGCCGGAAAATGCTGCATGTAGCGTTGGAGGAATAACTGCGTCTTCTCGCGATCGGATGGAGCTGGCAAGGCGGCAACGCGAAATACGCGCGGGCTGACCTTCTCCGTAATCGCTTTGATTGTGCCGCCCTTGCCGGCGGCATCCCGGCCCTCGAACAGGATGATGATCCGAAGCTTGTTCGCCTTCACCCATTCCTGGAGGTAGCAAAGCTCGATCTGGAGCTTCTCCAGCTCTTTCTCGTAGGCCTTGCGTTTCATCCGTGGCGCGTCCGCGTCGGTTGGCATGCTTATCTTCCGCTGTTTCAGATCAAGGTCCATCGATTGTCCTCACTCTCCCCAAGCAATGGTGATGGCGATATCGCCCGGAATACCCCCAGGGTAGTCGATGGTCTGGTAGCTAATGCGATAGCCCCGCGGTTTCAGGTAGTCGCCCCAGAGCTGGAAGATTTCCTTCGGAATCCCCGTCAGTGTGTGCTCCCAACCGGATTCCATCTGATTGATGGCGCGGCCCCCATCTGTGCACAGCGAGTTGGGAAACCGATACACCTGCACTTCGGTTAGCCCATTGCGCACTGCTCGCTGGATGATGGTCGAGGCGAGTTGGATTTTCTCCTCCTCGGATTTGCCTGACGGACGACTGAGCCGCTCGATCAGCGCATGTTTCTCGGCCTCGGCGGCCGCTGCCAGGCGGGCATATTGATCCGCCTTTTCGGCTTCCTTGAGAGCCGCTTCTTTCCGGATAGTCTTCGCACTGGGAATGAGGTCATCAATGCTGCCTGGCATGACGAGGGACTCCTGACGATTGTTCTACTTCATCAGCGTTGCCACAAGGCTAGGTCAGGTCGACGTCGCTGCCTTGATCCAAATCAAGCAATTCGCATCCCCGGTACGTGTACCGTGCACACAAGGTCTCGAGCGGCCACGGCTGGTTCAGAGGGAGAGAGTTGAACGGAGAAGATACATCGATGGGTCCGCACTATCAGGCGCTGCTTTTGCCGAAATTACCATTATTGGGCGGTCACTGACACGCTTCAGGAGTAGGGCTATGAGTGTGTTTCCAAAGCTCGTCCTTGCTGCGGCTATTACGGCAAGCTCCGTCCCGCTGTCGCCGCAGGAGGTATACGCGTTCGATCTTTCCGGTGCGTGGGCCACAAGCGCGGAGCAATGCAGCAAGGTATTCGCTCGCAGGGGGCGTGCAAACCAGGTCAACTTTACAAATTTTTCGGGTGCTTACGGCGGTGGATTTATCGCTGAAGCCGATCGCCTGAGAGGGAAGTCGGCGAGTTGCGTGATCAAGGCGAAGAACGAAAGCGGTCAGACCGTCAACTTGGTGGTCGCTTGCGCATCGGGCGTCATGCTTTCAAAGGTCCAGTTCTTCCTGAAGGTGATCGATGCCGACACCATCACCCGGGAATTTCCGGGCATAGAAGAAATGAATATCAAGTATCACCGGTGCCGCATTTAGCGAATTGCAATTTGATCGACGCGTTTTCCTGGATCAATAGAAATTCGCGTGCATGCGACCGAATGGCGTTGGCTAATGGAGAAACGCCATGCGTGTCAGACAAAGAACAAGCACATTGGTCCTGAGTGCGTTGGCTTCTTCCGCCTCGGCTGAGACTATCGCTGCAGTATTACCTGCGCTTAAAAGTGCTACAATGCAGCCGTTCGGACAGCCGGGGTACGAGGATGAACGGACGCGTCTCGATGGTAGCGACTAATCTATCCTGGATGGGTCTCGTTACTCGTCTATGCGTCTGCCTGCTGGTCTGGGCGAGCCTCCCATCTGAATTTGCACGCGGTGCTCAAAGTCGCGAGATCAAACGCGTGTTGATCCTGCATTCCTTTGGACGAGACTTCAGACCGTGGGGGGCGTATGCCAAAGCCATTCGCGAGAATCTGGAACAGCTGTCGCCGTGGCAGATCGATATTCAGGACCACTCGCTAGTTTCCGCACGTTCTGGCGACGAAAATCCTGGGCGGCCGTTTATTGCGTACTTGAATGCGCTCTATTCCGAACACGCTCCGGATATCGTTATCGCCATCGGCGCTCCGGCCTCGAATTTTGTTCAGCATAACCGCCAACGCTTGTTCACTCAAATTCCCCTGATACTGACGGCGGTCGAGCAGCGTCGTATCCAGTTCTCGGATTTGCCGGATAACGACACCATTATTGCTGTTTCTCACGATTTTCGTCTTTCTTTCCAGACGATCCTTCGTGTTCTTCCCGGCACGGAGCGAATTGTCGTTGTGAACGGAACGTCGCCCAACGAGAAATTCTGGCTCGGCGAGCTCCGCAAGGACGCGGCATCGGTCGAGAAGAAGGTCGAGTTCATCTGGCCCGACGATATTTCGTTCCAGGATTTTCTGAAGAAAAGCGAAACGCTGCCACCAAATACGGCCATCTTCTGGCATCTGATGAACGTCGACGCAGCGGGGATTTCTTACGAGGGGAATGCCGCGCTTCGGCAACTCCGCGGAGTGTCCAATGCTCCGATTTTTTCTTACGACGATGGCTTTTTTGGCAATGGGATCGTTGGCGGGCCGATGTATTCTGTTCTCGAAATAAGCAGGCTTACGGCTGCCGTGGCGGTTCGTATCCTTAGCGGAGAAAAACCTCGCGATATAAGGCCTGCTGCGATCAAATATGCCAGCCCCAAGTTCGATTGGCGGGAAATGCAGCGCTGGGGCATCAACGAGAGTAACCTGCCTCCGGGAAGCGAAGTTTTGTTTCGTGAGCCCGGTATCTGGGAAAAGTACAGCTGGGCGCTTTCGCTGATTGCGATTGTAATCTTGATCCAAGGGGGATTGATCAGCGGACTGCTCCACGAGCGACATCGACGCCGTCTCGCTGAAGTTGAATCGCGACAACGCCTGGCGGAGCTTGCACACCTTAACCGCTATTCGACTGTCGGAGAACTGACGACTTCTATCGCGCATGAGCTAAACCAGCCGCTAGGCTCCATTCTTACCAACGCCGAAACGGGCGCGCTCATGCTGAACAGCTCTTCACCAGATCTCGATGAATTGAGGGAAATTCTCGTTGACATCAGGCGCGACGATCAGCGTGCCAGCGAAGTCATACGCCGGCTACACAGCATGCTGAAGAAAACACCCTTTGAAATGAAATGTATCGACCTGAACGAAACGGTACGGCAAGTAATCGGATTCGTTGCAGCCATGGCTCAGGGGCTCAACATTGCATTGAGGTGCGTCACGACCTCGATCGATCTGAACGTCAAGGGCGACGCTATTCAACTGCAACAAGTTGTTCTGAATTTGATTATCAACGCGATGGAAGCAATATCCGAAGCGGACGCAAATGAGCGTGAAGTTAGCGTAACCACGAATCTTTCGGGCGTCATGGTGGAAATCAGGATCAGCGATACCGGCCCTGGCATAGCGGCCGGAGATCTCAAGAGCGTCTTCGATCCGTTTTTCACGACAAAACCGCAGGGTATGGGTATGGGGCTTGCGATTGTCCGCACTATCGTCGAAGCGCATCACGGACAGATTTCCGCGGCAAATCTGCCGTCTGGTGGTGCACTTTTCGCAATCAGGCTTCCGACTGCCAGCGATCGATCAAATTCGGCCTGATACATGCGGCCGTGCTGCTCTTGCGCCGTAGAAAAACGGTGCCGGTAGTTTCATTGATCTTTATCAACGGACGAGCTCGGCTTTGATCCATTTTTGCAGCGATGAACTCAAGGAGAGGTGTGATGTTCCGCTGCGGCAAGACCCTGATCGCGCTCGCATTACTGATGGCGAATCCTATCGGCGTCTCTGCCCAAACGGTCGATAATCCACCGGGTCCCAGCAGCACGCCGCAACCAGCGACCAAATCGTTGCCTGGTGCAGAACTGTTGAAGCCAGAGCAACTCGAAGCGCTGACTGCTCCGATTGCGCTCTATCCCGATGATCTACTGGCAAATGTGCTGGCGGCGTCGACCTATCCGCTAGAGGTCGTGCAGGCCGATCGCTGGCTCAAGGAACGTAAAACATTGAAAGGCGATGCGTTGAAGAAGGAGATTGAAAAGCAATCGTGGGACAACAGCGTCAAGGCGCTTTCGAGCACTCCAGATGTCATTTCAATGATGGGCGACAAGATCGACTGGCCCAAGGGTCTCGGCGATGCCGTTCTCACGCAGCAAGCGGATGTCATGGATGCAATCCAACGCCTTCGCTCTAAAGCCTATGACAACAAGAAGCTGGTTACCACCAAGCAGCAGAAGGTGAGCGTTCAAACGCAAGAAAGCAAGCAGGCGATTGTCATCGAGTCGACCAGCCCCGATACGATGTACGTGCCGTACTACGATCCGGCTGCGGTTTACGGAAGTTGGCCCTATACCGAGTATCCACCCTATTACTTCGGGTATCCGTCCTATATCGGCGCGGGAGTGATCGCGGCGGGCCTCGGGTTCGGTGCAGGCTGGGCCATCGGACGCTGGGGTAACTACTGGGGTGGCGGATTCAACTGGGGCAACCGCAATCTCTACGTCAACCACTACAACCGGATAAATAACGTCGGAAACAACTGGCAGCACAATCCGGCGCATCGCCAGGGCGTGCGGTACAATAACGCGAATGTTCAGCAGCGCTTCGGCAACAACAATCTGAAGGCCGGCGCCTCGAACCGCATGGATTTTCGTGGCCGCGATGGGCAGCAGGTGCTTCGTCCGGGGCAGGATCGACCTGGCGGTCGAGATCGCGCAGCAGGGGATCGTGCAGGCGACCGTGCGGCCTCACGCGACCGGCCGGGCGGCGATCGTGGCAATCGATCAGGCGCAGCGGATCGCGCCAGGGGTGGCGGCGACCGTGCCAGAGCAGGGAACAGGGCTGCCAACCGTGGCGGCGCGGCGCGCGGTGGCGGCAATCGTGGCGGTGCCATGAACATATCTTCGGGCAGGGCGGCTGCGGCGGCCTCGGCACGCGGTCATGCGAGTCTGGGCGGACGAGGTGCTACCAGCTTCGCCGGACGTGGCGGTGCGGCATTTGCCGGTGGAGGAGGCTTCCGCGGCGGTGGTGGCGGCGGTTTCCGCGGCGGCGGTGGCGGCTTCCGTGGCGGTGGTGGACGGCGGTCCGACGTCGAACTGAAACACGACATCGTACTGCTGGGTCATCTCGCCAACGGGCTCGGTTACTACCGCTTCAGCTATCTCGGTAGCAGCAAGTCCTATGTCGGCGTGATCGCGCAGGAAGTGCAGAATCTGGTGCCGCAAGCCGTGACCCGTGGTCGTGACGGTTACCTCAGGGTTTACTACGAGAAGCTTGGATTGAAGCTGCGAACTTACAGCGACTGGTTGGCTAGGGGCGCGAGAATTCCTGCGCAGCTGGAGGTATCGCCATGATCACATCAATGTGGATCTCCCGCGTCGCTTCGACGGGCGCAGCGGCAATCGTGGCGGTCGCGCTGTCGATCGGTGTCAGCCAAGCTCAGCAGGCTTTTTCTTCGCCGGAAGAGGCAGCGGCGGGATTGGCCACGGCGGTCAAGACCGGTTCGATGAGCGCCATTCTGAAAGTCCTCGGCAGAGGTGCTGAAGACGTGGTCGAATCCGGCGATAGCGTTGCTGACAAAGAGACTCGGGAGCGTTTTCTTTCCGCTTACGATGCCAAGCACTCCATCAAGGCTGAGGGAAACAAGAAGGCTACGCTCGTTTTAGGCGCCGATGAATTTCCGTTTCCAATTCCACTTGTCAACAGCAATAGCGGCTGGGAATTCGACACGGCCGCCGGGCGTATTGAGATTCTTTATCGCCGCATTGGACGCAATGAGTTGGATGCAATCCAGGCCTGTCTCGCCTTCGTAGATGCCCAGAATGAATATGCCGAAAAGGACCGTACAGGCGAAGGCATAGGCGTTTACGCGCAACGTATTGTCAGCACTCCGGGCAAGAAGGATGGACTATTCTGGCGCGACGATCGCGACCCCAGCCCGCTTGGTGAGTTGGCGGCGCAAGCCTCGGCAGAGGGCTATAAGGTCGATGGTCAAGGCGCCCCGTATCACGGATATTTCTTTCGAATATTGAGGGGGCAGGGGTCCGACGCACCCGGAGGCGCTCTTAACTACGTCGTCAAGCACAAGATGATCGGCGGTTTCGCGCTGATCGCCTATCCCGCCGAATACGGCAACTCTGGTGTCATGACCTTCATGGTCAATCACGCCGGCACTGTCTATCAAAAGGATCTCGGTAAAAGCACGGAATTTCTCGCCAAACGCATCGGTTTGTTCGATCCGGATCAGACCTGGAAGAAGATCGATACGGCGAAGCCTTGAACGCGGGTGTTCCGGATTCCCGACAACCATGTCAGCGATCAAGCGATGCGCTGCGACGCTAAGCATTGGTTTGTCGGTGTGCAGACTGCCCTTTATCAACATCACTCTTGGCGCATGGATGAAATCGACTGCCTATCCAGCCGCGGCCACAAGTGCAGTGCATCGACTATCTCGAAGCCGGAAATGTCGAGCCTGACTGCTCTCTGATTTGTTTGACCTAAATCAATGCAGGATATGCCAACGCTCCGATGGTCATGGCACACGCCGAATTGTCACCCTCAATATTGAGGGCGCGATGGGCCGGTGGGAGATGCACCATGAAGGCAAGCGCAGCCCTGAGGAAGGAAGCTAAGGCCGGAGATTGCTGGAACGATTTTCGGCCTGGAGATTGGCTCAGTTCCATCAACGTTCGCGACTTCATCGTCCGAAATACGACGCCTTACACAGGCGACGAAGCGTTTCTCGCTGGACCGTCGCAGCGGACCAAGGCCGTCTGGGAAAAATTACAGCCGTACTTCGCCGAGGAAAGAAAAAAGGGAGTGCTTGCAGTCGATGCTCAAACACCCTCGACGCTGCTCGCGCACAAGGCCGGCTACATCGATCGCGACAACGAAGTTATCGTGGGTCTTCAGACCGACCAGCCTTTCAAGCGGGCGATTTTTCCGTTCGGCGGATTGCGGATGGTTGAAGCAGGTCTCAAGGCCGCGGGCCTCCAGCCCGACCCGGCCGTCCACGAGGCTTTTACGAAATACCGGAAATCGCATAACGACGGTGTCTTCGACGCCTACACGCCCGAAATCATGAAATGCCGGAAGTCCGGGATCATCACCGGCCTGCCGGATGCTTACGGTCGTGGCCGTATTATTGGAGATTACCGGCGGGTCGCCCTCTACGGGATCGACCGCCTTCTCGCAGCCAAGCGAGCCGAGCGGGAACAGATCGATGACATGTGGCCGAGCGATGACATCATCCGGTCACGCGAAGAACTGTCCGACCAGATGCGCGCGCTCGAGGACCTTTCCTCGATGGCCAAGCTATATGGCTTCGATATATCGAAGCCCGCTCGCAATGCTCAGGAAGCATTCCAATGGACTTACTTCGCCTATCTCGGGGCGATCAAGGAAGCCAATGGGGCAGCGATGTCCATCGGCCGTATATCGAGCTTCCTGGATATTTACATTGAACGAGATCTGAAAGAGGGCGTTCTGGACGAAGGCCAAGCTCAGGAACTCTGGGATCAACTGGTTCAAAAGCTTCGCATTGTCCGTTTCCTGCGCACGCCCGACTACGACGCGCTGTTCAGCGGAGACCCTTATTGGGCGACTGAGTGCGTCGGCGGCATGGATCTCGATGGGCGCACGCTGGTGACCAAGAGCAGCTATCGCATGCTGCACACGCTTACAAATCTTGGTCCAGCGCCCGAGCCGAACATTACAGTTCTCTGGTCCAACCATATGCCCGCAGCATTCAAGCGCTACTGTGCCAAGGTCAGCCGCGAGACGTCCTCTATTCAGTACGAGAACGACGACCTGATGCGTCCGTTCTGGGGTGACGATTACGGCATTGCCTGTTGCGTTTCGGCGATGCGCCTCGGCAAGCAGATGCAGTTTTTCGGTGCTCGCGTAAACCTGGCCAAGGCACTGCTGTATGCGATCAATGGTGGCCGCGACGAAGTCTCAGGCGAGCAGGTCGCGCCCCAGACGCTACCGGTCGCGGGCGACTTCCTCGACTACGACGATGTGGTGGCCAAGTTCGATACCACCATGGAGTGGCTGGCACGCACATATGTCCACGCGATGAACTGCATCCACTATATGCACGACAAATATTTCTATGAACGCTTGGAGATGGCTCTGCATGATCGCGACATCCTCAGAACAATGGCATTCGGTATTGCTGGCCTTTCGGTGGTAGCCGATAGCCTCAGCGCAATAAAGTATGGAAAAGTTCGCATTGTCCGTGATGCGTCAGGATTGGTAGTCGACTATCAGAATGAGGGGAATAAGGCGACACCGCAATTCGGCAACAATGATGATCGCGTTGATAAAATAGCGTCTGACATCGTCACCAATTTCATGGGGAAGATACGAAAACACGCCACCTACCGCAATGCGACGCATACACAGAGCGTTCTCACCATTACGTCGAACGTCGTTTACGGCAAGGCGACTGGAAATACTCCCGACGGCCGCCGCAAGGGCGAACCGTTTGGGCCGGGGGCCAACCCGATGCACGGTCGGGATAGCCACGGTTGGCTTGCCTCATGCCTGTCTGTTGCCAAGCTCCCCTACAAGGATGCGCAGGACGGTATCAGCTATACGGTCTCTGTCGCGCCACAGAAAGCACATCTGTCGGAAGACCAGATGATCGATGAAGCCGTCAAGGCGTTCGACGTCTATTTCGATCGAGGTGGGTTCCACATGAATCTGAACGTGATCGATAAGGATGTGCTCGAAGATGCGATGAAGAACCCGGATAAATACCCGCAGCTCACTATTCGAGTCTCGGGCTACGCCGTCAACTTCGTCCGGCTCACGCCGGAACAGCAGAGAGATGTGATCAGCCGTACTTTCCACGGCCAGATCTGAATAGAGGTGCACCATGTCGACGGTGCAGATACTTGAACCCGGAAGCCGTCACGACCTCCGGGTGGGGATTTCCCCGGACGCGCCGGACGAAAGCCAGATCAAGGATGAGGAGGGCGCGTTCGGGTATTGTCACTCCTACGAAACGTCGTCCCGATATGACGGGCCTGGTCTACGCCTCGTGCTCTTCGTTTCCGGCTGCCTGTTGCGATGCACCTACTGCCACAATCCGGATACGTGGCATTTGAAGGACGGAACCTACGTTTCGGCCGATCATGTGCTTCGTCGCGTGAACGATTTCGTACCCGCACTTCTTCCGCTTGGTGGTGGACTTACAATTTCCGGCGGCGAGCCGATGGTTCAACTTGCATTCACCCGGCGGATATTCGCTGGCGCAAAGGCATTGGGTTTGCACACGGCCATTCAGACCTCTGGATTCCTGGGGGATCGTGCCGATGAAAGCTATCTGTCGAACATCGATCTTGTCCTGCTCGACATCAAAAGCTCGAATCCCGACACGTACCGGCGCGTGACAGGTCGCGACCTCGCACCGACGTTACGCTTTGCCGAACGGCTCGCATCGCTTTCCAAGCCGGTATGGGTTCGTTTCACGCTCGTCCCCGGCGAGACCGACGACCCCACCAACGTCGACGGTATCGCTCGATTCGTCGCGCCGATGAAGAATGTCGAGTGGGTCGAGGTTCAGCCGTTCCATCAGATGGGTTCTTTCAAGTGGAAGGCGATGGGGCTTGACTACAAGCTGCTCGATACTCCGCCTGCCAGCAAAGACTTGGTCAACCGGGTCATCAGCCAGTTTCGCGCGGCAGGCTGCCAGGTACGTTAACCGACACAGGAGCTCGGGAGAAAACGAAAATGTTGGACCTTGCTCGTGACATCATAGGAAGCCAGCCGATACTGACGGCATTTCTGGCCATCGGATTGGGCTACCTGGTCGGTCAGATCAGTATCGGTGGATTTTCTCTCGGCGTCGGCGCTGTTCTTTTCGTCGGTCTTGCCATCGGTGCGTTCGCGCCCAAAGCCCAGATCATCGGACCAATCGGTCTGACGGGACTGATCATGTTCCTGTATGGGATCGGCATCCTCTACGGCAGGCAGTTCTTCGAAGGCATGGTCGGCGTTGGGCAGAAGTACAATCTGCTGGCTCTTGTCGCATGCTTGGCCGGCTTGGCAGTTGCACTCGGACTTGGACACATTTTCAGTATCAAGATCGGACACACGCTCGGTATCTATGCCGGCTCCATGACAAGCACTGCCACGCTTCAGGCTGCGCTCGACGTCATGAAGAGCAAGGAGCCGTCGATCGGGTATTCGATTGCTTACCCCTTCGGGGTCATCGGTCCGATCCTGTGCATCTACTTCATGACCCGGATAGTGAAGCCGAAGTTTCCGGCTAAGGCGCAGCGGTTCCAGATGGGCGAAATTTCGATCGGAAAAGGCCAGGCCGGGAAAAGACTCGACGAACTGATGACCGGGGCGCTCAGCGGGCTGCAGATCACGATGGTTCGAAAGGATGGGCACAACATCGTTCCTGCAGCCGATACTATCTTGTCTGCTGGAGATGCGATTCTCGTGGTCGCCGAGCAGAATGAAGAAATTGCCAAAGCGGCTGCCGCGCTCGGAAGGCTGGAGCCTGGGCGCCTGGCCAGTGATCGCACCGATCTTGATTACATCAGGGTCTTTGTCGGGAAGGCCAGCGTGGTCGGAGTACCCCTCGCCAAGCTTCCCATGCCGGCCGGCTTTCCCACGCACCTGCTGCATGTCCGTCGCTATGATGCGGACCTCGTGCCGGCGCCGGATCTGATGCTTGAATTCGGCGACCGAGTCGGCGTGCTGATGCCGCCTGATCGAAAGGATGAGATCCGCCGCCACTTTGGCGATACTGTGAAGGCGGCGGCCGAATTCAGCTACGTCTCGCTCGGGGTTGGGATGGTCTTGGGCGTCTTGCTTGGGCTTATTCCGATTCCGATTCCTGGTGTCGGCGTGGTGACGCTCGGCATTGGAGGCGGCCCGCTGATCGTCGCTCTTATCTTCGGCAAATTGCGCCGCACAGGTCCCATGCTCTGGACCATGCCGTTACCAGCGAACATTGTCTTGCGAAATTTCGGGCTGGCGATGTTTCTTGCCACCGTTGGCGTCAACGCCGGGCAGCCTTTTGTTCGAACCGTCGCGGAATCCGGGTTCACTATGCTCTTTATCGGCGGCGCGGTTCTGTTGACGACGGTATTCATCGTCTTGCTGGTCGGCCATTACGTTCTGAAAATCCCGTTTGACGATCTCGTGGGCGTGGCGTCGGGCGCGACGGGAAATCCGGCAATTCTGGTCTACTCGACGAAGGTCGCTCCCACCGAACGGCCCGACATCGGCTACGCCATGATCTTTCCTTCCATGACATTGATGAAAGTGATCGCGGTGCAGATCGTGGGTCTCCTTATGGCTGGGAGCGGTGCCGGTTAGCGACTGATCAGAGCCTTGCAATTCATCAGGGGCGCGCAGATCGGTGGTGTAATCAGGGGTGCCAGAACATGACAAGGTTCCATGTGAGTCTTGTATCCCCGGAAAGTCTGTTATTTTCTGGCCAGGTCGATCAGGTCGATCTGCCCGGCATCGAAGGCGATCTTGGTGTCCTTGCGGGTCACGCACCGATCGTTGTGATGCTTCGTCCGGGGATCGTGACGGCGGTCGCAGGAAATATCAGTGAGAGGTTCGTCATTTTCGGAGGTATAGCGGAATTCTCGCAAGAAAAGCTGACGATCCTCGCGGATTCAGCGTCGTCCGTCGATGGCTTTGATCTTGCCGGATTGAAATCGCAGATCGACGAGATGCAGGAAAATATCGCAAAGCAATCCGTCGGCAACGAACTCGATCGAGCTATTGCAAAGCTCGATCACTTCAAGGCAATCCACACCGCTCTGGTCCAGGCGACCGCCTTCTAGAGGGCCTGACGTTCGCTGTCGCTAAGATCATTGTCCGTATACGCGAACCCGAGGTTGGTCGGAATTTCTGTCGCCACCTATAGCACGCCGGACCTATCGCAAACGAAGCGCCTTCAATTCCCGGCCTGAATCTGCTCCAGGGCGCAGTGGTAGAACTCTTCCATTTTCAATGTGATCATCTCGACGGAAATATTCTTCTGCGCAAGATCCTTTGAGACTCTGCGCAAGATGTCGTCGCTTTGATTTTCAAGATCGATGGTGACCAGTTCATTGGCGTAGGCCTCAGCGGCGTCTTCGGTCATCCCGAGCTGTGCAGCGGCCCAGTTACCCAACATCTTGTTGCGCCTTGCCGTCGCCTTAAACCTTATCTCCTCATCGTGGACAAATTTGTTCTCAAAGGCCTGTTCACGTTTGTCGAAAGTCGTCATGATCGAGGTCCCTTTCGGCAACGCTCGCCGCTATGGCATCCGCGATGCCATGCGGGTCGCGCAAGCCGTCAAAAGTGATCGGATCTTCTTTTTCGGCTGAACGTTTCTCGTGATCCGCCGAATGCCCGTTACGATCCGCTCGGCCGTCGGTGCCGGTCTAGGCGAAGTCTCTGCGCTCTCAAGCGCTTTATCTCATCGTCGAGTACGTCCATTTCCTCCGTGCGTCGCGTGTTCTTGGATTTTGCCGCATCGGCGGAGCGTAGTTTTTCCAGCGCTTTCTCGACGGAGAGTTTTGGTGTGTCTGCCATAACAGACCTCCAACAAGCATCTGAACAAGAGCGGCCGCCCAGTCGGGACCAAAGGGCATCTCCCGACCTGATGGCCTTCAACTCGCTCATCAGCACAAGGCTCACTATGGGATTGCTTCAGATCCTGCAAATTTGTCCGTTGATCTAGCAGTTTGCTGAAAAAGCCAAAATTGACCGCTTCGATGATCCTCGGAACGCCTCATCGCGATGATGTGTATTCGGCGGCGCGTTGCAGTCGTTGTCGTCCTGGCGACGACGCGGTTATGCCGTGACCAGTTTGGGAACGCGGATCAGGTTATAGGCGATCAAGTTGAGCATGAAGTCGGCGGCAACGCGGCAAATGCCACGATGTTTGGTCCTGCGCATCGTGCCGTGCTGCTTGCCCCAGCCGAAGATGCATTCGATCATCGCCCGGCGCGTCTGCGACATGCCATAGCCCTGATGGCGCGTGGTCCGTGCGTCGATAGCGCTCCGGCGGCGCCTGCCGGTCTTGCCCATGCCATTGTTCTGCGTCACATGCGGTGTGACGTCGATGGCGCGAAGATTGGCCACATGATCGGCCGTGTCATAAGCCTTGTCCGCACCGGCGGTAATGCGGCGACCCGCTTTCCTGCCTTCGGCCTCGAGCATTATCTCCGCGGCGCGGCGCTCGGCGGTGCCGCTCGCGTGCGTGACGATGCCGGCCACGGCCAGCCCATGCCGGTTCTCCATGGTGACGTGGCCCATGTAGCAGAGCCTGGCCTCGCGTCCGGCCGCCTTGCGGTAGAGCCGGCTGTCGGGATCGCTCGTGCTGACATGGGTGTCGTTCTTGCGCGTCTGACCGTGGAAGTTCGTGCCGTCGTCGCCATCGCGGCCATCCTTGGGACGAAAGCTCTTCTGTGACGCCCAGGCCTCGATCAACGTGCCGTCCACCGAGAAGTGCTCGTCCGAGAGCAGCGGCTCGACCTGAGGGTGTTTCAAAAGCCTGGTCATGAACTTCGTGAACACATCGCCGTTCTGCAGCCGCTCGCGGTTCTTCGTGAAGCTGGTCGGGTTCCAGACCGGATGGTCCGGCGACAGCCCCACGAACCAGCGATACAATAGATTGTAGTCCAACTGCTCCATCAATTGGCGCTCCGAGCGAATGCCGTAGAGCACCTGCAGAAGTAGCGCGCTGAGCAATTGCTCCGGCGCGATCGAGGGGCGCCCTTCACTTGAATAGAGCCTGGCAAAGCTACGGTTCAACTCGCCCAGCACATCACGGACCAGCGCCCGGATCTTCCTCAGCGGATGGTTCGGCGGCACCCGCGCCTCCGGCGAGATGTACGAAAACAACCCGCCCTGATCCACAAAGGCTCCGCGCATCCCAACCTCCACCGATTCACGATGAAAATCGAATCAGCAAACTCTCGCACGCGCGAGCGGTTTTTCAGCAGACTGCTAGATCAACATGGACCGAACTGCGGAGGAATTATTAGTCCTACGCCTGCTGATGCTCCAGGTCGCGCCCCTGTCCTGCGGGTGGCTGAAAAAGCCTGGTTTGCGCAATATTGGGAAATGTGTTGCGATGTACCGGGGTCAATAAACAGGCGGCCACATGCGAGCAAATTTCTGCGGCTGTTCTGCTGCGTTTTTAGCCCTCATCTCATTTGAGCCATATAGTGCGACGGCGCAAGTTCTTACGCCGTTCCGTTATGAATCCCAGGCGCAACGCCATTGTCCGAGGGATACGGTTGTCTGGCTCGATTTCGGAAGAGAGCGCTACTACCTGAAAGGTCAGAAGCGCTTTGCATCGGGACATGCTGGCAGCTTCGTATGCAGGAATGAGGCCCGCGATAGCGGCTACCGGCGCTCGCCCTTGGGATTGAGGTAGGCGTAAACCGGTGCGCCGGACGAGCACTCCGGCGTCATGGTTTCACGACGTCTCCACTTCGTAGCGCGCTCCTCATGCGCCGCATGCTCTGGGAGAACTCGGTTCAGGCAATCAAGGGATCAATCCAGAGATTACCAGCCGTAATAATAACGCCGCGCGGTGTAGCCAGGATAAGTGCCGCCGTAGCCGTACGGAGAGCAATAGTCGCCGGCATAGCCGCTATCATAAGCATAGGCTCCACCGTAATAAGGATAAGCGCCGCCGTAATAGGCCGAACGTGCGATGGCGCCGCCGACGATCGCGCCTGCCGCGAGGCCGCCCAAACCCCATCCTCCGTACCCCCAGCCCCTGTGACCCCAGCCGCCGCGATAGCCGATCCCACCTCGATAGCCCCAGCGGCCGTAACGCACTTGCACGACAGGCGTGTCTAGCGCGGCTTTCATTGCGGCGATGCTGGTTGGCAACGGCGCGGCTTCACCTCGTGGGACAAATGTGCCGGTGGTGGTGACGGCAAGTGCGGCTAAAAGCACTGCTTTGACGAACTTCATGACTTCCTCCGCCGTGGTTGACACAGGAACGAACTCAGCCGACTGATGGTCGAGGTTTTCGACGCATGGTCAGCTGAGAGCATAGCAATGGAATTCTTTCAGTGCCGGGGAGGCTGACCTTGATTTAAATCAATGCCGGATCGCTTTCCGTCGTGGAAGCGCTTGAGGTCACTCTTGACTCGAAGCGCCGTCAGTGAGGGTGCGATGTGGGCCAAGTAATTTTCTGGAAGCAAACGTCAGTTGATGACCCGAACCGGACCAACCTACAATGGTCAGCGTCGCTGACTTCTGCGTGGCCGCGCCGCAATAACCTTTGAGAAAGTCGCGCCGCGCCGATTTTCGCCACATCTACGGCGTTTTGCCTGACAATCGTGGTCCTCAGTTATTCAGCATGCCGGCCGTTGCTTTGAGAACTTCGACGGCTGGTAGCAGCTGACCTCAACGGGGGTAGTGATGGAGCGTGAAGGCGTTAGTGTGACGAGCCGTGGACGTCGCTATTCCCACCTGAGACCGGCAGGGCCGAGTGTAGTTCCCGGTTTCTCTAGAAAGGTTGTCAAGATGCGTCTCGCTAGCCGGTTTGCTGCTGCCGCAGCGGCAGCGTTCATGTTCGCGACGGTAGATCCGCCGGCCGAAGCGGCGTCAGGCCCGTGTGAGCAGGCGACCGGGTTCTCGATCTTGCCCTCCCCGCTCGCGCCTTGGAAGGGGGCGCCGCTGCGCGTCATGATCGTTACCGAAAAGCCGCTCCAGGGCGTGATTTCGCTGGTCGCGCCCGACGGAAGCGTCGCGGCCAAATCGTCTGAGCGGCACGGCGGCGCGCCGTACTCCTGGTTCGCGGAGGTCGCCGCGCCGGCCGCGGGTACGTGGCACGCCACCCTGACGCTCGACCACGCAACGGCGGGTTGCAGCACGATCACACGCGATATCTCCGTGAGCGCGCACAAGCCAAACCCCATGCCTATTCCGTCCGGTGCCTTTTGGAAGGTACGTAACAGCTGGAATCACGCGACGGAATCCTTGTTCTCGGCATGGATCGAAAAGCTATTCGACGCGCCCCCCGATCAGGATTTGTCTTGGAAAGCCTGGCATGAAGTCCTGCGCGACCGGTCGCGCAATTTCCTGTTCAACTTTCTAGGCCGCGGTGAAGACAATGTGCGGACGGGCCTTCGCCCCGACTGCGCGGATTTCGTATACTTTCTGCGCGCCTATTTTGCCTACAAGATGGGGCTCCCCTTCGGCTACTCCAATTGCTCGCGTGGCACCCGCGGCAAGGCGCCCAAGTGCTACCAGTGGTTCGACATGGAGCATCCCGAGGTCACGCGTCCGCCGCCGCCTCCCGAACAGGAAATTGCGTCGGCTGCGATCGCCAACGCCACGCCGCCCGGGCAAACGCCTATGATTCTGCCCGGGTTTGCCCAGCCGCAGCCGCAGTCGGCCGAGACGCCTGCGGCTCCGCCGAAGGCACTGCCAAAGCGGCCGACGACGTTCAACGAATATCTGCGGGACGTCGGCGACGTCGTGCATACTGGCGCCGCGCGCGTCACCGCGAGTGAGGACAACACCGATTTCTACACTGTCTCGCTGACCCAGGAAGCGCTCCGTCCGGGCACGATGTACGCCGATCCCTACGGCCACGTGCTGATGCTCGTACATCGCGTGCCGGAGATGAACGGCAAGCCGGGTGTCTTCCTCGCCGTCGATGCCGAGCCCGACGGCTCGATTACACGAAAGCGCTTCTGGCGCGGCAATTTCCTGTTCGTGCACGATCCTGCGTTGGGCAGCCCGGGCCTCAAGCACTTTCGGCCGATCGTGCGCGACAAAAGCGGCTCGTTGCGGCGGCTGGTCAACGCCGAAATTACCAACAATCCCCAGTACGCTGATTTTTCGCTCGATCAAACAAAGATGAGTGCCGAGGATTTTTACGATCACATGGATGACGTGATGTCGCCGGAGCCGCTTGATCCCGTGAAAGCGATGACAGATGCCATCGAAAGTCTGAACGAACAGGTGAAGACGCGTGTTACCTCAGTCGAAAACGGGCGCCAATATCAGCAAAAGCACGCCGGAGAGGTGGCGATGCCCAACGGCTCCTCGATCTTCGGGACGACGGGAGCCTGGGAGGATTACTCTACTCCGGCGCGAGATTTCCGTTTGTTGATCGCGATCGATGTCGTGCGGGGATTTCCCGATCGCGTCATTCGGCGGGCGCCGCGCTACGCGATGCCGAACAACAAGAGCATCGAGGACGTGAAAAGCGAATTGCAAGGGGTGCTTGCGTCCGAGCTTGCCTCGCGAAAAATATCCTACACGCGCAGCGATGGCTCGCAGTGGACGCTTTCGCTCAAGGAGGTCATCGACCGGGCAACGCACTTCGAGATGGCCTATAACCCGAACGACTGCGTCGAGGTGAGGTGGGGCGCGTCGGAAGGCAGCGAGGAGGCATCCACGTGCAAGCGGCACGCGCCGCAGGCGCAACGCGCGAAGATGTCGTCGGAGTACCGCACCTGGTTCCACACGCGACACTGGCCGACGAACACCTAAATCGCGTTGGCACGAAAGGTTCGCCTCGGTCGATTGTTCGACCTCAATTGCCAATATCGGTCGACCGATCCGGCAAACTGCGTTCGGCCCCGCAAGGTCATGCAGGCGCGCGTCGTGGTTAAACCCGAGCGTTCAATCCGCGACGCGGCAAGCCGAATTTCTTCCGGAGATCGCGTGAACAGTACTCTCGCTCAGCCGACGGAATTCGGGGCCCATCTGCCGGCGCTTACTCAATTGCATCGCGGGTTACATCCGACCGTCGTCTGGCGCGGTTACGGTTGATGGCCGCATCGTCGAGCGGCCAGGTCCCGAGCGTGGCATGGTCTTTCAGCAGTATTCACTCTTTCCCTGGAAGACTGTTCGCGACAACATCGCTTTCGGTCCTCTGCGTACCGGAAGGAGGCGTGCTGAAGCATTGCCGATCGCGGACCATTTCTTGGAGATGATCGGGCTGACCGGGTTTGCCAAACACTATCCCGCCGAGCTTTCCGGCGGTATGCAACAGCGCATTTTCCCAATCTTGCGGGTCAAAAGCGCGCTTATATCGAAAAAGAGTTGCGTGATTTTCGCTCTGGGCTGCGCGCCAACGATAACGGACAAATGAGCGGAATCGGGGATTTCTCAAATCATGTGCTCGAACTCGCGGCGGCGTATTTCAGTCAACTCCCGGCGGCTCCGCCGACGAGTGTTCCGAGCAACGACGCATCGCGTGCCAAATCTTTGAAACCGGTCTTCCGGAGGCAGGGATTGTGGCCTGCCGGTCCTGCCACAATGCAGATGCCGACGTCATACCCTGGCTAGAAGCACAGCATGCGGGGTATCTGGCCAAGCAGGCCTAACAATCGTGCGCCGACCGATGAAGCGCCGAATTGGCGACGGCCTACGTCATGCTGGCCGACCCGCCTCGAGTTACTCCGCCTCGAGTTACACATCCGGAACCACCGTCGCGGTCACCGGAGGCAAGCCATTCATATGAAAGTGAATGTGTCGGCGAGGATGCACAGGGGACGATTCTCTTTCCGGCGCGTTAATAACGATATCTTGAGGGGAGAGGAAGATGGCTTACGCTCTGTTCTATCGTGATCAATGCATCGGTGCAGCCGCGCCTACTGAACTCGATGCCTGGAGGCGAGCACTGCGATCGGGCCTGATTACGGATATTCCAGTCGCAGACGAACAGGGCGGGCAGGTCTTGCCGGGCGGTCTTCACGTAAAGCAGGTGGACAAAGATTTGCAACGATCCATCTCGGCTAGAGCTCCGGGGGCGTAAGCGTACCCATCCCAAGAAACGATCTTGATGAGGTTAGGCCTTGGTGCGCCGAGGTGCCATGTGATCGCTGATGCGGGACGCCTTATTGTTCGCCTCATCGAACTGCCGTGAGCCCGGTGCGAGCGCCGAGCTTTTTGATGACGGGAACTTCGCCACTTGCTGGGGATTATCCCAAACCGATACTGAGCCGTACAAGCCGCGTCCGCCATACGGAGGAAAAAGTTCATGGCCACGAAGAAGGCAAAAACGGCAAGGAAGAAGGCAAAGACACGCAGCTATTCGAAGAGTGCGGGTCGCACGGTAGAAAAGGAAATGCGCAGTTACAAAAAGGGCACGGCAAAAAGCGGACGCGGCGGCAAGGGCGGCAAGGTCAAAAGCAGAAAACAGGCGATCGCGATCGGCCTCTCCAAGGCGCGCAAGAAGGGCAAAAAGGTTCCGAAGAAGAAATCTAGCCGATGATGGGGTGGTTATCACGGAAGATCCTCGCCGGTAGTTGTCTTCATTTAGAAAAACGCGGCGGTCGTCTCGACAGGCGCAGAGCTTTGCGAAGAACCCATTTTTCGAAGTCTCAAATTACCGACGACATCACATGAAGCTGGTGGTCAACATGAACAAGGAAAACAACATCGATCGCATCTGGGACATCATTGAAAAGGTAGGCGTTTGCATGCTGACGACGCAATTCGCTGATGGGCTGCGTGCGCGGCCGCTGGAAGCAAGGCCTGATCGCGGCGCTGGCCTGATTTTTTTCGTAACCGATATTCACAGCGCGAAGGAGGAGGAGATTGAGGCCAAGCCCGATGTCGGCCTCATCTTTATCGATTCGAACGATAAGGCCTACCTGTCGATCACCGGTCGCGCCTGCATCATCCGCGATGCGGAGAAGACAAAGGCGGTATGGCGAAAGACCGATGAATTCTGGTGGCCAGGAGGACCAAGCGATCCCAATGTATGCTTGTTGCGGATTGAGCCTTTTACTGGGGAATTGTGGGATGGACCGGCGAGTGCCGTGGCGACCATCTTCGAGTTCGCCAAGGCGAGGTTGACCGGAGAGAAGCCGAACCTCGGCGAGAACCGCAAGGTGACGGTCAAGATGTAAGGGCGCTGTGGCGCGGTGATTGCGGTCGGCATCGGCATCAGCCCCGCGCGACGGATCGCGTCTGCTGCGGGTTCAGATGCGGACACCACAAGGGCAGGAGTAACTGTATGACGCAAACGGCCGCTCTAGTCTCGATAGCGACCGGAGTTCCACCACATGTATTTCATCAGACGCAAATCCTCGAAGCGGCGCGTGCCATCTTGGGCTCGCTATATCCGCAGTTTGAAACGCTCTCCGCTCTTTTCGCCAATACTGGCATACAGCACCGTTACGGCGTCAAACCGATCGAATGGTACTACGAGCCGCGTGGCTGGCCGGAGCGAACTCAGGCCTTTCTCGAAGGCGCGGAAGCCTTGTTCGTCGACGTCGCTCTCACGGCTATCGCTCGCGCCGATCTCAACGCCTCTGACATCGACGCCGTCGTCACGGTATGTTCGACCGGAATCGCCACACCAACGCTGGAGGCCCGCGTCGCCGGGAAACTTGGTTTTCGGTCGGATGTGTCGCGCGTGCCAGTCTTTGGACTGGGCTGCGCAGGTGGCGTAACTGGATTATCCATCGCATCACGGCTGGCGCAAGCGCGGCCCGGCACCAATGTGCTGTTGGTGGTCCTTGAACTTTGCACACTCGCAGTCCGCCACGATGAATTGACCAAGGCCAATATCGTGGCGGCCAGTCTATTCGGCGATGGGGCCGCCGCCGTCGTGCTGCGCGCCGGAGATGGAGGTGCAACACGCATCGAGGCGACCGGCGAGTATCTGTGGCCGAACACGCTGAATATCATGGGATGGCGTGTAGACCCCGAAGGATTTGGCGTAATCTTCCAGCGCACGATCCCGGACTTCGTGACGGCGCACATGAAGTCCGCGGTGACAGAAATTCTATCCGGGATGGGTCTTGCGATCGGAGATATCGATCGCTTCATTTGCCATCCCGGCGGTACGAAAGTCATTATCGCGCTCGAGCGGGCTTTTTCGCTTGATCAGGGGACACTCGACCACGAGAGATCGGTTATTGCCGATTATGGGAATATGTCGGCGGCTACGGTCCTGTTTGTGCTCGAACGCGCCTGCGCGCGGGGCCTGCCGGCACGAGCGCTTGTGACTTCGCTTGGGCCGGGCTTCACCGCAAGCTGCGTCACTCTGCGTCACACCGCGTGACCCTCGCCACCCTCATTCTCGCGCTGGTCACCCTGCAACGGTTAGGCGAGCTCGTTCTGTCCCGATACAACACCCGCAGGCTACTGGCGCAAGGCGCAATCGAGATTGCGCCGGATCACTATCCGTTCTTGGTCGCGGTCCATGCTGCGTGGCTAGTTACGTTGTGGATATGGGGTCGTGATCAGGACGTAAGTCTGGTCGGTCTTTCGATTTTTATTCTGTTACAGGCCCTTCGCTTTTGGGTATTGGCAACGCTTGGAGCACGATGGACCACGCGCATTATCGTATTGCCTGACGCGCCGATGATCGCGGCGGGACCTTACAGATATTTGTCACATCCCAACTACGCGATCGTCGCCGCAGAAATCGCAGTTTTGCCGCTCGCTCTCCATCTGGCGGTAATAGCGTCGATCTTCACTGTTCTGAACGCGCTGGTACTCGCGATCCGCATTCGCGCTGAAGCTCGTGCGCTCGAGGCTGTGCGGCGTCAATTGTGACTGCCGGCATCAAGGCTGAAGACCTGATAATCCACTATCCCCATTCACCGCGTGTCAATCGCCGTTCGAGTCCGACCTAAATCATTTCTATTGGCTGGCAATTCCGATCAGTAACCCGTCATTTCGAGATAGCCGACACCCCGGTGGGTGCCGGTGAAGCTGACTGGACCTTCCCAATAGGCAACGCTCGTCCCCATCCAACTTCGTGGATTCAGCGGAATAGTTTCGATCCTCACGCCGCGATTGCGAATGGCGATGCGCCAGCTCGTCGGCAGCTTGCGATCCGCGACGTCGGTCATCGCCACGGGAGTCATATCAATGGACTCTGGTGAGAGTGCAACCGATTGCCCATCCAATCCGATCCAGTTGCCTGCAAAAGAAGGCATGCCTTGGGTTTGCCGCAAGCGAAACAGCATCAGCTTTTCGCCGGTTCCTAGGTGCAGGGAGAACCAGTCCCATCCGGTCTGATCCGACGCCAGCGGTTGACTGCTCCATTCCCGATCCATCCAGGCCTGCCCGCTGACGTTCATGGACTTGCTGTCGATCGTGACTGTCCCGTCCACCGTGAAATATGGCTGGCTGTAGTAGTAGGAGGCCTGTCCGCTTTCAGACTTCACGCTGTAGCCGGCATCGCCTTCGAGCACGAGCAGCTTGATCGCATCGAGCTTCAGGGCGTAGCTGAAATCGGCGCCCGATGCATTGATCCGGAGCGGCGAGACGTTGATCGCGGACATTCGTTCCAACCCGCGCATCTGCCATGAATCGATCCACGCGCGAAACGGGTCCGCATCCGCGCCTGCCTGACCGATGCCGCCGCGCGCAAAGGTTTCGCTGTAACGATGAGTATCGGCGCGTGTGACTGCAGCATGTCCCATCCAGATTTGTTGATTGGCCCAGCCCTCCCGTTGTGGCCCCGGCTGCATCGCCTGGCGAAACAGCGTCCACTGCACGCCGAGGGCGTTGCCGGCAGCATCCCTGAGATTGGCCGTGAGGTACCACCACTCAATTCGGTAATCCGGATGAGGACCGTGGTCGTCGGGAAACACGAACTTTCGGCCGGGCGTGACCGTGGCAAATCCGGAAGCATCAACACCAAGACCGGCGAAACCCTGCGCCAGTGACAACCGCCGGTCGAGGCCGAACACGGCGAGCGCTGTTGCGAACGCCCGGCGTGTGAGCTTTGCACTAACGCTCATCGGCGAAGACCTTGATCAGTCGCGCCGGCGGCATTCGGATCAGCCTGACCACCGGCACCAGCATCGCCAGCAGCGACGCTAGCATCGCGACGCCGAGAAGTTCGACCAGATGCAGCGGAAAGACATGGAAGGGGAGGCGCCAGCCGAATGCCCTGACGTTGACCACCGCGATCAGGCACCAGGCCACCAGCAATCCGAGCGGCAGCGCCAGCAGCGCGGTGATGAACGCGACGGACATGGTCTTAAGAAGCTCGATGCCGGCCAATTGCCGCCGCGTCAGGCCGAGTGCCCACAACGGCGCCAGTTGCGGAAGGCGGGAATTGCTCAGGGTCAGCAGGCTTGTGAGCAGCGCAATGCCGGCGACGCTGAGCGTAAATGTATTCAGCGCGGCGGTCACGGCGAACGTACGGTTGAAAATCCGTGTTGATTCCGCTTTCAGCGTCGATTGATCCGAGAGACGGCTCTCATCGAGATGAAACGTCTGTCGCAAGTCGTCGATCAGCGGCGCGATCTTGCTGGGGATCACGCGCAGGCCGAAACGGGTTCGCGGCAGATCTGGAAACCGGCTTGTGAAGGCATCGATATCGATTGCGATCTGTCCTTTCGGATTGCCGTAATCGGCATAAATCGCGGCAATCTCCACGGCGTTGTCGCCGCCGGCTGTTCTGAGATTCAGCCGACTTCCAACCCCAAGCTTCAGTCTGCGCGCCAGTTGTTCGCTGACGAGCGCGCCTTCGCCTGACTTGACGGCGTCCCACGCATTGGGTTCGGACTCGAGTAAAGGCCAGCGGTCGCGATAGGTAGCGTGATCGGCGAGGCCTAGAATCTCCACCGGCCAGCCGTCGATATCGATCTCGGCGCGGCCGCTCGGCAGGATCGCGGTGACCTCGGGTCGCGCATGCAGGCTTGCTTGGATGTCGCGCGCTTGTGCATCGTCGCGCGCATTGACATACACATCCGCGGCGAGTCGTCCATCCAGCCATGCGGCGAACGTCTTGCTAAAACTCTCGACCATGGTTCCGACGCCGACATTGACCGCGAGCGCGAGCAGCAGCGCCATGAGCGCGAGCGATAGTCCCGGAAGTTGCTGGCAGCTGTCGGCCCAGAACCACATCACAAGCGGCCGGTGCGTGCTTCGTTCCCCGGCGCGAAGAACGAATCCGAGCAGAACAGGCAACGCCAGCGCTGCTCCCAGCAGCAATGCCGCCAGCAACGCGAATCCCGACATCAGCGAATCGCCGGTCGTCAGCACAGCGGCGGCCGTCACAAGCATCGCAACGGCACATAGACCCTGCCAGCGCAGCCATCGACGCTGGGCTTGCTGCCCGGCATAGGGTTGCGCCATTGCGAGAACAGGCAGGCGAACTACTCTCGAGAGGCTCGTCGCTGCCGCCACTAGCGTTCCCACAACGCCCATCGCAAGTCCTGCGACCCACCATTCCGGTCTAAGCGTCAGTTGACCGGGAATCCGGGCGCCATACAGCCCTTGCAGGCTCGCGGCGACATCGGGCAGCAACGCCGCGGCGATCAGATATCCGCAGACCAATCCGATCAGGCCCGCCGCGAGCGCCAGAATTAGCAACTCGATCAGCAACACACCGTTCAACATCCGGGACGATACCCCGCAGGCGCGCAGGGTCCGGAGCATCGGCATGCGCTGTTCGAAGGCGAGGCCAATCGCCGAATTGACGATGAAGAGTCCGACGAGAAACGACAGCAGCCCAAAGGCTGACAGGTTGAGATGGAAGCTGTCGGTCAGACGTTCGAGATCGGTTTCAGCGTCCGGCGCAACATACCGAAGCTTATCACCGGCGACAGCTTCCAGTGGCGCGTGCGCGCGGCGCGTTTCGCCGATCAACAGACGCGAGATCTGGCTCGGCAGGTGAAGAAGACTCTGCGCCCGTCCGATATCGACAACCACAAGGCCCGGCGCAAGCTGCGGTTCAACCTTGAGAGGCGGCAAAGACTCGCCGTCGTCTGTTCGAAGGGCCGTGCCTTCCGTCCCGGTCAGCTCGGCCAGTGTCTCCGGCGCGACCAGAGCCTCGCCCGGCGGCGCGATGAATGTTTGCAGGTCCGATTTTCCGATCGTCGGGATGGATCCTGCCTTCGCTGGAAACGTCACCGGCTCGATTCCCAGCAGGCGAAATGTCTTCCCGTGAATGCGAATGCGGCCTTCGAGCACGGGTGAGACCGGCCATCCTGCCCGCCGGAGATCGATGAAGAGTTGCTGAGGAAATGTGGAGTCCTGCCCAACCAGCATCGCGACACGGGCGTCGCCAAAGACCGCCACGGCCCGGTCGTAGCTGCTGCGCGCCTGCTGGTTCAGCGCCTGCACGCCGCTCCACAATGCAGTTGCCGAGATCAGGCCGACCATGAGGGTTGTCAATTGCATCGGATGCCGACGCCAATGGCTGAGCAAAACGGCGAGGATCCAGAACCCCTGTTTCACGAGATCAGTCCGGCGCTGAGCAGGACTTGCCGGTCCAGCGTCGCGGCAAGCCGCGCGCTATGCGTGACCATCAGGAAACCGCATCCGGTTCGCTTGATGAGATCGCGCGCGAGATCCATGACCTCGTCGGCCGTCGTTTCATCGAGGTTGCCGGTCGGTTCGTCGGCGAGGAGCAGAAGCGGCCTGACCGCAAGCGCGCGCCCGATTGCAACCCGCTGCTGTTGGCCGCCTGAGAGTTGTTCGGGATATCGTTTCAGAAAATCGCCGAGCCCCAGCCGATCGACAAGTTCGCTTTGCCACTGGCTATTGTGACGCCCGGCGATACGCGACTGAAAAGCTAGGTTGTCGGCGACGGTTAGAGAGGGGATCAGATTGAATTGTTGAAAGACCAGTCCCAGCCGGTCCCGGCGGAGCGCGGCACGGCCCCGGTCCGCCAGTCCAGTCACCTCCGTGTCGTCGAGCCGGATGGAGCCGCTGTCCGCCTGATCGAGGCCGGCGATCAGGTGCAGCAAGGTGCTTTTGCCGCTTCCTGACTCTCCGGTCAGCGCGACACTCTCGCCAGCGTCAACGCGCAGGCAGGCACCGCGAAGAACGGTGATCCGTTCCTGCGCCGAACGATAGGTTTTGGTCAGGTTCTGGACATCCAGCATTGGTGCTTTTGAAGTTGTCGGGGCACACATCCGTCTTTCTGCCTAACTGCCGTCCGGCCTATTTACGGCTGGTCTTCTGCGGCAAGCTTGATCTTTCACCGTTTTGAACGCACCGGTGCTTGGTATCCGCATCCGCTCAGCGAACCCGGCAAGCACATCGATGCCCAATGCGCTAAGGCCGCCACCCGTGTCAAAGAAAGACCCGCCGCGACCCTGATCGCCTGCCGCGGTCCGGCGGCTAGGCGCTGATCATGGCACCGGCTCGCCGGAAATCAGCTTTTTGCTTTCTGTTCGCGTTCGCGCAGATAATCATCTGTGGTGCGTGGTGCCGGGCGCTCGGGAACGCCGACAAACGGATTGAAACCGTCCTCGCTCATGGTGATGACGCGACAGTCGGCGCACATTCGGATGGCATCGACGCGTTTGTCGGCATTGGGATACATCCAGTGCCGGCCCTCCAGCTTTGCTGCGACCCGGTCGATGGTACTTTTGACACCGAATGGCTTGTGGCAACGGATACAGAGCGCCGGCTCTTCCTCCTTCAGCGTGCGTGCGGGCGCCGTGGCTGCCCGGAAGTCGATTTGCGGCACCAGTTTGATGACCTTTTCCGGGCACGTCGCCTGGCACAGGCCACATTGCACGCAGGCATCTTCGGTGAACCGAAGCACCGGTCGTTCCGGGTCATCGTGCAGCGCGCCGGTGGGGCAGGCGGAAACGCAAGACAGACAGAGCGTGCATCCTTCGATGTCGACTTCGAGGGTGCCGAATGGTGCGCCATCGGGCAGCGCGATCACATCAACCGGCGCCGGCGCCACCCGATGCAATTCACGCAATGCGAAACGCAGAACGTCGCGGGCTCTGCCGACGGTCCTGAAGCTTGCCGGATGCTGGACAGGCGCGGTAGGCGCAATGCTGTACAATGCCGCGCCCAAAGCATCCGGGTCGTCGGTTTCGATGGTGGAAACGCGCGGGCCATGGAGCCCGAGGCCTGCGAGGATCGTCTCGGCCAGCGCCGTCGTTTTGCCAAGTCCGACCGTCGGGTGGCGTGGTTTTGCCCGCAACAACAGCCGCAAGCCCGCAGCGCCATACGCGAAGGCCGCCACGATCGCTTCCAGCCCGACCTGCGTCACCTCATTGAGGCCGAGCGGCAGGACGTTGGCGGGAAGGCCCTCGCCGTGACGCGCGAGCGCCTCGATCAGTGGAGTGCCATGTTCGCCATCGTGTAGCAACACGATGGCATCGGCGCCGCCGGCACTATGGTATGCCATCAGCATCGCGCGCAATTTGTGAAGCAGCACGTCCGCCGGAGGCAACGTGTAGGACGCGGCTCCGGTCGGACATGCCGCGGCGCATTGGCCGCATCCGGCGCAAATTTCCGCATTGATGGTGACATGGTCGCCGTCGGGCATGATCGCGCTGGTCGGACAGAGATCAAGGCATCGGTGGCATCCGACGATATTCGAACGCGAATGGGCGCATAGATCCGCGTTGAAGTTGATGTACCGTGGCTTGTCGAAGCTGCCGACAAGATCGCGGGCCTTGAGCACGGAGCGCAGCACCGCTGCCGGATCCTTGGGATCGGCCCGCAGGTAACCGTCGCGCAGATCGTGTGCCGGAAACAACGGAGCGCCGCCGGTGAGATCAAGTATGAGATCGCAACGCGAGACCGCTCCGTCGCGCCGTGGTTCGAATATCAGCTTGTCGCGTGAGGATGGCCGCGCTGGCGCGTAATCGTCGACCGTCAGCTCAAACGCGCCGAGATGGCCTGTCGCTGCACGGATGGTTCCCTTGACGATCGGGAACGTGACGACGCTGGGCGGCTCCAGCGCGTCCGGTTGGCTGACCAGGACAGTAACATCGAGTTGATCGGCCAACAGGTTGCCGGCCTCGATCGCGCGTTCGTCCCGACCGTAAATCAGGATAACGCCTTCGCTCGACAGGCTGACCAGCGCAAAGTCCGGTGCTGGCTCAGTTGCGAGCGCGAGCAGCGCGGCCGTTTTCGGACCCGCCTTTGCTCCCTGCATGGACCAGCCTGCGGTTTCGCGTACGTTGACAAATCTGATCGGCGCATCGCGCTCGCCGGCCAATTCCGAGAATAGCGGCGCTTCTTGCGTACAGCCGACAGTCAGCGCGGTGCCGTCTTGCAGCGCATTCCGGAATCGCTCCACCTCCGTCCGGCACATGTGACAAAAGGTGGAAATCTCGGCGTCGGGGTGCGCCATTCGGACCGCGGCCGAATCCAGGCTCATCGTGTCCTCGCACGAGCACATCAGAATTTTCCGGGGTCGATCCGCCATTGCCGCTGCCTGCGTTTATCGCCAGTCACGGGACTCGTATCGGAAGTCAGAAGCCTATAGCTATATAGGAACGAATGAAATAGTCGCCGGAGGTCGTCTTGTCGCCGACCATGCGCGTCCGCGCACCCTTCGAGCAGGTTCTCGATCTGCCGCCGCCGTTTACGCTGGTGACGCTGCGCGAGCGCTCGGATGCATTCACCCATGCGGTGGATATTGCGTCGCAATGCGGGGCCGGCACGCTGGTCTATGTCGGACGTTTCGACGTTGCGGAATTCGCGGTGGTTCTGGAGCCGGATGAACCGCTGCGCACGGCGCGCCGCGCCATTTACGCCGGCATGGTCGCATTGAGCGACGCCCTGCTGGCCCATGCGCCGCCGGGGAAATCGGTGACAGTCGACTGGCCGGATGCCATTCGCATCGATGGTGGTCTGACTGGCGGCGGACGTCTTGGATGGCCAAGGGGCACGAGGGAGGATGAACGGCCGCAATGGCTGGTATTCGGCGCCATGATCCGTACGGTGTTGATGTCGGGGGAGGAGCCCGGCGCGCATCCCCTCGCGTCGGCGCTCGAGCAGGAAGGTTTCGGCGATGTCGGTGCCGCAAAGCTGACCGAGGCTTTTGCGCGCCACCTGATGACGTCAATCGATGTCTGGCAATCGGACGGATTTGACGGCCTGGCGCGGCAATTTGCGCAACGGTTGCCGCGCTCGCCCGGCTCTGTCCGCGAGATTGCCGAGAATGGCGACTTGCTTGCGCGCCGGACAGGCGACACCGGCGCCGTGCGCCGTGAATTGCTGCCGGCATTGAATGCGCCATCGTGGCTCGATCCGGACACGGGAGGGCCGCGCCTGTGAAGCTGCTCCGGACAATCGCACTCGATCCATCGGATACGTTTGTGTTCGACCCGGCCGCCGAGCCGGGCGAATGGGCGGTGCCGGGCACCTTCCGGTTCTGGAGTGATGACCCGACGACGCTGCACGGCAAGGCGCGCTCCGCCTTTCGCAGCGGATTTCTCGGCCTGCAATCGTGGGGTTGGTCAACTCTCGTTCAGATCGTGGACGTGAACGATGGCGATCGCGATACGGTCGTGGACTTGCTTGCGCGACGTTTGATCGAGCGGCTCGGCGCGCCTGATCTCGCCGCCGCGCGAAGGGCGGCGGAGGAAGAGGTCGGTTTCGCCGAATCGCTTTGCAATGACCAAGCGGGCATCTTGATCGCGGTCCACCGCACGGTAGAGAATGGCGAGATCCGCGAAACATTTCGTACGCTGCGGTCGCGCTGCGGATCGCAACCCCATCGCGCATTCTCGTTTCTGGAAGTCGATGACGCCGAACCATCGGCGGACGAGATCGATCTGGCCGGCATCTCCGTGGAGCGTGAGCACGAATGAGGGATTTCTGGATATCCTGTGGCCATCATCTGCTCGACCGCGGACCGAGCGGTGGGCTGATCGCCACCGACGAATTTCTCAAGGCCTATTTCATCCGGCCCGAATTGATGCCGCCAACGGATGCTTGCGCGTTCGAGCGAAAATTGCATGCGGCGTTGCTGGCTCAACCACGACGGTCCGTTGAGGCGGCCGACATTTCCGCAATCGCTGATCCCGACGCGCGAGAAAACTGGCAGTTTGTGCTGACGTTTCGCGAGCTGTTGTTGCGCCACCAGACGCTCGAGGCCGCCTATCTCGCCTTGATGCGTAGCGGGGCGATGACATTGCCGCCGCTGTTCGTCAATCAGCTCACACACGTCATCCTGCGCAACGCGCTCGATGGCTGCGACGATCCGTTCGTTTTACGTGCCGGCGAACTGTTTTTCCGACCGCAGCACATCATGCTGAATCAACAATCCATGATAGCGGCCGATGAGGAATGGATCGCGAGCGCGAATCCGGCGCCCGTGACGCCGCTCTTGTCGTTGCTGGAAATACCCGCCGACGGACAGATCGAGGTCATGGACGACGCGACTGCAGCCAGCTATTGGCGTCGCAGCGATATGTTTGACCTGGGGCTGGATCTCTCGGCCGGAGGGCGTGGTCGGGCAGCCCTTGCAGAAGCAATGACCCGCTGGATCCGGCATCTGCTCTCTGTCGATGTGACGATCGAGCCGCTCGCGGAACTGCGCGATGCAGGGTTCACCTGGTACGTGGGGCTTGACTCTGAGGCGACCAGGATTGGTGACCGGCTCTGGAATAACGAAGTCCTCGACGACGGCATGGCGGGCCGCGTCGTGGCGCTTTTCCAGCTTGTGTTTTCAGATCATACAGCCATCATCGATGGGCGGATGAATGAGCCAGTTTATCTGATCTTGGCGGCATCGCCCGACCAAATTCTGCGCATGAAACCGCAGAATCTGGTCACCGGGCTGCCCGTCAAGCATCTGGAGGCCGCAAGTTGAGTCCTGCCGCGTTACCGCTTGTGCGCATTCCCGTCGGCGTGGTGATCGAACGCCGCGCGGCGGCATCGGACTGGACCGATTTTATCTGGCGCGCGGTCGGCGTGCTACCCGACGCGCCGGACATTGAGCCATGGACGATGTTGCGCGAAGGGGCAGATAGCACGCTTTATTATGCCGGGAGTGCTGCACTCGATCTCTATCGCTCGGAGACGGGGCGTTATCGCGAAAATCTGGCCTCCGGCGCAGCCAGCATCTGGGTGATTATGAGCCCGTCCGAAGGTCCGTGGCCTTATGCGGTCACGGCGGTTACGGCCGATTCTGCCGAGGGCGAGAGTTTCACTGACGCATCGGCCAATCTTGTCGAACCGGTGCCAATGCCGGATGTTATCCGCGGCGCCATTGAACGGTTCATCGCCGAACACCACGTCGAGAGGGAAGAGTTCGTCAAGCGTAAGCGTGGTCGCGCGAATCTCGAAGCACTCGGGCGGCGCTCACGCGGAGGTCGGGACGAATGACGGACAACAGCTTCCTGAGCCGTTGGTCACGCCGCAAACGCACGGCGAGCGTATCCGCCCGGTCCGAAGCGCCTGTTTCCGAGGCTAACGAGGAGCAGAAGAACGAGGGACAGGAGGACGAGAGCGTCCCGCCACCGTCGAACGGTGTCGAGGAATTCGATCTGGCGACATTGCCGTCGCTTGAGTCGATATCAGCGACCACCGACGTCACGGCGTTCCTGCGCAAGGGCGTTCCGCTGGCATTGAGTCGTGAAGCGCTCCGTCGTGCCTGGATCGCAGACCCGACAATCCGCGACTTCGTCGGGCTTGCCGAGAATGCCTGGGATTTCAATGATCCCGATGCGATGCCGGGGTTCGGTCCGCTGGACTATACACCGGAACAGCTGCGCGATCTGGTCGCCAAGATCGTTGGTGGCGTGCGGCGCGCGACCGACGACATCGCGGGCCTTGATGCTCCGAATTCCGGAACTGAACCGGCTCCGTCGGCGAAGGCTGACCGAAATGAGTCGCCGGAGGTGTCTGATGTAGCCGCAGTACCGGTCGAACAAATCGTTTGCAGAGCGGAACCGATCGAGCCGGAATATGTTGCGACGCAAGATCTGGACCCTGACCCTGACCTCCGCGAACGGCAAAAGAACGGTCAGCGAAGAGATGATGGAACCTTAGTTGCTCGTCCTACTCACGGCAGCGCATTGCCAAGATAGCATTGCGACGAAAGATATAGGCAGATCCTATAGTTGGCCATTGACGATCGTCAGCGCGCGGGCCTAACTTTTAATGGTTCCAAAGAGAAGAGGCGCATTGGGGCGCCCGCTCGGGAAATGAACATGCGCGATTCAGGATTAAATCGGGCAATTCAGGTGGCTGGTGGACAGGCCGAGCTTGCCCGCAGAATAGGCATCACGCAGCCATCGGTATCGAACTGGAACAGGGTCCCCGCCGAGCGGGTGATCGCTGTTGAAGCCGTAACCGGCATATCACGCATAGAACTTCGTCCTGATCTTTATAGCGAGTTGGCCGTGGCTGATGACGTTGACGACGTTGATATCGGCCGTGCCCAGGAATATGCGCTGCTTGCCACGCTGTTGTCGCGCGCCCCGTCGGATACGTTGCTCGCACAGATTGCCCGGCTGCACGGCGATGCGACGCCACTGGAATTGGCGCACGCCCGGCTGGCAGAAGCGGCATCGACAATCGCTCCCGCCGTCGTCGAGCGCGAATACTTCGACTTGTTCATCGGCCTGGGGCGAGGCGAATTATTGCCCTACGCATCGTTCTATCTTACCGGCTTCCTCAACGAACGGCCGCTGTCGCGCTTGCGACAGGATCTTGCTGCGCTCGGCATTGAACGCGTCGAGAACAATTTCGAGCCCGAGGATCATGCGTCGACACTATGCGAGATCATGGCCGGTCTGGCAGGCGGCGGCATCCCGGCTTCCAGAGAAACACAGCGCCTGATGTTTGAGAGGCATGTCGCGCCTTGGATGGGGCGCTTGTTCGCCGATATGGAGAACGCTGCCGGCGCGAATTTCTATCGATCAGTCGGGTCGCTTGGCCGCCTATTTCTGGAGATTGAAGCGGAGGCCTTTACGCTCGCCAACTGAACGGTAATCGAACGGTCACAAGGAGGACTCGCGATGAAAAACGACAACGATGACGGCGAAGCAGCCGTCGGACGTCGTGGTTTCCTGCGCGGGGTCGGCGTCGGCGCGCTGGGTGTCGGCGTGCTGGCTGTATCGCCGCTTGCGTCGTCCGCCAAGGCCGATAGCGAGACCTACGATGAGAAGCGCAAATCCCGCTATCGGGTAACCGACGACGTCAAGGCGTATTACCGCGTCAACCGTTATCCGGGCTGAAGGAGGCTGCCGTGCTGATCAAGAGAGCGCAGCGACAGAATGCGCAAAGCGTGCGCGGGGGTTCGGCTCTCGGGATATTGACCGAGCAGGGAAGTGGCTTCGATCGCCGTACGTTCCTGCGTCGCTCAGGTCTGGCCGCCGGCGGCCTTGCCGCGTTGAGCACGCTGCCACTTGGCACCGTCCGCAAGGCCGAAGCCGCGGCTGCGGGGCCGCTGACGTCGGGCGCGACGGTTCGCAAGAGCGTGTGTACGCATTGCTCCGTCGGCTGCACCGTTACTGCAGAGGTGCTGAACGGTGTCTGGATAGGACAGGAGCCGAGCTGGGATTCGCCGATCAATCGCGGCTCGCACTGCGCCAAGGGCGCGTCGGTGCGCGAACTCGTCCATGACGAGCGTCGCCTCCGCTACCCCATGAAACTTGTCAACGGGCAATGGACGCGCGTTTCATGGGAGACGGCGATCAATGAGATCGGCGACAAGTTAATGCAGCTTCGCGAGAAGTCCGGCGGCGATTCGGTATATTGGCTCGGCTCGGCGAAGATGACGAACGAAGGTTCGTATCTGTTCCGCAAGCTCGGTGCGTTCTGGGGCACCAACAACACCGATCACCAAGCGCGCATCTGCCATTCGACAACTGTGACCGGCGTGGCCAACACCTGGGGCTACGGCGCGATGACCAACAGCTTCAACGATATCCGCAACTCCAAAACGCAGATCATTATGGGCGGTAATCCCGCCGAAGCGCATCCGGTCTCGCTGCAACACCTTCTAGAAGGTGCCGAGCTGAACAAGGCAAATGTCGTCGTGATCGATCCTCGCATGACGCGAACCGCCGCACATGCGACCGACTATGTGCGGCTGCGGCCGGGAACGGATATTCCGGTTCTGTACGGAATGATGTGGCATATCCTCAAGAATGGCTGGGAGGACAAGGAATTCATCCAGCAACGCGTTTACGGCTTCGACGATCTTCGCAAGGAAGTGGAGAAGTGGCCTCCGGAAGAAGTCGAACGCGTCAGTGGTGTTCCGGGCGCGCAGCTTGAGCGCGTCGCCAAGATGTTTGCGACGGAAAAGCCCGCGACGTTGATCTGGTGCATGGGGCAGACCCAACATACGGTCGGCACGGCGAATGTGCGCGCGAGCTGCATCGCGTTGCTGCTCACCGGCAACGTCGGCAAGCCCGGCACTGGCGCCAATATCTTCCGCGGGCATGACAACGTGCAAGGCGCGACCGATGTCGGGCTCGATATCGTGACGCTGCCTTTCTACTACGGCCTGGCCGAAGGTGCCTGGAAGCACTGGTCGCGTGTCTGGGAGGTTGAATACGACTACTTGGTGTCGCGTTTCGATGACAAGAAAACGATGGAAACACCCGGCATTCCGCTGACGCGCTGGTTCGACGCGGTCATCCTTCCGAAAGCCGACGTGGCCCAAAAGGATAATGTGAAGGCAGTGTTCGTGCAGGGACACGCCAGCAACAGCATTACGCGAATTCCCGAATCGCTGAAGGGACTCCAGGCGCTGGAATTGCTTGTCATCGCCGATCCGCATCCGACCACATGGGCTTCGCTCGCGGTGCAGTCCGGCCGCAAGGACGGTGTTTATCTTTTGCCGGTTGCCACGCAGTTCGAATGCAAGGGCTCGCGCGTCGCCTCGAATCGTTCGTTGCAATGGGGTGAGCAGATCGTGAAGCCGGTCTTCGAGTCGAAGGACGACCTCGAGGTCATGTATCTGGTCGCCAGCAAGCTCGGCTTTGCCGACAAGATGTTCAAGAACATCAAGGTCGAGGACAACCTGCCGGTGGCGGAGGATATCCTTCGCGAGATGAATCGCGGGAGCTGGTCGACCGGTTATTGCGGCCAGTCGCCGGAACGCCTCAAGGCGCACATGAAAAACCAGCACAAGTTCGATCTGGTCACCATGCGCGCGCCAAAGGATGATCCGGAAGTCGGTGGTGACTATTACGGCTTGCCGTGGCCGTGCTGGGGTTCGCCGGAGGTGCGGCATCCGGGCACGCCGCTGCTCTACAACACCAACCTTGCGGTCATGGATGGCGGTGGTTGCTTCCGCCCGCGTTTCGGAATCGAGCGGGAGGAGAAGCTGCCCGATGGCAGCACCCGCAAGGTCAGCCTGCTCGCGGATGGATCCTATTCGAAGGATTCGGAAATCAAGGACGGTTATCCCGAATTCACGCTGGCGAGCTTGAAGAAGCTTGGTTGGGACAAGGATTTGACCGAGAGCGAGATGGCCACGATCAACAAGGTCAATCCCGACAAACCGGATACGGTGTCCTGGTCGCTCGATCTCTCGGGCGGCATTCAGCGCGTGGCGCTGATGCATGGCTGCGTTCCCTATGGCAACGGCAAGGCGCGCATGAATGCCTTCGGTCTACCGGATCCGATCCCGGTGCATCGTGAACCCATTTACTCCCCGCGGGTCGATCTGGTGTCGCAATATCCGACGTTGCCGGACGCCAAGCAGTTCCGGTTGCCCAACATCGGCTTCTCCGTGCAGAAGGCCGCGGTCGAGAAGGGAATCGCCAAGCAATTCCCACTCATCCTCTCCTCGGGCCGCTTGGTTGAATATGAGGGTGGCGGCGAGGAGACTCGGAGCAATCCGTGGCTCGCCGAACTGCAGCAGGACATGTTCATCGAGATCAGCGTCGCGGACGCCGCCGAGCGCGGCATCAAGGACGGCGGCTGGGTCTGGGTGACGGGCGCCGAGAACAATTCGAGGGCGAAGGTGAAGGCGCTGGTGACGGAGCGGGTCGGCAAGGGCGTGGCGTGGATGCCGTTCCACTTCGGTGGCTGGTTCGGAGGCGTCGATCTGCGCAACAACTACCCTAAGGGGACCGATCCGATCGTGCTGGGCGAGAGTGCCAATACGATCACGACCTACGGCTACGATCCTGCAACGGGCATGCAGGAGCCGAAGGTCACGCTCTGTCAGATCGTCGCGGCATAAGGAGCAACAGCCATGGCCCGGATGAAGTTTCTCTGCGACGCCGATCGTTGCATCGAATGCAACGCTTGCGTTACTGCCTGCAAGAATGAGCATGAGGTGCCATGGGGGATCAATCGGCGCCGGGTCGTGACCATCAACGATGGCAAGCCGGGCGAGCGCTCGGTCTCGATGGCGTGCATGCACTGCACCGACGCGCCATGTGCTGCGGTGTGCCCCGTGAACTGCTTCTACACCACGGAAGACGGCGTGGTGTTGCACTCCAAGGACCTTTGCATTGGCTGCGGCTATTGTTTCTATGCATGCCCGTTCGGCGCGCCGCAGTATCCGAAGGTCGGTAACTTTGGCTCGCGCGGCAAGATGGACAAGTGCACGTTCTGCGCTGGCGGGCCGGAGGCCGATGGCTCCAAGGAAGAATACGAGAAATACGGAGCCAATCGTCTTGCCGAAGGCAAGCTGCCGCTGTGCGCGGAGATGTGCTCGACCAAATCGTTGCTCGCTGGCGATGGCGAAATCATCGCGCAAATCTACAAGGAGAGGGTGACAAAACGGGGGTACGGTTCCGGTGCGTGGGGTTGGCAGACAGCCTACCGGGAGAGCGTTGCGTCGTGAGTCGCGGGTGAGAGCGGCTGCGCGACGGGCGCGGCTGACAATCGAGGAGAATCCTCATGGCGTCTTTTGCAAGATATGTTCGCTTCGTCGCCTGCGCCTGGGCCGTGTTTTTCATCCTCGTTTTGGTTATTCCGGCATCCGCCCAGCAGCCGTCCCGGGTCGACCCGACCGCGAGCGCCGTGACGGAGCAGAAGCTTTTTCAGGAACAGAACCACATCCAGGGGCGCGTCAGCATTCCAAATCAGCGCTCAGGCGTGCTGGAACAACCGGCTGGGCGGGACTGGCGGCATTTCCGCGATGTCACGCTGCGCTGGATTGGCGGCATCGCAATTCTTGGCATGCTTGCCATCCTCTGCATTTTCTATCTGGCGCGGGGCATGGTTCGCATCGAAAGCGGTCGCTCTGGCCGCACCATCGTCCGCTTCTCGGCCTTCGAGCGCTTCGTGCACTGGATGACCGCAACCTGTTTCATCATTCTCGCAATTTCAGGCTTGAACATTACCTTCGGTCGTCCGCTTTTGCTGCCTTTGATTGGTTTTGAGGCATTCTCGGAATGGTCGCAGTGGGCAAAGTACGCGCACAATTATCTGAGCTTTCCCTTCACCCTCGGTGTCATTCTGATTTTCCTGATGTGGATCGCCGGCAACATTCCCAACAAGGTCGATGTTGAGTGGCTCAAGCGCGGCGGTGGCATGGTCGGTCATGACCATCCGCCGGCTTACCGCTTCAATGCCGGTCAGAAGGCTATCTACTGGATCGTCGTCATCGGTGGAGGCCTTGTAGCGGCGACCGGCTATCTGTTGATGTTCCCGTTCTATTTGACGGACATCGAAGGCATGCAACTCGCACATGTCGTTCACGCCGTGGTCTCAGTGCTGTTCGTCGCCGTTATGCTGGCGCATATCTACATTGGCACGATTGGAATGGAGGGAGCATTTGAGGCGATGGGCGAGGGCACGGTGGACCGGAACTGGGCCAGGGAACATCATAGCCTCTGGCTCGATGAGCAAAATGCCCGCACCGGCGCCAACGAAACACCCCGTCGGCCGTCGGTAACGCCAGCGGAGTAGAACCTCAGGCCTGTGTCGGATTTTCTCCATCCACCCCGGCGTTTTGTCACGGCGGCTGATGTCTATGGTGTTTTCGAGCGAAGCCTGTCCTCGGGTTCGATCCGAGGATAGATACCAGTTCGGATGAAGAAAGCGCGTCAGGCGAAAAGCGCTAGAATCATAGGCCCATTAGGCCGCGAGCGGGACAGCCGAAGGCTCGGGCCGCTTCATCGATGGTCAACAGTTCCATCATATGAATCAATCGACAAATTGATGATTGCTCTTCGGAAATTGACCATTTCCGTGAAGTTTGCGCAAGATAGGCGGCATGGAACCAACCGTCTCGGCGTTTCAACTCTTGCTGGCCGGTGACCCCGGGCTGTTTGCGATCGTCCGGCTGTCGCTGATTGTGAGCATGAGCGCGGTCGGCGTCGCGACCTTGATTGGCATCCCTCTCGGTGCGTCCATCGCTCTCACGCATTTCCCCGGCCGGGCCGTCGTCGTTGTCGTTTTCAACGCGTTGATGGGCTTGCCGCCGGTTGTTGCCGGCCTTGCCGTTTTTCTGCTGCTCTCGCGATCGGGTCCGCTCGGCCCATTAGGTCTGTTGTTTACGCCGACTGGGATGGTTTTTGCGCAGGTCATCCTGGTGACGCCTATCATTGTCGCACTGACACGTCAGACCATCGAGGATCTTTGGGGGGAATATTGCGACGAACTCACCGCGATGAATGTCGGCGCGGTCCGGCGCGTGGGAACGCTGATCTGGGACGGCCGTTTCAGCCTCATCACCATCGTGCTCGCCGGATTCGGGCGAGCGGCAGCAGAGGTCGGGGCTATCATAATTGTCGGCGGCAATATCGAAGGCTTCACCAGGACCATGACGACTGCCATTGCATTGGAGACGTCTAAGGGCGACCTGCCGCTCGCCATCGGCCTTGGCGTAATTCTTATTGCTATTGTCGTGCTGGTCAATGCGCTGGCATGGACCGCGGGGCGAGCGGCCCAGCGATATGCAGGATGACCATGCGGGCTCCCAGCGCCGAGTTGCCGATCTGTTTTAGCGACGTCACCGTCGAGACTCATGGCGTTACCATTCTCGACCGGATTACCCTTGCGCTGGCAGCGGGACCGCCAACGGTGCTGATCGGGCCAAATGGCTCCGGCAAGACAACGTTTCTGCGCATTGCGATGGGGCTCACATCGCCCTCCGCTGGAACCATCACCTGGGGAGGACGGGAGAACGTCGCGCCGGTGCGTCGGGCAATCGTGTTTCAACATCCCGTCATGCTCAGACGCACGGCTGCCGAGAATCTGCGATATGCACTCAAGGCTTCAGCCCGAATGCCGCGCGAAAGACATGATGCCCGGATCGCCGAGTTGCTGTCGCTTGTAGGACTTTCCGAATTCGGCGACCGTCCGGCGCGCCGGATGTCCGGTGGCGAAAAGCAGCGCCTTGCGCTTGCGCGTGCGCTGGCGCGCGATCCCGCGGTGCTTTTCCTCGACGAGCCGAGCGCCAGCCTTGATCCGGCGGCCGCCAAGGCGGTCGAGGATGTCATTCGCACCGTCACCGCGCGCAACATCAAGATCATCATGTCGACCCACGACCTGGGGTCCGCCAGACGTCTCGCCGGAGACATTGTCTTCATGCATCGCGGTCGCGTGGTTGAGACCGGTGCCGCTTCAATGTTTTTCAATGAACCGCATAGTGACGAGGCAAAAATCTTCATCAGCGGTGATTTGCTCGTCTGACAAAACCGGAGGAAATCAAATGCTTGCTCGCAGACTGCTGATTGCCGCTGCCGCGGCGATTTTTGCTTTTCCAGTTCTCGCCCAAGACAAATCCATCGTCGTCGCTTCGACGACGTCAACGCAGGATTCAGGCCTGTTTGGTTACATCCTGCCGTTGTTCAAGAATGCCACCGGAATCGACGTAAAGGTTGTCGCGCAGGGGACCGGCCAGGCTCTCGACACCGGACGGCGTGGAGACGCCGACGTCGTTTTTGTCCATGCCAAATCAGCAGAAGAGAAGTTTTTATCCGAAGGCTTTGGCGTGAAACGGTATCCCGTCATGTACAACGACTTCATCCTGGTCGGGCCCAAGAGCGATCCCGTCGGAGTCAAGGGCACCAAAGACATCGTCAAGGCGTTGACCGCCATCAAGGATAAAGGCGCGTCGTTCGTTTCGCGCGGCGACCGTTCCGGCACGCATATTGCCGAGATCAAGCTCTGGACAATGGCCGGCATCGACATCGGGAAGGATAGGGGGCCGTGGTACAAGGAAATTGGCCAAGGGATGGGCGCCGCGCTCAACATCGCGTCGGCCTCAAATTCTTACGTGTTGTCCGATCGCGGCACCTGGCTATCTTTCAAGAATCGCGGTGACCTCGAGATCGTTGTTGAAGGCGACAAGCGCCTCTTCAACCAATACGGTGTTATGCTTGTGAATCCGGCAAAGCATCCAGCGGTTAAGACGACGCTCGGTCAGCAGTTCATCGATTGGCTGATCTCGCCGGAAGGGCAGACGGCAATCGCCAACTATAAGATCGACAGCAATCAATTGTTCTATCCGAATGCCAACGATCCGGGCGCGTGACAGGGGGCTTTGCCGGTCACTCACCGGCTGCTGCCGTCGCGGTTTGTAAAGCCTGGATGAGGATGTCGCTGCGTGGACATCGGTGATGCGCGCCCGCAGATCGGTACGCCAGACCCGATACTTAGCTTTGTCGGAAAGATGGAATTTTGATATATTGCAAATGATTACCTCGTTCTGGAGGACACCCGAATGAAAGCCTTTTTGCTGGCGTGCGTCTGCGCCGTCGTGCTTGCGCTTGTGGCCGTCGAGGGCCTCAATGTCGTTCAGAAACCGGTCAGTGTTGCCTTCTCCACATCAGGTGTTCGCCTCTAGTGATCACTATCTATCGTGGACGGACCGATAACCAGCGGCGCGAACTCTGGACCGAAATGTTCAGATTTTTATCTCGCCATTCGTTTTCTCTATCAGGAAAACGATGCGCTGCTCGCTGCGCTCGGTAATTTCGACCCTGTCGCCGGTTTCGCGGATCAGATTTGGAATATCGATGACCGACAATGGGTCGGTGCAATGCACTTCGAGCTGATCGCCCGTCCGCAATGGCTTCAGCGCCTTTCTTGTTTTCAAGGCCGGCAATGGACATTTCAGTCCGGTAAGATCGAGTTTCGTCCTGTTCATGTGCGCAAGATGACGGTGGGTGGGGTCAAGGTCAACGCAGGATCCTCACAGCAGGCTGGCATAATGAAGAAATCCGACGCTCTGCCCGGGCTCGATCTGAGTAATGGATTCACCAAGCTCGACTAGACCATCGGTATCGACCAGCGACGATAAAAGTCCGGCGCCCTCGCGCGGAAACTTGATCGCCTCGAGTGCACCATCGTTGGCCTTGCGCAAGCTGGCGCGGACATATTCGCGTCGGCCCGCCTTTTTCTTGTAGGCGAAAGCCGCTCGCACCGGCATCGGGATAAGCGGTTCGGGCAAGGCGCCCGACAACGCCAGCACCGTCGGCCGCACGACATGAACGAAGGTGACGAAGCTCGCGACCGGATTGCCCGGCAATCCGATCAAGGGCGTGCCGCCGATGATCCCCATCGCGACGGGGCGGCCCGGCTTGATCGCCATGCGCCACATCACCAGCGTGCCGATACTTTCAACCGCCGCCTTGACATGATCCTCTTCGCCCGTCGAAACGCCACCGGTGGTCAGGATCAGATCGCATTCGCCTGCGACCTTCTTGAGACCGCTGGCGAGCGACATAGCGTCGTCACGCAGGATGCCGAGGTCGGTAATCTCGCAGCGGAGCCTGCGCAGCATTGCCATCAGCATGAAGCGGTTGGAATCGTATAGTTGTGCGCCAGCACGCGCTTCGCCCGGCGAGGCCAACTCGTTGCCGGTCGAAAATACCGCGACACGGATCCGTCTGACGACCTTGAGATGGGTCAAGCCGAACGCGGCAGCGAGAGCGACGTGCTGTGGGCTCAGGCGCTGACCGGCACGCAGGCCAATTTTGCCTTGTGGGATGTCCTCACCCGCGGGACGGACATTGGCCCCCGGCCGCAAGCCAGGCGGCAAAACGACCTTGCCGAATGAATCGATCCGGACGTCTTCCTGCATGAACACCGTATCGGCGCCCGGCGGGATCGGCGCGCCGGTAAAGATTCGCGCAGCATGACCGGCCTGCAACGGCTCGTACGCCGCGGCGCCAGCCTGAATGCGGCCGACCACCGGCAGGATCTGCTCCGCCGTTTTCGCAATGTCCTCGCTACGCACCGCGTAACCATCGACCGCGGAATTGGTGAAAGGCGGTAGCGGCAACGGCGCGGTGACGTCGCGTGCGAGCACGCGTCCATCGCTGTCGAGAAGGGGTACCGTTTCGCTGTCCATGATCGCGTTGACGGACGCCGCGATCAGGCCGACCGCGTTATCGACCGACATCATCGGTCCGCCGAAGGCAAAACAATCGTCGGACAATTGAGCCATGGCGCCTCTTCAGCCTCGTGCCACGCGCACTCTATCGATCTCCTCCATGGGCATCGCCGCGCGCTGCACGAGCGTGGCGATCGCGGAGATATCATCGAGGTGGGCCACCGGCAGCTTGGTTTCAACAGGAATATCCGCGGTGATGCCGACGATGTTATGGTCGTCAGGGAACAGGAAAGGCTTGTCGTTGCCGGCTCGGTGTACCTCGATCTTGGGCAGCGGCTCGCGCTTGAACCCTTCGACGATGACGAGGTCAACCGGGGCCAGCTTTGGCAGCAATTCAAAAAGGTGCAGTTCGGGAGCTTCGTGCAGCTCGTGCATTAGCGCCCAGCGCCGCTTGGATGAAACCAGGACTTCGGTTGCGCCCGCCTCGCGGTGACGCCAGGAATCTTTGCCAGGCACATCCACATCGAAATTGTGATGAGCATGCTTGACTACGGAAATACGGAGGCCCTCTTTCAGCAAATACGGGATGAGGCGGGTCAGCAACGTGGTCTTCCCGGCACCGCTCCATCCTGCTAGGCCGATCACTTTCATCCTAGGCCTCGGTACTCACTTTCCGCGCCATCGCGAGCAGCGACGGGGCGGATCAATCCAGATTGCTTTCGTACCACCCACTCTTGCTGCGCTCGCAACGAAAGGCACGGCGGCGTGTAATCCGTTCTCCGCATGTTTATATCGGTTCAACGCCAATGTCATGCTAGCGTCTTTGGTATGATGAAGATCGAAAAATCGCCGGTCCCCCTGATCGTCCCGAGTCCGGACGATTCACGGCTGACCCAGCGCGTCACCGGGATCGACCAGACCGGCGCGAATGTCGAAATCAAGGTGCCGATGGAGCGGCCGCTGACGCTCTACCTGAACGCTCAGGAGATCGTCACCATGATGACGATCGGCGACCATCCGGAATATCTCGCGCTGGGCTATTTGCTCAACCAGAACATGCTGAAATACGACGACGTCGTCACCGAGGTCGAATATGACGACGATCTGCAGGTCGTGGTGGTCAGGACCGAGCATCACACCAATTTCGAGCACAAGCTGAAGAAGCGTACGCAGACTTCCGGCTGCGCGCAGGGTACGGCATTCGGCGATCTACTCGAAGCGGTCGAAAGCGTTGCACTTCCCAAGGCTGAATTGCGCACATCCTGGCTGTACCAGATGACGCACACGATCAACACCATGCCCTCGCTCTACCTTGAGGCTGGCGCTATCCATGGCTGCGTGCTGTGCAGGGAAGGCACGCCGCTCTGCTACACCGAAGATGTCGGCCGTCACAACGCCGTCGACAAGATTGCCGGCTGGATGTACCAGCACGGCGTCGATCCCGCCGACAAGATCCTTTACACCACAGGACGGCTGACCTCGGAGATGGTGATCAAGACCGTGCGCATGGGCATTCCGATCCTGGTGTCGCGCTCGGGCTTCACCGCCTGGGGCGTCGATCTGGCGCGGCAAGTGGGATTGACGCTGGTCGGGCGCGCGCGGGGAAAACGCTTCATCGCGTTGTCGGGCGAAGAGCGCATCGTCCACGACCAGAATATCACTTATATCGAGGAAGAGTCGGCGCGGCACAAGCGTAAGGGGGAAGGCGGTGACGATTGAGATTCCGCCGACCCCTGGCGTGCTGCTCGCCGGCGGTCTTGCGCGACGCATGGGCGGCGGCGACAAGCCGATGCGGACGATCGCGGGTCGTACCATTCTGGAGCGCGTGATCGCGCGGCTGAAGCCGCAATGCGATGGAATCATCCTCAACGCCAATGGCGACCCGGGAAGGTTCGCTACATTCGGGCTTACGGTCGTCGCCGACAACGTGCCCGATTTTCCCGGACCGCTCGCCGGCATTCTTGCTGCGCTTGACTGGGTGACCGCAAACCGCCCCGGGGTCGAGTGGGTGCTAAGTGCCGCCGCGGATTGCCCGTTCCTGCCGCGCGATCTGGTCGTGCGTCTGCATCAGGTCCGCGCGGCAGAGAAGGCCCAACTCGCGGTGGCCGCGTCCGGCGGACAATCGCATCCGGTGATCGGGCTCTGGCATGTCGGCCTTCGCGAGGAGCTGCGCCGCGCGCTGGTCAAAGAAGACATCCGCAAGATCGACCGCTGGACCGCACGCTACCCGCTCGCGACCGTAAGCTGGTCGATCGAACCGCTCGATCCGTTCTTCAATGCCAACACGGTCGAAGACATCGCGGAGGCGGAACGGCTGGCCGCCCTCGACGGGGATGAGAGCGGGATGAGGAAAAGTGTGTAACGGTTTTCCGCCCGCATCCCGCTCTAAAATATTAGAATCGATCACGCTCGCCGAAAGCCGGCATGTTCCAGTGCTGTACGGATTTCGTCCGATGCCAGCGCGTCGAGAAAGGCTTGTACCGCAGGACGTTGCTTTCGCGCCGTTACCATAGCGAAATCGTAATGCTCCTCGGCGAGCGGAATGAAACCGAGATCGGAGGCCCGCGCTACCGGCGCGATGGTCATGCCCCAATCGGCGCGACGCTGGGCTACGGCTGCGGCAACCGCATTATGCGAACGTGGCTGGTTCCAGTAGCCTTCCGGCCGCGCACCTCCGAGCAGCTGGTCGATCAGGATCCGCGTGCCTGCGCCCTGGTTGCGGTTCACCATGATGCAGGCAGGATCGGCCAGCGCGGCACGCACGGCTTCCTGCGCACTCGCGCCTTCGAATCGGCGGTCGCCCTTGCAAAACACAATGCCCTGCATGCGGCGCCAACCCGGCAGCAATTCGAGTCCTTCGACCAGGAATGGTGTGTTGTAGGTCTCCGTCTTATCGTCGAACAGATGAATAGGCGCGAGATCGCACTCGCCACGCCGCGCCGCTGCCAGTCCGCCGAGGCTGCCGACCGCGATCGAGCGCACCATGAGGCCCGCGCGCGCGAGCGGCGTGGTGACGAGATCAAGGCCGGTGCAATGGCTCCCTATGATCACAAGATCCGGCGCTCGAACATGCGGGGTGAACAGCGTGACTTCCGCCTCGGTATCGGCCGGCATGTGATCGGCCAATGTATCGATACGCAGGAAACCATCGGCCTGTGCGAACGAGGTGATCGCACCAGAGCCCTTGCCGGTTGGATAGGCTATCAATCCGTCGCGACCTTCGACCAGCGACACCATAACGAACTCGGTGCGGCCGAGTTCGGAAGCGATCCGTATCGGAACCTTCGCGCTGACTTTGGCATCGGTGCGCGGCGGCATACCGGCCAATCGCCGCAGCACCGGTACGATCATGTCGTGAAAAGTGAACATCGCCGAGGTCGGAAATCCCGGCAGGATGACGACCGGCTTGCCGTCACAGACGGCCAGACAGAGCGGTTTGCCCGGTTTGAGGGCAACGCCATGCGCGATGATGCCCGGCCTGCCGAGCCGGCCGATGATGCGGTGAGACAGATCGCCGCCGCCCTTGGAGGTACCGCCGGACAGCACCAGCATGTCGCTTTCGAGAAGCGCGCGCCGCATTGCCGCCTCGAGCTGAGCATCATTGTCCGGGATAGCGCCGAGAAAAACAGCATCCCCGCCGTTTTCATCTATCGCCGCGGTGACGATCGCGCCGTTAGTATCGTAGATCGCGGCGGGTCGGAGCGGTGAACCTGGCTGCACCAGTTCGTCGCCTGTCGAGAGGACAGCAACGCGCGGCCTCCGGGCAACACTGACGTCCGCGATGCCACATGCCGCCAGTATGCCGACCTCGCGCGAGCCGATCACCGTTCCTGCCCGCAGCACCGTCTCGCCGCGGGCGATGTCGGAGCCGGCATAGGAGACGAATTGTCCGGGCGAAGCGGTGCGACGCACGTCGATGGCGGAGCCGCCCGCCGGCTGGGTGTGCTCGACCATGACGACGGCATCGGCGCCGCGCGGCAAAGGGCCGCCGGTCGCGATCGTCGTCGCCGTTCCCGCCAGCACCGGCTTGCTGGGCGCGGTGCCGCAGGCGATCGTTTCGTCGTTCAGCACGAGCCGCACCGGGGCGCCTTCGGTCGCCGAAGACAGATCGACCGAGCGAACAGCAAAACCGTCGACATTGGAACGATCGAAAGGCGGCACGTCGAGCGGCGCCACCACATCGTCGGCGAGCGCGTTGCCGAGCGCATCGGCAAGCCTGCGCTGCTCCAGCGTGACCGCGCGCGGAAACAGCGCGGCCTCAAACCGTTTGAGAGCTTCTTCGCGCGACAGGATCGTGAGGAATTGGTCCTGTTCGCTGCTATCGCGATCGTTCGGGGACGGGATGTCGGTCATCTTCCGAGCCATATCATTCACGCCATAGATAGGCATCGATCGGCGTGCCCGCCGCAAAGCCTTCGCTGGAACCTGGTATCAATAGCCACGCATCCGCGCGGGCCATGGCATGAAGCGGCAGGTCACCGGTCGCCAGGGGAAGCCACGCGTCATTCCGTTCCTCAAGCAGCGCGATCTCGGCGAGGCCGACGCTCGAGGCGATCTTGCGTGACAAGGGCAGGAGCCGCGATTCCCGCGATCGTCGTCCGGACAGACACTCCAGTGCCGGAAGCGCCAAGGCGAACCATACGGCGAGTGCGTGATCGGGAGCACCGGGCATTACGAGGACGGGGACTGCGTCAGCCCGTCCAATGGCTACGGTGCGCCCGGGCTGCAGCGCGACGCCATGGGCAAGCACCTCGCCGCGGCGGGCGAGCGCGGTGACCGTTGCATCGTTGCGGCCGACACCGCTGCCGCCTACAACGATCAGTAGGTCCGCGCCGACCGGGTCGAGCACGTCCGCGATGGACGCCGCATCGCGGGCTTCTGCTTCGATCTCCGTGACTCGGGCGCCGTTGGCGCGAGCATGGTCGGCGATCAGATGGGCTGTCGCCGTGCCGCCTGGAAGATTGACGATGCGGAGCCGCGGACGGCGCACGTTGAGCGTTTCCAACCCGGCGGTCCGCGCCGTGAGAAGATCGCGCGGACAGATCAAATGACCTGACGCAATCGCAGGACGGTCCGCAGCGATGTCGCTGCCGGCACGCCGGATACCTTGCCCAGGCGCACCCTCAACGATGATTTCGACGATCGGACCCGATGTATCGACCGCGTCGACATCAAGCACACAGTCGCAGTGTTGCGGCATTGCATCGCCCACGTTGACCCAAGTCGGCGGCCTCGCTAGGGCGAGCGGCGAATAGGATGAGACGCCGACCACATCATTGGCGTTCACCGCCCAGCCATCGGCGGCGGCAAGATCGTAGACCGGCGTTGACGGGAGCGCCGGCATTTCGGCCGCGACGCAGCCGAGCGCCTCGGCAAGAGGAAGGTCCTCCGGCGTGACCGCCTCGAGCTCGTGCAGCAAGACCGCAACCGCGGCTTCGAGCGGCGTGAGCGATGCTGGCAGGCACTGCGTGACCATGAGGTGTGGCCGTCGTCAGAAGACTAAGAGACAAATTTGGTATATTTCGCGAACAGAAACTTATCGTCGATTAGAGTTTAAGCGGCCTGTATCTGATGCTGCAAGCGCCGGTTTGCGATGGTGGCACGCTTGATGCGTTCGATTGGCATGGATCATCTCCACCATTTCGGCAGATATGTCGGTCGCTCCTGCATGCAGCGTCAAATTTGAACGCCGATTGACACTTTGCAGTGCTTCAGCGAACTATGTTCGACTTGAATCCGTTGAGTTTGTTTTTGCCCCTTATGGCGAGGCGCCCCCGTCCTGCGGGTGAGTGATCGATCATCAACACAAGGAAGGCTGACTATGCCGAGTCTTGATCAGCTCATGAAAGACATGCTGGTCGTCGTGGGAGCCACGCCGAATCCCCAGAATCTCACTGAGATGGACGTGGGGATGCAGGACTTCGCAAGCAGACCGAACCCGAATTCTGCCGGACCGACGACGCAACCGCTCTGGGTATGGTCTTATTCCGGTCTGCGTGAACTGAACGGCGAGATGCCGATGAACAAAGCGACCAGCGTCGAAGTTTGGTCTCGTTCAATGGCGGCTATGCACGGTCAGGACTTCATGGGTTGGATGACTGTCGCGAACGAGATTGAATGGGGGCCGGTTCACATCGTGCTTCCCACTGAGCGGCTGCTTTTGCCTCTCATCCAACGCTACTTCGTTAAAGGTTACTTCCTGAGCGCGGGAACAAATTCGGGCACTACCAATCCGATGTGGCCTATCTCTGGAAATCTGGATCAAAGCTTCGTAGCCGCCTTCGCTTACGACCTGAGCGTGCGACTCCCCAACGGTCAGCCGACTCCGGTCAGCCCGGAGCGCTTCAACAGGAACGACTTCATGCCGGCCCCTGGACAGGAGTCGGGGACGATACCGCCAGGCTCGACCACGAGCGCGAGCGACCCGTCGCAGGATCATCACTTCGTTTTGGTATGCATCAGCCTGGCCTGTTTCAGCGAGGCGGCCGACTTCGAGCCGGGTGGGCTCATCGGCATGGGCCGCATAATTCCTCACCTCATGATCATGTCCAACAAGCGGCTAGATGTCTCCTTGGGTGCCGATCAGCATGAGCTGTCGCTACAGGCGGAGGTCACCGTTCGGCGACCGCCTCAAGCCGGCTACTACGGATTGTTCATGACCGGAGGCGTGCCACGGATAATGAACCATCCGGACATGGCGCCCGGCATCGCACCGCTTTTGGTTACGGACACCAACGTCTTCAGAGGAACCGACGGTCTCCAGCTCGTGCAGCTTCCCTATTGGGATATAATTTTCGACTATACGATGACCCCTCTGTCCGGTGCGTGGCCCGGCACTCTGCCGATGGGCGCATCGACGGACGTCGTCGTTCGGGGCTTGGGGCCAAGGCAGTTAACCAACGCCTGGTCGCGTCCGGATCATTCGCACTACGGCAGCAATCCCATCATTGCCGGCACGTTGGGGACGCTGCTCGCGGCGTTTCCCGGTGCCGCTCCGCTAGCGAACAACTTCTTGCAGATGGGGCGTTCCAGGCCCAGCGCACGCCTCGCCAGGATGTTGCCCTTTGGCAATCCAGTGAAGGCTGACTTCCTGCCGCTCCAACGGGTCACCGTGCAGAAAGTCGAGCGGCAAGGTTCGTTCGACAGCGTCCACATGGCGCCGCGGATGGTGGCCAATCAGCTCCTCGCTGATCCATTCTACGGATCGGACCCGAAATGGCGGGGGACGATGGAGCTCATTCCCATGGCACCGTTCTGCGATCACGATTGTTTCCACACCCACTGGCGATGGGGAAGTTTCTTCAGCGATCCACGAGCTGCCGCGGCAGTTACGAACAAGCGTCAGGTATCCGGGTTCGCTGCCTCCGGTGACCCGCGATTCGCAGGAATCGGAGAGCCGTATAAGACGATTGGCAGTCCGATGATTCCACTCAATCAAACCCTTTCGATCAGCTTCCCGAAGTTCTCGCATCTCAAATACGCAGTCGACGTCCATCCTGCGGCGCCGGGAGTATGGCAGCCTGTGTATCATCACGGGTCAGCGTACGCGCTCGGTTACACCGCTGCGGCCACCGCCATCCTGGTCGGGATTAAAGGACTTGCAGCGGGCAGTCAGGAATCCAGCGAATTCTACTGGAATCTTCAGTTCCAGGCCGCTGCTGACGGACCGACACCGCGAATGACGATGACGGACATAGAGTTGGTCAATCTCATCGGGTTGTAACGGCTTCGATCCGCAGGACGACGGGAGCCGAGGCGTCCTTCGTGTCCCAATTCAGCGGTAAAGAGCTGCGGTTGCCTTCGGAGAACTCAGCGAATCGGTTCGCCGTCAGGGTCTTAAGACAGAGACTTCCAGGACGAGTAGACATTCGGGCTGCAGCACAGGAGCTTCTTGCTACTCGAATCGTATGAGGAGGGCGACTCGCGAGCTCAACTGACTTTTGTTGGCCCGCATTCTGTCGCCCCCGCAATTTGCGCCGTCCCTTTTTGCTTTCCCGAACCTCCTGAACGGCTTCTCAGTGCGCAGGAACGGATTCTGCGATCGCTGTATGAATTGGTTTGGCATCCCTGAAGCCGACTCGCGAGAACGAGACGTAGAACGCGGCGATGTTCATCAGCGCCCAGACCAGGAAACCCAAGGTGTAACTGCCCAAGAGATAATTGCTGGCGGCCAGGATAGCGGTCATTGTGAAGCCGCAGGCTGCACCGGCGGCTTTCGCCAATCCACTGACCGCGCCTACGTGCACGAAGTACATCGGGATCAGCTTGATGACTGCCGCCGCGGCGGCGCCGGACAACAGCGCGAGTCCATAAATGGCAAACAGCTCGAGGCTCAGCGAAATCTGCAAGGCCAGGAGCACCGTCAGCGCGGACATCACCCCGAACAACAAGCTCAGAATGCTCAGAACGTCGAAACGGTCGGCGAGCCAACCGCCGAGCGGCCGGGTGATGGCGACGCAGACGACCAGCATCGGAGTGTAGAACGCGGATGCGCTAGTGGGCTCTACGTGCCAGTGGTCGACCAGATAGGTCGGCATCGTCGACGCGAAGAACACCAGCGTGCCGAATGCCACCCAGTAAAGGCCGGGCACCAGCCAAACCAGCATGCCCGAACGGTATACGGCGAAGATTTCACGCGTCGAGATGTTTTTGAGCTTTCTGTTCGGCGGGTCCGACGTGAAGAACATGTAGACCGCCGCCATCGCCAGCGTGGGAATGGCGAAAATCGGAAATATGATGCGCCAGCCATCCGGGTCGCTCGTGTCGACAAATCTCGTGATCACAAGCGTGACGGTCATCATCCCGATCGTGATCCCGATATTGCCCAGAGCAAAAAGGCCCAAAGCGGTCCCCTGTTTCGATTTGGGGTACCAGGACGATACGTGGGCATTGCCGACCACGAAACTCGCGCCGCCCAGTCCGAGCATCATTCCGAGAAATAGAAATGAGTAATAGCCTTCGGCGAAAGTCCCCAAAATCAGGACGACGGCGAGGCAAACCAGCAAAATCGTAAAAACCGTCCGGCCGCCATACTTGTCGGTCCAGATGCCAAGCGGGATGCTGATGGCGGCTGCGAAAAGCGGCTCCATCGCGGCCAGGATGAGCACCTGAGTGCTCGTGAAATGGTACCACTCAATCAGAAAAGGGGCGAGCGCAGAAAACATCCCCCAAATCGCAAAACCGAGCGAAAACGCCACGGTCGATATCACCAGAATCCTGGTGTTGCCCTGCGGTTCGGCCGCCGCATCAGCTCCGATAACTGAATTTTTCACGACTGCTCCTTAATTAAGAGATCGCGCTTAGATCGCGCTTGCAACACATCAAGCTCCGCTTCCGCCTAGGCTTGTGACGGGCAAGTAACGCCCGCCATGCCCCTATATCGCCGGCGCGCAAGGCTTTCCCGACGACACTTAATGAGCCACTTATGGCAGTCATAAGTCAACTAGTTTACATAGCATTTCCTGGCGGTCTTCGCGTCTATTCCGCTTTGATGCGGCTCAGATCGGAGACGAGTTCAATCGCGATCAGTTGGGCGGTCGGCATTGTAGATCGCCGCAACCGAACGCTCGGGAGGTCTCTTGAACACGTCCTTGCGGGCCTGAATTCGCGCATGCGTTCTGTGATGCTGCGGGTAGACCAGCCTTCTACAATCACGCCGAGCGTCTGCTCCCAAGGCGTGCTGGATGTTCGCCAACTCCAAGGGTGGCTTGTTCAGAGTTTCGCGTGAAAAATGGGAGCGGTCGGTAGTCATCCGTGGGCTCTGGGATGCGCGGCATGTTGCGCTCCGTTCGCGACGATCGGCGTCCCCGTCGTTCCAGCGTCTCGGAAGGGTATTCGCCGAACAGCGCGCGATAGTATTGAGAGAAGCGTCCGAGTTCCACGAAGCCCTGTTGCAAGGCTACCTTGGCGACAGTGGTATCGCCCGGCGAGCCATCCAGTAGCGCGGAATGAACCGCGCAAAGCCGCTTGTGACGCAGAAACGTTACCGGCCCGACGCCGAACACGTCATGAAAGGCGCGGTGCAGCCCGCGCCGCGACACACGGAACGCAGCGCAAAGCTCCGACACGTGCACCGGACGCACGTCGGCGGTGGCCAGATAGTCCTCCACATTGTGCACGAGCCGCAGCGCCGAGGGCAGCGTGCGGGTCTCGTCCGGCGGCAACGATTGAAAGATCGTCGCGGTGAAACAATCGACGATGGCACGCTTCCAGAAATCGGCGGACGCTTCCGTCAGTGCATCTTGATGCTGCGCGAGGCGGGAGACGATCTGCGGTAGGCAGGCCGTTGCTGTCTGGGGGGACGGGCCAGCGCGATAATGGCTTTTCTCGTACCATATCGCGGGATCGCTCAAGCGCGCTTCACCAGCGAACATAGACACAACGTCGGACAGATCGAAGCGCATTGCTGCATAAGACGAGGCGCCGTGAAAAATGCCGTCGTGTTCGATCACCGGCGGGATTACCAACACGTCTGCCGGACGCATGTCGAAGGCAAATTGGGTGACGCGGTCTTTTGCGGACAGCAGCATTCCGACGATCAGCTTCTCGTCGCTGGAGGTGCGTTGGGCGCGAACGCCGAGGTTGAATGAGCCGACGCTGAGGGAGAAATTACCGATGCCGACATGCGACAGTGTGCCGCGCATCTCGCCGCGTCCGAGTTGCACGACGTCAACGTGCGAACCCTGCACTGCCTGATGCAGGCCTTCGAAGCCGTTTAAGCCGCTACTGCTGACCCAGAGGCGTTGGACCATCTGAATGTACTCGGAGGCCTCGCGCGAAGAGCATAGCTTGTACAACTGATTGACGACAACGAGTTTTTTCAGCGAGCGACAAATTGTGCAGTGCAGGAGATCGGTCGCTGGGACGGGCTGTGATACAGATCTTGTCGAGTTGGAGTGTCTTCGCATTTTCATAAAAGACGACGCACGTAAGGTGGCTTGATCGACCGTCGTTGAACGGTGTCTGTTAAGTGTGCCGCGATCGCTACGATTTTTGGCACAAACTGCACATCACATAACGGAAACCTTCGACTAAGCTCGCGAGAGTTAGCCACAGCGAATGTAAATCGCCTGCAGCCGGGCGAGCGAATTGGTTTTGTCATCGCAGCTCTGAAGAAGGAGAGCCTCGACAATTTGAGTGGACCGTCGCTGCCAAAGACGCTGGCAGCCGAAGGGCATAGGAAGGGTTTCGACTATGCGATCGAAAATGATTCTGCTTCGTCGCCTTACCGATACATCGCAAAGCCTTCGAAGCGTCGCATGTGCGACCGTGCTGATCTTCAGCGCATTAGCTTTCGGCGGATCATCATCCGCTAATGCGATCCCAAGCGCTCCTCACCTTCATGCAAATCAAGGCGATCTCATCGAGAAAGTCGTTGTCCTGCGCGGGGGCCACGCTGCGGTTGGCCCAGAGGCAGCGTTGCCTATCGCAGCCGCACCAAGGGGTTCTGGGATGCCTGTCCACAGTAGCGGAGGCAAGTACAGCAGCAGAGGCGAGTGATGTCAGTTGCATCGGTCAAACCCCCGTTGCTTACGCTTGCGGCGGAGAGTGAGCGGACAGATATGGTTTGGATTCCGGGCGGGACGTTCTGCATGGGATCGGATCATCACTATCCGGAGGAAGCGCCGAGCCACCGCGTAACGGTTGATGGCTTCTGGATTGACAAAACACCTGTCACGAACCGGCAGTTCAAACAGTTCGTGAAAGCCACGGGTCATGTCACCGTCGCGGAGGTGCTGGTCTGCCCCCTGAAAAGTGGTCCTCCCTGAGTTAGGCTATTAGCCGTAGAGAGGACATTGGAATGCCCCAGAAGAAGCACAAGCCGGAAGAGATCGTCGCTAAGCTGCGCCAGGTCGATGTTTTGCTTTCACAAGGCAGATCGGTTGGCGAAGCGGTTCGTTCGATCGGCGTGACGCAGTTCACGTATTACCGGTGGCGCAAGGAGTTTGGTGGCTTGAAGGGCGACCAGGTGAAACGCCTCAAGGAGCTTGAGAAAGAGAACGACCGGCTGCGCAAGGCTGTGTCGGACCTGACGCTGGAGAAGCTGATCCTGAAAGAGGCTGCCTCGGGAAACTTCTTCTCTATTCGGGGCGCATGATGCAAGCTCCTTTTTGCACGTCCACGATGTCAGAGATCATCCTGCGAGGCTCTTGCTTCTCTCCGAGGTCAGCATTTTGCAGCCTCATGATGGGATCAGAGGGAACGGGCGGAGCCATCTAAGCCGCGCGGTCGTAAGTGCGCCGCACGAGTTTCCTCGGTCTCACCCAATCCCGTCGTCCTCGCGGGACGCCTCCTCCAGCATGGAGGAAGTTGAATCGGTTGTCGTTTTCCTCTGTGATTAGGTTGTAGCTGCGCTCCAGCGGAAGTCGGTATCATCCCTCCACATCCGGTGAAGTATGACCGCGAGCTTGCGTGCAACTGCGACCATCGCCTTTTGCATTCCGCGCCGGCGCGCCACTGCAATGCCCCAGGCCTTGAGCGGGTTCCAGCGACCTGGGCCAGTTAATACGACGAGAGCTGCTTCATAAAGGCTGGATCGAAGCATCACATCCCCAGATCGGGAGATGCGACCCGTCCTGGAGATCTCGCCGGACTGATAAATGCGCGGCGTAAGTCCGTAGTGAGCACCCACGCACTTGGATCTTGAGAATCGCGCGGGATTGTCGACGCACGTTCGGAACGTGAGAGCGACGATCGGTCCGACCCCTGGCGCGGACATCAGGCGGCGACAGACCGGATCGACCTGCACCAGATCAAGCAGCATGCGGTGAAGTTTAGCAAACTGAGCTCGTAGAGCTGCTCGTGCCTCTAACAACGAAGCGGCGATGGCAGCAACGAACGAATGATCTGCAACGAGCTCACGGATACGGTCCTCAAATTTGATTTTGCCAACCACACCCACCTTGAGTCCGAAATTACGCAGCGAGCCCCGCAGGTCATTCTCGATGTCATAAATCTTCCGCTGCAGTAATTTGCGAGAGGTCAGCAGAAGTCTTCGATGTTGGCTGGCGGGAGTTTTGACGTGGACTGCCTTGAACAGCCCGACCCGCATCATCTGGGCGATCCCGCGGGCGTCGTTCCGGTCGGTTTTGTTGATGCGTGCCGAGAGCGCTGCATGCATATGCCGGGTCTCGACACAGATCGCCGCAAGGCCAACGTCGACGAGACCGGCATAGATCCACTGGGATAATGGTCCTGCTTCCAATCCGATCCGCTCGAAAGGCTGACCGAACTCGTGCAAGCGACCGGCTATTGCCTCTGGTGCACTATCAACCATCGTCTCGAGAAGGACTCGCCCGTTCGCGTCCAGGACGCAAATAGCGGTCGTCTTCACGGAGATATCGAGGCCAGCAAACAGTGACATGACGGGCTCCTTCGATGTTGAATATCTGGAGCTTCAATCTCGCCTCGCAACGGACGCCTTGGCGAGGGAAACCCCCGAATACCCCATCTGAGCCCCTCCCGCCGTCGCCGCTGCGTCGACCACGTCATGGTGAAGTTCTCCGTCTCGGAGCGCTTTGCCTGCAAGGTTCTCGGCCAGCATCGCTCGACCCAGCGCAAGAAGCCGCAAAGCCGACCGGATGAAGAGGCATTGACGACCGACATCATCCGTCTGGCCTCACGCTACGGCCGCTATGGATATCGCAGGATCACGGCGATGCTGCGGTCCGAGGGTTGGACGGTGAATGCCAAGCGTGTCGAGCGTATCTGGCGGCGGGAGGGGCTGAAGGTTCCCCAAAAGCAACCGAAGAAAGGCCGGCTCTGGCTGAACGACGGATCGTGCGTCCGGCTTCGGCCCGAGCATTCTAACCATGTTTGGTCCTATGACTTCGTCGAGGGCCGGACCCACAATGGCAGGAAGTTCCGCATGCTCAACATCATCGACGAGTTCACCCGAGAATGTCTGGCGATCCGGATTGATCGCAAGCTCAACTCGACCAACGTCATCGACGTCTTGTCGGACCTGTTCATCCTACGCGGCGTGCCCGGCCACGTTCGCTCTGATAACGGGCCGGAGTTCATCGCTAAGGCAGTGCGGGATTGGATTGCAGCTGTCGGCGCGAAGACCGCGTTCATCGAGCCCGGAAGCCCTTGGGAGAACGGCTACTGCGAGAGCTTCAACTCAAAGCTTCGCGACGAACTGCTCAACAGCGAGATCTTCTACAGCCTCGCCGAGGCCAAGGTCATCATCGAGGCATGGCGACGCTACTACAACACCGAGCGACCACACTCATCGCTCGGATATAAACCGCCGGCGCCAGAGGCCATCGCCTGGCCTTCAAAGCCAGCCGGATCGCTTCCGCCGGCAGCGCAAGCAATGGCCGAAAAGCCCATCATGCATTAAGACTGAAAGTGGACCACCTCATAGGGGCAGGCCAAACGTGCAGGACAATCATCCGGTGGTCCACGTCGCTTATGCCGACGCGCTGGCTTATGCCGCCTGGGCCGGCAAGGAATTGCCGACCGAAGCAGAATGGGAGTTTGCCGCGCGCGGCGGACTGGAGGAGACGGAATTCGCGTGGGGGAATGAATTCACGCCGAACGGCCGCCACATGGCCAACACCTGGCAGGGCGAATTTCCACGGCAGAATCTCGGTGAAGACGGCTACGAACGCACGTCGCCCGTAACAGCGTTTCCGCCAAATGGTTACGGCCTGCACGACATGATCGGCAATGTGTGGGAGTGGACCAGCGACTGGTACACCCCGAAACACGAAGCCGAAGCAGCCAAAGCGTGCTGTATCCCGGAAAATCCGCGCGGCGGCAGCGAGGACGCGAGTTACGATCCCTGCCAGCCGTCCATCAAGATTCCGCGTAAAGTCCTCAAAGGCGGCTCGCATCTGTGCGCTCCCAACTATTGCCGCCGCTACCGCCCGGCCGCACGCCACGCCGAACCGATCGATACGTCGACCAGCCACGTCGGATTTCGCTGTGTGACCAGGAAACTCGCTACGCAATGACCCTCGACTTCTTCGTGAAGAATGGAGAGTGCAATGACGAGCCGTGCGAACGACCAAGATAAACTCGACGCTCCATCGAACGAGGCCGACAACCACGCTCTCAGTCGCCGGAATATTCTGCTGGGCTCGTCAGCGCTGGTGGCAATGGCGACGATGATCTCAGCCGCGGAGGCCCAGAGGCAAAAGGCTGCGCCGGCCACGACAACAACTTCTCCGTCCGGCCGAAAGCCGAATATCCTCGTGATCTGGGGCGACGACATCGGCATCGCAAACATCAGCGCCTACTCCAACGGCCTGATGGGGTACGAGACCCCGAACATCGATCGCATTGCCCGCGAGGGCCTCAAGATGCAGCACTATTACGGCGAGCAGTCCTGCACCGCCGGCCGTTCAGCGTTTCTCACCGGCCAGCACATCATGCGCAGCGGGCTTAGCAAGGTTGGCTTCCCTGGCGCGCCGATGGGCATGAGCCAGTTGGACCCCTCGGTTGGTGGTCTGCTCAAAAACCTTGGTTATGCGACCGGCCAGTTCGGCAAGAACCACGTCGGCGACCGTAATGAATCGTTGCCGACAGTGAACGGTTTCGATGAATTCTTCGGCAACCTCTATCATCTCAACGCGGAGGAAGAGCCGGAATTGCCGGACTATCCAAAAAACCCGGCTTATCTCGCAAAATTTGGGCCGCGCGGCGTCCTGAAGTGCGAGGCGACAGACGTTGATGACCCGACGGTCGATCCCCGTTTCGGAAAAATCGGCAAGCAGACCATCGAGGACACCGGCGCGCTCACCAAGAAACGCATGGAAACGATCGACGATGAAACGTCGGCGGCGGCAATCGACTACATGAAACGACAGCACGCGGCTGGCAAGCCGTTCTTCTGCTGGTTTAACGGCACCCGCATGCATCTGCGCACGCACGTTCGCGCTGAGCACCGCGGCCGCTACAAGCATGGCGATAGCGAATATATCGACGGTATGATGGAGCACGATGACACGGTCGGCGCGCTGCTCAAGGCGCTGGATGACATGGGCATCGCGAACGACACGATTGTCGTCTACTCGAGCGACAATGGTCCCCACATGAATACGTGGCCGGACGGCGCCATGACCTGGTTTCGCTCCGAGAAGAACACCAACTGGGAAGGGGCTTTCCGCGTGCCGTGCCTGGTGCGCTGGCCGGGTAACATCAAGCCCGGCACTGTCTCGAATGAACTGATGAGCCACAACGATTGGATACCGACCCTCTGCTCAATTGCGGGCGAACCGGATATCGTCAACAAGCTCAAGGCGGGCTACACCGCGAACGGCATCAACTACAAGGTGCACCTCGATGGATTAGATCAATCGAACTTTCTGCGCAATGTGAGCGGCAGCGCGGCGAATAATAACGGCACTAAGAGCGCCCGAGACAGATTTTTCTATTCGAACGATGACGGGTTGCTGGTGGCCTACCGCAAGGAAGACCTCAAATACGTCTACTCTGAACAACGCATGCAGGGGACGATGGGCCTGTGGGCTGAGCCGTTCACGACGCTTCGTCTGCAAAAGATTTTCAATCTGATGCAGGATCCGTTCGAGCGCGCCGATATCACGTCCAACACCTTCTGGGATTGGCAGCTGAATCACGTCGGCAGCGTCTATGGGACGATGGATGATGTCTTTCAGTTCGCTGCGTCGTTCAAGGAGTTTCCGCCGCGCTCATTCCCGCCGAGCTTCAATCCGGCGAACATTCTGGAAGATGAAATGGATAGCATCAAGCGCAGGGAGGCGTTCAAGAAGAACCTCGACCTCGACCGCATCCGCGGTGGGTTGAACAGGATGATCGACGAGCAAATTCAGCAACGCGGGGTTAAATAGGCGGCGTAACCCATCCCGGTCGGCCATAGGCGGGCCGGGATGATTTGGCTCCCTTGTGTGTCAAACCTGTTTGTGAGTGTCGCATATCTGAGCTTTGTGATCGCGCTACGCAATGATTCTCGACCTCTTTGTGGAGAATGGAGAGTGCAATGACCAGCAGTGCGGACGACCGAAACAAACTCGAAACTCCATCGAGCGAGGCCGACAACCACGCTCTCAGCCGCCGGAATATACTGCTGGGCTCGTCGGCGCTGGTGGCGCTGGCAGCAATGACAGCACCCGCGGAGGCCCAGAGGCAAAAGGCTGCACCGGCCACAACGACAACGACTGCCCCATCCGGCCGCAAGCCAAATATCCTCGTCATCTTCGGCGACGATATCGGCCAGACCAATATCAGCGCTTATTCCTTCGGGTTGATGGGCTATCGGACGCCAAACATTGATCGCATCGCCCGTGAAGGTATGATGTTCACCGACTACTACGCAGAGCAGAGCTGTACGGCAGGACGATCGAGTTTCATCACTGGACAATGCACCCTTCGCACCGGGCTCTCGAAGGTGGGTATGCCGGGTGCAACAGTTGGCCTGCAAGCGCGTGACGCCACGATTGCTGAACTGCTCAAGCCGCTCGGCTATGCGACCGGCCAGTTCGGCAAGAACCACCTCGGGGACCGGAACGAGTATCTCCCAACCGTCCACGGCTTCGACGAGTTCTTCGGCAATCTCTACCACCTCAATGCTGAAGAAGACCCGGAATCGCGGACTTATCCGCGCGACCCGAAGTTCCTTGCCGCGCTTGGCCCACGAGGCGTCCTGCGTTGCAAGGCGTCGGACCGCGACGATCCGACCGAACATCCCCGCTGGGGACGTGTCGGCAAGCAGACCATCGAGGACACCGGCCCGCTGACCAAAAAGCGAATGGAGACGGTGGACGACGAGACCTCGGCGGCCGCGATCGATTTTATTCAACGGCAGACACGGGCGAATAAGCCGTTTTTCTGCTGGTATAACTCAACGCGCATGCACTTCCGCACCCATGTGCGGGAGTCGCATCGTGACAAGCCCGGCCTCACGTCTCGCACTGAATATGCCGACGGCATGATCGAGCACGACGGCATCATCGGAACTATCCTCAAGGCGCTCGACGATCTCGGAATCGCGGACGATACCATCGTGCTCTACACGACGGACAACGGCCCGCATCAGAATTCCTGGCCGGATGCCGGTACAACGCCGTTCCGAAGTGAAAAGAACACGAACTGGGAAGGTGCGTTCCGCGTGCCGTGCATGATCCGCTGGCCGGACAAAATTCAACCCAGCTCGATCTCGAACGACATCGTCAGCGGCCTAGATTGGATGCCCACATTGCTTACCGCGGCCGGCGAGCCCGATATCAAAGGCAAACTACTTAACGGCTATCAGGTCGCTGGCAAGACCTTCAAGGTTCACCTCGATGGCTATAATCAACTGCTGTACTTCACCGGCCAGCAGCCGAACAGCGCCCGCAAGGAGTTTATCTATTTCAATGATGACGGTGATATCGTCGCCATGCGTTACGAAAATTGGAAGCTCGTTTTCGAAGAGCAGCGCGCAACGGGTACTCTGCGTATTTGGGCCGAGCCATTTACCAAACTACGCGTCCCCAAGGCGTTTGACCTGCGGTCTGACCCGTACGAGCGGGCTGACGTAACGTCGAATACTTACTATGACTGGTTCATGTCGAACTCGGCTCCGTTCCTGGCGTCTCAAGCTGTCGTGGGACCATTTTTGGCGACATTCAAGGATTATCCTCCGAGTCAAAGACCATCGAGCTTCAGCATCGATCAGTTGGTCGAGAAGATGCAGCGGAGCCTTGAGCCGGCGCACTAGCATTGCACCATGTCGGCCGGCAACAATGCCGTCCGGCACTTTGTCGTTTAGCGAGAGGATACATTTCAGGATCGAGGAGGTTGTCGATGAAGTTCACCCGGCGCTTCGTGTTTGCCGCGCTGTTGGCCGCGCTTCTGCCGATTTCAACGGCGTTCTCCCAATCCGATCCATTGCCCTCATGGAACGACGGCGCGGTAAAGTCATCCATCACCGATTTCGTCGCAAAAGTGACGACGCAAGGTGGTGCGGAGTTTGTGTCGCCCGCAGAGCGTATCGCCGTGTTCGACAACGACGGCACGCTGTGGTGCGAGCAGCCGATCTATTTTCAGGCCGCCTTCGCGCTCGATCGCGTCAAGGCGATGGCGCCACAACATCCGGAATGGAAGAATCAGCAGCCGTTCAAGGCGTTCCTCTCCGGTGACAGGAAGGCGTTGTCAGAGCAGGGCGAGAAGGGTCTGCTGACGCTGGTGGCCGCGGCGCATAGCGGCATGACCACGGAGGTATTCGCAAAGTCCGTCGCCGACTGGCTCGCGACCGCAAAACATCCCCGCTTCAACCGGCCATATAACGAGTTGGTCTATCAGCCGATGGTCGAACTGCTGGCTTACCTCCGTACCAACGGCTTCAAGACCTTTATCGTGTCGGGCGGCGGCGTCGAGTTCATGCGGGTGTGGGCCGAAAAGGCCTACGGCATTCCACCTGAGCAGGTGGTCGGCTCGTCCGGCGTCACGAAATATCAGCTAGACGCCGCGGGCAGGCCGTCGTTGCTGAAGACGGCGAAGGTGCAGTTCATCGACGACGGTCCGGGCAAACCCGTCGGCATCAACATGATGATCGGCCGGCGTCCGATCTTCGCCTTCGGTAATTCGGATGGCGATCTTCAGATGCTGCAATGGACCACGGCGGGAAGCGGGGCGCGTTTTGCCGGGATCGTGCATCACACGGATGCCGCGCGTGAATACGCTTACGACCGCCCATCGAAGATCGGACAACTCGACAAAGCATGGGAGGAGGCGAAGGCTAAAGGCTGGACCGTCGTCGATATGAAGCAGGATTGGAAGAAAGTTTTCGCGTTTGAGCCCTGACAATTTTTAGCGGCATGGACAGGAGTGGAGCATGGTCAGAACTATTTGCGTGGCGTTCATTCTGCTTTTGGCGACGGCAATGGCAGCAAGTGCGCAGACGCAGCCCGCCTCCATCTCCGATCAGGATGTCAGCGACGCGTATATCTACCTGCTTGGCCGTCTACTGATCACGCGTCAGCAGCAGCTCGATTTCAAGGAAGGCTTCAAGTGGAACCAACTTGTACACCGGAAGCCGGGCGAGGTGGATTGGCCCAACCCTAATCTGGACGTGGCCTATTCCGAAGCATGGGTCGCAGCCGATGAAAACAGTTGCACGATTGTCAGCGTGCCAAAGGTGGAGGGTCGCTATTATACGGTCCACTTCCTGAACGGCTGGGGCGAGACGATTGCAAACATCAATGAGCGCCTCTTTCCCAGGCGGCCGTTCGGCGATTTTGCCGTTTGCTATCGGGGGTCGAACGTCGCGATCCCTACGGGAGCAACGCGCATTGATCTTCCGGTAAAATATTCTCGTGTACTCGCCCGCGTCGAGCTTGGCTCCGATCCGGATGCGGCAATCGCCTTGCAACACCAGTTCACGTTCCGGGCGACAGGCACGCCGAAGCTTCCGGAAATTCCCAAGACGCCGATATTCGAGCTTGAGAAGTTGCCTGGTGTCGAAGCCTTCGAGGCCGCGGACATCGCGCTCGACGGAGAGCCTGACCTTAGTGTCGGGCTGGAAACATTGGGCCAGAAGGCCCGCGCCATCGCCAAGGCTGTCAAGGATCCTGCCCGGCGCGCACGCGTCGATCAGGTGATCCGCACTCGCGCCTTGGCTGATATCGGCAAGGCTAGTGCCATCATCGGCCACGGAACGGTGCAGAATGGTTGGGCGCGTCCCGGCGTCGTCGGAGAGTACGGTCTGGATTACCTGGCACGTACCATGGTCGACAACGGCGGCATCTGGGCCAATATCAAGCCGGAAGTTCTCTACTATCGAGGCAGCCTCGACCAGACCGGAGCGGAACTCAGCGGCGACAACGTCTATACGCTGACTTTCCCGAAGGATGGACTGCCGGCTCAATATGCGACGTTCTTCTGGTCGGTGATAGCCGTGGACAGCCACCGTTTTCGCGTGCTGCCAAATCCGATCAACCGGTTTCTGATCAATAACCAGTCGAAGCTGCAATACGGCGCGGACGGCTCGCTCACGCTTTATTTCGCCGACCAGAAACCTGCCGAGGCGCCCGACGGCAACTGGCTGCCGACGCCGAAAGGGCAGAAGTATCGCCTCACCTTCAGATTCTATCGGCCCACCGAAGGTGTTGCGAACGGCACCTACTATCCACCGCCTCTAATCAAGCGGTGAAGCGATAGGAGGGAAGCGATAGGAGAAAAGCGATGATAGCCGGCGCGCGCTTTGCAAAATGGGGTCTCGGCCTCTTCATCTTCGGCGTGTTCCTGACCTTCGGCATCATCGCCCATTACTGCGTGGGCTCACGTTGGCCAAACGGCGAACTATTCATGCAGAACATCACGCTGTGGTGGGCCTGCCCATGGACGTTGTCAGTCGCCGCCGTGCAAGCTGGCGGCCTCGGCATGGTGGCGATCGGCCTCACGCTGATGCTGGCCGCGCGAGTATCGCGAACGCATCTGGCGGCAGACAGCTCAGTGGCGCTTTGGTTCTGCATCGTTGGGCTGCTGGGCGTGTTTGCAGTCGGTTATCCAGGCTACTTCGTCTTCGATGCGATCTGGCCGAGCTTCTACTACTCACCCGTCGCCGTTGGAAAGAATGTCTGGCTGCTCGGACAGGCGCTCTTCATCGCAGTCTACTTCGCAGGCACGATCTTCGCGTTTAACGCCGCTCGTCGCGCGCTCAATGTTGTTTCCGCGGAAGCCAAACTCTGACTGGAACACTGGAGAATATAATGAGCAATACGAATGATCAAAGGCTTGATCGGCGGACACTTCTGCGGGCGGGAGCGATACTTGCCGCGGCTTCGACGCTCGGCGCCAGCGGGCACTCAGCTGCGCACGCGCAGGCATCGTCGCTCAATCCACAGCCTCTGCCACCATCGCCGGAATGGGCGCGCGCGCTGCCGCCGGGGCCGGACACCAGCGTGAAGATCACCGAAGCCTATGCGGCAATGATCGCATGCGACGCCTATTTCTGGGCATGGCCGATGGTCAATCTCTATAACAAGCGGCTGAACTTCAAAAACGTGCCCGAGGTCATGATGGTGGGGCCGGGACCGGCCGCGCCGCTCAATCGCGTGGCGATGCTCACCGATTACATTGAGCCTGAGCAGCGCTTAGTCGCATGCCCTAATCAAGACGTGGTCTATGGCGCAGGCTCGCTCGCGCTCGATCTTTCGCCGGTGGTGGTCCAGGTGCCAGATTTCGGCGACCGCTTCTGGGTGTACCAGATGGTCGACCTGCGCACCGACGGCTTCGTGCAGCTTGGCAAGATGTACGGCACGACGCCGGGCTTCTATCTGCTGGTTGGGCCGAACTGGCGGGGCGACATTCCCAAGGGTATCACCAGGGTCTTCCGCTCTCCGACCAACACCGGCTTTGCTGGCCCGCGCGTGTTTCAGGACGACACGCCTGAGGATAAAAAGGCGATCCAAAGTGTGATCCAGTGGATCACGATGTACCCGCTCGCGGAATTCGATGGGCGGATGAAAAGCACCGATTGGAGCAAGATCAAGAAAGTCCCGGCGACGTCTGCCGGCGAAGCGGAAACAAAGTGGGTGTTTCCTGACAAGTTCTTCGATCAGCTCCCTGACGTCCTTGCCGACGCGCCGCCTTTGCCGGGCGAGGAATCCCGCTACGCTCAAATGCGCGCGCTGCTTGAAGCGATCAAGAACAATCCGGCGTTGAAGGCTCCGCTGATCAAGGCTGCCACGGAGGTTGAGGAGCAGATTGTCAAGCCGCTGTTCGAATTCCGCAACTGGGGCCAGCAGCTTCCGCACCACTGGAGTACGATCTCGAACGAGGCCGCCTTCGGTGCCGATTACTTCACACGTACGGCGGCGGCCAAGTCGAACATCCTGGTCAACTCGCCGAACGAAACGAAATATTTCTATCAAGACCTTGATGCCTCGGGCGCAAGGCTCAACGGCGCCAACCGCTACACCGTTACGTTCGCGAAAGATCAGACGCCACCGGTCAACGGCTTCTGGTCGCTGACGCTTTACAATGAGCACCATTTCTTTGCGCCTAACGAGATCAAGCGCTATTCGACCGGAACAAAGAACAAGGCGCTGAAACACAACCCCGATGGTTCGTTGACGATCCATGTGCAGGCCGATACGCCGCCGGCCGCCCAACGCGACAACTGGCTGCCGGCGCCGAAGGGGGGTGATTTCACTCTCTATGTGCGTGCCTACTGGCCGAAAACGCCCGTGACAGACGGCTCATGGACGCCGCCGGCGGTTCAGCGTGCCGGTTAGGGGGATGGTGCTGCAAGCATGGCTCTGAATGGACAATGGAAGCGCCGCTGTTGCAGGTTGTGAACTGACCACAAAAGGAAGGGATGTCATGAGAATCGTCTTTACTCTCTTTGTTTCGGCGCTCGCATCGGCTGCAGTCAGTGCGGCGCAGGCCCAATCGCCCTCAGACAAGGACATACCCGTTACGTTGGATAATTTTCCCCGTGCCGAGTCTGACGCTTATATCGGTACTCTCCTCAAAGAAGGCGGTTTGGGGAAATTCAAGCATAACCGCGAGCCGGCAAGCATCGATAATCAGACGGTCATTCGCTTGAATCGCGACACGCTCTATTCTTTTGGCGTGTTCGACCTCGACGCGGGACCTGTAACCGTCACGATGCCGAATGCGGGTCAGCGCTTTATGTCACTGCAAATTATTAACCAGGACCACTACGTTCCGGCTGTCTATTACGGCGCCGGATCGCACATCCTGACAAAGGAAAATGTCGGCACGCGGTACGTCGTAGCAGGCGTCCGTACGCTGGTCGATCCGAACAATCCACAAGACCTCAAGCAGGTTCACGATCTACAAGACGCGATTAAGGTAAGTCAGCAAGGTCAAGGGAAAATCGAGCTGCCGAATTGGGATCAGGCCGCTCGGAAAGATATCCACGATGCCCTTCTGGTGCTGGCGAAATATGCAGGCGGCTTTTCGCATGCCTTCGGCGCCAAAGGTGAGGTCGACCCCGTCAGGCATCTGATTGGTACATCGGCGGGCTGGGGAGGTAATCCCGATAAGGACGCGACCTACCTCAGCTTCGCGCCATCGAAGAATGACGGCACAACGATCTACAGACTTAACGTCAAGGACGTGCCGGTCGACGCCTTCTGGTCGGTCAGCCTCTACAATGCCGCCGGCTACTACGAAAAAAACCCATACAACGCCTATTCGCTCAACAACCTCACCTCAAAAAAGAATGCCGATGGTTCGGTGAACGTCCAGTTCGGTGGATGCGACGGCAAGATACCGAACTGCCTGCCGATCATGGCAGGCTGGAACTACACGGTGCGGCTCTATCGCCCACGCGCGGACATACTCAGCGGCAAGTGGAAATTCCCGGAGGCGCAACCGGCCAGCTGAGGAGATCGCGCATGAGCGGCTTCGACATCTTTGCCTGGATTGTGCTGATCATCCTTTTGGCCAGCTGCGTCGGCGTTTTCTGCATTGCGGGCTGGTTGCCCGGTCACATCGCAAAGACGCGCGGTCATCCGCAGGCGGAAGCCGTGACCGTGGCCGGCTGGGTCACCCTGATCTGCGGCTTTGCGCTCTGGCCGGTCGCTCTGATCTGGGCTTACGTCGATGTGCCCGCCTCGAGCAAGGGGGAGCGGCAGTCATGATGATCGCGATCATGGCGGTCTATCTGGTTCTTGTGTTCGTGCTTGTGCGAACGGGCATCGTTCGCTTCAATTTCTTCTGGAAAAGCTCTCCCCTTGTCGTTCTCCTGCTTTTGAACCTGTTACTGTTTATTCCGATGGGATGGGGTGCGCCGCAGGGGCCCGCGCTGGTGGTCCGCAACTCGGTCTCCATCGTGCCGGACGTTGCCGGCGAAGTGATTGATGTACCGGTCACCGCCAATACCCCGCTCAAGGCCGGCGAGGTGCTGTTCAGGATCGATCCGGTGCCCTACGAGGCACAGGTCAAGACGATCGAGGCTCAGCTAAAATTGTCCAGCACGCGCCTTGCCCAGATGACGCTGTTGTTTGAACGCGATGCCGGCCGCGGCTTCGATGTCGAGCAGCGGCAGTCCGAAGTCGACCAGCTCAAGGGGCAGCTCGAGGGCGCGCGGTGGAACCTCGACAAAACCATCGTCCGCGCACCCGCAAATGGTTACGTGACCAATCTCGCGCTGCGCAAGGGTGCGCGGGTGGCAAATCTGCCGCTGGCTCCGGTGATGGCCTTCATCGATACGGCGGATACGATTGTCGGCGTCGAAATTGCGCAGCACGATGCCCGCTATTTGCGAACCGGGCAGCCCGTCGAGGTGACGTTCAAGTTCCTTCCGGGCAAGGTGTATAAGGGACAAGTAGAAAGCATTCTGCAGGCTGTCGCCACGGGGCAGACCCAAACGTCGGGCGTCGCGGTCATGCCGAAAGGGGTGCAGTCCGCGCCTTTCGTTGCCCGGGTGAAGCTCGACGATGCCGGGGTTGCGGCGCAGTTGCCTGCCGGGAGCGTTGGCGACGCCGCGATCTTCACCGACCATGTCAAGGCAACGCACATCATCCGCAAAGTGCTGTTGAGACAGATTGCGATTCTGAACTACGTCAATCCGTTCTAGGGTGTGATGTGAAGCCATGAGTGTCGCAGATCGCTCCTGTTCGAAGAATCTAGGGCGTTTTCGAGCGAAGTGATACCGGTTCGCGTGAAGAAAACGTGTCAAAACAAACTCATAGAGCCCGCTTCTGATTCCATCAGAAACGGAAAGGGCTCTAGGCAATTCCAGTGATGGAGGGACACGATGAGGCGACAGAAAATTCTAGGCGCGATAGTAACTGCCGGGCTCTGCACGTTGGTTTCTGCCGGAAGCCCCGCACCGGCTTTCGCCGACGAGGGAGGCCTCAGTTTCTGGCTACCGGGCACATTCGGAAGCCTCGCAGCGACGCCTGCGACCCCCGGATGGTCATGGGCGACATTCTATCTTCACACCGATGTCGGTTCAGCCGCGGGTGCCCAGTTTCCACGCGGCGGGCGGGTTGATGTCGGCATCAGCGGCCGAGGCGACCTGGTTGGATTTGGACCGACTTACGTGTTCGCGACGCCGGTGCTCGGCGCCCAGCTATCGGTTAGCGTTCTTGGCATCGCCGGGCATAACGAAGCGTCGGCTGCGCTCTCTCTCACCGGCCCCCTCGGCAACACGATTGCGCTGAATCGGACGCAGGGTCTGACGTCCGTCGGAGACGTGATTCCTCAGGTGGCGCTTAAATGGAATCAGGGCGTCAACAATTTCATGGTCTACGGCATGGGCGACATTCCCGTGGGCGATTACGACCCCAACCGTCTCGCCAATCTTGGTATCGGTCATGGCGCCATCGATTTCGGCGGCGGCTACACCTACTTCAATCCCAAGTCCGGCAACGAGTTTTCGGCAACTGCCGGCATGACCTACAATTTTAAGAACACCTACACGCAATACCAGAACGGATCGATTTCCACGTCGACTGGGGCGCTTCGCACTTCTTCGAAAACAAGGTTCAGGTTGGCGTCGTCGGCTACTACCTGCAACAGGTAACCAACGATTTCGGCGCGCCTGCAGCACTCGATGGCTTCCGCTCGCGCATCGCAGGCGTCGGTCCGCAAATCGGCTTCCTGTTCCCCGTCGGGGACATGCAGGGATATATCAATGTGAAAGCCTACAAGGAGTTCGCAGCGCAGAATCGGCCTGAGGGCTGGAATACATGGCTGACCTTCGCAATCTCGCCTGAAGCTCCCAAGCCGGAGGCGAAGCCGATCGTACGGAAATACTGAGGGCAGACAGCGCCACTGATCTCACGCGAGAACCGACAACGTTGCTCCAGAGCGGCGCCGACGTCATATCGGGTTTCGCACCTCGATCGTCACGTTGTTTGTGCCGTGGTGTTATTCATCGGATTAACGCTGGTCCATCTCCGATTTAGCTGTGTTTCGCAGATCACGCAGACGGCAGCGAATACTTGCATCCTTTCATCGAGAAGGTGGTGCAGTCTGGCGCCCACCAGCTCCTCTCCTGAAAATCGAGGACGAGAACGTTTCAGCAGACCGAACAGGCGTGCGACAAAACGACGCTTGCACGTAAGACGCGACGGTATGCCAGGGTTCCGTCTCGCTGTTTCCGCGAGCGCGATAGGCTCCGATCAAACTCAAGAAATCCCAGTATTCGCTGGCCTGGTTTCGGGAGCACTCACAAACACATATCAGAAAATTCTAGAAACAAAAAGTTCAACTTATTTTGACCTTGTTTTGATACCGACCAATGCTTTCGTTGATCTAGTGTTCAACTGAAGTCGCTCGCAAAGCCGTCGTGATTAGTACGGGCGGCAGCTTCGCGACCAATACAAGTTAGCGGCTACATCAATAGTTGAATATTATTTTCGGTAATTGGCGGGCTAATTGAGGCAATTACTGAACGCTTCGGTTATTTCAGGATTTGCGTTGAGTGGTGAGAATCCAAAATGAGCTCTCGTCAAATCCTGCACAGCGGCCAGTCTTAAGTTCCATCATTGGAACTCAAGGCCGGCTTTTAGGAAATTTGAACTTTCGGTCGGAAGGTCCGACTAACCATTGCGGATATGAGGCGGAGACGCGTTTTCGTCGTCGACTACCCTTTGTTCCAGGGTAGCTCCAGGGAGCTCTAAGTCGTGGTTCATAGCTCCCCAGTTGCGTACTGACCAGGAGGGTCAAATGAGGAGGCATCAATCTTTTGAAACCTTTCTCATAGGCAAAAGTGTTTTAATGAGAGAAGGCATTGTCCGTATTTTGCGCGAGGAGAACTTCCGTGTCCGGGCATCGGTATCGTCCCCTGATGAACTAACGGGCGCATTTCGAGGGCCGCAAGTACTGTTTCTCATTGTCCACACCGGCGATGACTTCGCCCTCGCCGTTGAACAGATCAACTTTGTGAGAGACAAACATCCCAGTGGGCGCATTGTGGTTGTGGCCGATCACTACAGGTCAAGCGAGCCGGATATAGTATTTCACGCCGGCGCTGCCGGTTATCTTGTAAGCACGATGTCCTGCGATGCGTTTGTCAAATCCATCGAGTTGGTGATGATGGGCGAGACTGTTTTCCCGCCGGCATTCCTGGCATCACCTCTCGATGCCAAGAGCGAGCGTCGACGCAAAGCCGCGGTAACCGGCGAAGACGAAGCCGCAATCCTCGTCACTCAAGAGGATACGACCGCGCCCCAGCTTTCACCGAGAGAGCTGGCAATTCTGCGGTGTCTGATCAGCGGCAATTCCAACAAGTGCATCGCGCGAAAGATCGATATCGCAGAGGCAACCGTAAAGGTTCACGTCAAGGCGATTCTGCGCAAGATCCGGGTTCAGAACCGAACGCAGGCGGCGATTTGGGGGATGAACCATCCGCTGCTGTCACAACCCGTAAATGGTACTCCGCATCTCCCGATCGCCGATGCAAATGAGCCGCTTTCAAGTTCCGTCGCGGTGATCTCCGCGATCAAGAGAATCGGGTCGTCGTGACAGCCCGCCGAACGTTTGATGCAGTGGCGCAGCCGCATTGACGGCTTTACGTCCGGGAGTATTGGCGAACTGCCGGAGGACTAGCGGCACGAAATTCAAGGTCTGCTACCGCTCCCTTAAGGAGTCCCGCTTGTATTTTGCCAGCGGCGAGAGCAGGTAGCTGATGATCCTGCGCGAGCCTGTCTTGATCTCGGCCGTCACCGCCATTCCGGGACTTAGCTTGACGAGCTTCTCGTCTATTTGCATTTCCGTGCGGTCAAGCGAGATGCGCGCGGCATATTGCAACTCCTGACCCCGCGGCTCGCTGGTATTCGATGCTGCGCCCGTGATCCGGTCATTCGATCCGTTCGATGGCCTGTCGTGGGCAATGGCGTCGGATGACAAGCTGAGCACCTCGCCGTGAAGGAGCCCATAGCGAGTGAAGTTGAATGTGTCGACCTTGATTTCCGCCTTCTGACCTGAATGAACGAATCCGATATCGCGATTGGACACCATCGCCTCGATCTCGAGAGGGGCTTGTGTCGGAACCACCACCGCAAGCACCTGGGCGGGCGTCACCACGCCTCCTACCGTATGAACGGCAAGCTGCTGCACGACGCCGTCAACTGGTGCGACCAAGCTCTGGAGCTTGGTTCGCTGATCGGCCTTGATCACGTCCTGCTTAAGGCTCGCGACCTTTTGTTCCGCTTTGGACAGCGCATCATAGATGGCACGCCGATGCCCCACGGCGGTCTTTTCTCTTGTCTCCCTCAGCAAAGCGATCGCCGCATCGGCTTCACGAAGCTTGCTTTGTTGGACGGTGACATCCTGCTGGAGGCCAACGAGATCCTGGAACTCGGTGAGATAAACGACCTTCGACGCCAATCCCCTGTCAAGGAGCGTCTTGTGAATGTTGACTCGCTCCTGCAACACCGGAATGGTGGCCTGGATCTTCGCGACGCTGGCGGAAATGGTCGCCCGCTCGGCTTCCTTCTGGCCTAACTGACGGCCGATCTCTGAAAGCTTGGCATCCTGTTCGGCGTGCTCGCTGAGCAGAAGCTGACGATGCGTCTCGATCTTGACGGGGTCCGCTCCTTCAGGTGGACGAAAAGCCGCAAGTGGATCATCCGCGAGTGCAGCTCGCAGCCGTGTGGCGTCGAGTTCAGCGCTGACGAAATCACTCTTCTGCCGCTCCCAGTCGGCGCCGGTCATTGTGGGGTCCAGTTCAACGAGAACATCGCCAGCCTTGACTGTCTGGCCGTCCCGCACGTGGACGGCGCGGACTACACCTGTCTCGAATGGCTGAACGAGTTTGGTTCGCCCCCCGGGGACGATCTTGCCAGTCGAGGTTGCGACGATATCGACACTGCCCAGCGACGCCCATGCGAGCGCTACGCAAAAGACCGCGATGATGCTGGCTCCGATCGCGCGCCCGACCGGCGACGGAGGCCTCTCCTCGATCTCAAGGGCTGCCGGCAGAAACGCAATTTCGGCCTCGCGGCGGCGGACCGTGGCCTTTGGAAATGCGACAACGTTCTTGCTAGCTGGCGTCATGGATGCCTGCTTGTAGGAAATGCAGCTTCGCATAGCGGCCGTTCGAGCGGATCAGCGCGTCGTGATGGCCATCCTCGACGATGCGGCCTCTCTCGATGGTAATGATGCGATCGGCCTGCCGCACGGTCGAGAGACGATGAGCAACGACAAAAACCGTCCGGCCTGCCGCGATCCGTTTCATATTCTGCTGGATGGCGCGCTCGCTTTCGTAGTCCAGGGCGCTGGTGGCCTCATCAAGAATGAGGATGCGCGGATCCATAATGAGAGCGCGAGCAATTGCGATGCGCTGGCGTTGTCCGCCCGATAGGCTGCTGCCCCGCTCGCCCACGACGGTGTCGTAGCCTTCGGGTAATTCCAGGATGAAGTCGTGAGCTCCCGCGAGTTCAGCCGCCGCAATAATGCGCTCCATGGGGACCGCTGGATCAGCGAGCGCGATGTTCTCTCGAACGGAGTTGTTGAAGAGCACGTTTTCCTGCAGCACGACGCCGGTCTGCCGGCGAAGCCATGCGAGATCCACCATCGCAAGATCCACACCGTCGATCAGCACGCGTCCGCTTTCCGGCACATAGAGGCGTTGGATCAGTTTGGCGATGGTACTCTTGCCGGATCCCGATGAACCGACCACACCGACGACCTGGCCGGGCTCGACGCTGAAAGACACGTCATGCAGCACTTCGGGACCGCCAACGCGATACCGAAAGGTCACATGATCGAAAGTGATCTGGCCACGGATCGCCGGCAATGCGGCGCGTCCGGGACTGAAGCTCGGCTCTGGTATCGTGTTGAGGATGTCGCCAAGCCGGTCGATCGACAGGCGGGCCTGATGGAAATCCTGCCAGAGCTGCGCCAGCCGCAGCACCGGCATGCTTACGCGAGAAGCCAGCATATTGAACGCGACCAGTTCGCCGACGGACATCTCTCCTCCGATCACGAGCTTGGCGCCGAAGTAAAGTATCGCAGCGATGACGAGCTTGTTGACAGCTTGAACCGCCTGACTCGCCGTATTGTTCAAGCTGAGAACGCGGAAGCTTGCTGATACATATGCGGCAAGCTGCTCCTCCCAGCGGCGCTGCATCTGCGGTTCGACCGCCATTGCCTTCAGCGTTTCGACGCCGGTCACGCTCTCGACGAGGAAGGCCTGATTCTCGGCGCCGCGATTGAATTTTTCGTCAAGGCGCTTGCGAAACAACGGCGCCGCACCTGCGGAAATACCGATATAAAACGGAAACGAGGCCAAGACGACGAACGTCAACGATATAGAGTAGTAGAACATCACCGCGAGAAAGACGAACGTGAACAGGAAGTCGATCACGAGCGTCAGCGCCGAACTCGTCAGGAACTGGCGGATGTTCTCGAGTTCGCGCACGCGCGCGACGGAATCGCCAACGCGTCTCGCCTGGAAATAAGCGATCGGTAGCGCCATCAAGTGTCGAAACAGCCGGGCGCCGAGCTCGACATCGATCCGATTTGTCGTGTGGGCGAACACATAGACCCGCAGGGTGCCAAGAATGGCCTCGAAGAGAGTCAGAGAGACGAGACCAACGACCAGAACGTCGAGCGTGCTCATGCTTTGATGCACGAGTACTTTGTCGATGACGACCTGGAAGAAGAGGGGGGAGATGACGCCGAAAACCTGAAGAAAGAAAGATGCAATCAGCACCTCACCCAGAAGGCGGCGGTACTTGTGAATTGCGCCGAGGAACCAGCTGATGTCGAACCGTCGGGAGAGGTCCGCAAGCGACGCACGACGCGCCATCAGAACGATGTCGCCGTCCCAAATGGCCTCGAGTTCAGCCTGCGTCATTATTTCGGGCTGCGGAACCGCTGGCCACTGGACCAGGAGCTTGTCGTCGACGATTTTGCCGAGGATCAGGAATCCGCCGTTTCGCAAGACGGCAATGCCTGGCAGCGGGGTCACGGCGAGCCGACTCCAACTGGTCTTTTGTATCCGGGCCTTGAGCCCGAAATCCTTGGCGCAGCGTAACATGCTGGAAAGGTCGACCCGCGTGACGCCAAGTTGATGCCGAATTTGTGCTGGATCAGCAGCGACGCCGTGGCATCGCAACAAGGTCACCAAGGCCAGCAGGCCGCACTCGTCGGCATTCGCAGTATCCGACTCCGCGTTATCCGGCTCCGCGGTTTCGGTGGCGAGCTCGCTTCGGTCGGTGCGGCGCACCTGCTGCAGCTGTCGCACTAATCTGCGCGCGTAAACGAATGCATCGGCAAAGGCATGACGAGCGCAGGCTGCGAAGCTGCGCCCTGGGATCGATGCAACGGAAAGGGAGTACATCACCATGCTACGTCCGCGGATAGCCGCGTTCGCCAGGGCATAATGAACACGCTGCATAAAACCGGTCGATCCGGCAAAGACGATGCGGCCATCCCAGACTGCCTCGAATTCTTCGCGCGTAATCAGCTTGGTTTGCCCGGAGCCAGGATGCCCCGAAAACGGATACATAACCAACGCGCCGTTGTTGTCGGCGCGTCCAAGAAGTAGAAATCCACCATTGCGAAGCGACACGATTCCAGGCTGCCGCATGCTGACCAGCTGCTCCCAGTGCGTCCTACGCGCACCCATCGCGATCCCAAGCTGAGCGGCGCAGCGGAGCATCGCTCGAATACCTATCGCTGCCGTGGTTCCGCAGCGCTCGCGGATCTGATCGATTGCGGCGTTCACGCCTTGAAGACGCAGAAATAGCCATAGGGCAACAAGCCCAGCGTCCTCCGTCGCAACGTTCTCGTTTTGCATCGCTATCCTAGCTCAGCTCTCGGAAATTATATGGGGATTCCAAATTCCGCATAAATCGATGGTGTGCCCAGACGCCAAGTCCGTCCAGCGACGGAGCGGGGCGCCTGGGCACACCAGTTGTTTAATGCCGAGGTCGGGTCAGGAATGACTCGTTCAGCCAGTTCGACGCTTTCGACGCGGACGTGGCGATCTGTCCGTGATCCACCTGTCCAGAGAATCCGCCGCCGGCCAGATATTGATTCAGCAGCGCGAAGCTGTGATTTGCATGAGAATGTGAAGTCCCTGTTGATGGGGCCGAAGGCGGAGTTCCGGCTGATGCAGCCGGAGGATCGGTCACGGTGATAGTCTGTGATGCGGACCTCGCAACGGCACCGGTGATAGGATCCTTCGCGGTTGCCGTTGCCGTGAGCGTCGCAACCGGATGGCCCGAGCCCCCATAATTGGAGTGCAGCGTCAATCCGCCCTCGACCTGTGCGGCAGTCAAGGTGATGTTGTTACCCTTGAATGTATGGCCATCGAGATTGGAGGTTATCGACTCGTACCGAGGCAATCCCTTGATGTTGACGGTCACGGAGTCGTTCGGATCGGATGACTTGACGCTGAGTCCCAAGTCAATCGCGCCGTGAGCGTCAACCGACAGCGTGCGGTCCGCCACCGATAGAACAGGCGTGGAGACCGAAGGTGTGGTTGTTGGTGGTGTCGTTGTTGGCGGTGTCGTCGGCCCGCCGCCCGTTCCGCCTTCCGATGTGCTCATCGGCGACGGATCGATCTGAAGGCCGGAGAATGTCTTCACCGCACCCGAGAGGTTCGCGGAGAGACCGCTCGCGTCCTTGATGCTCGCACCGCTTGGAAGATTGACTTTCGTGATGGCGAGCGAGGGGGTGCTGGTATTCGTCGCTGCGACAGTGGTCTGAAAGGTAAGCGAGTTGGTCCCGGAGCCGCCGACATAGGTGGCGGTCCCGCCGTCATTAAGTGTCAGCGTGGGCTTGCCCGTCACCGTCACGGCTTCGTTGAAACCGAGCGTCAGCGTGACCTTGTCGCCGACATGCTCAACGCCTTTCCCTGGCGAGGCCGTTGCTTGAGTCACCGTGGGCTGACTTGCCGACGGCGACGTCACCGGAGGAGTGGTTACCGGGGGCGCAGTCACTGGAGGAGTGGTTGCGGGTGGCGTGTTTGATGCTGACGGGCTGACGTTGGCGCCCGTAACGGTGTAGCCACTACCAGGTTTTTGAAAAAGTTGGACTGCATCGATCTGCATCGGCATCGACGACGGAGTCGAATCGTTCAGAACCGTGTGCCAACCGGACGTGTTGGAATTCGCGACCTGATTGTCCATGATCAATTCCATGGGCTGGGTCGGAATCGGCATTTGCGCGCTGGTGACCTGCGCCATCTGCTTGCCGTCGAGATACCAGGTGATCGACTTACCCGGCACCCAATCGATACCATAGGTATGAAAGCCGGCCGTGAGATCGACGCCGCTGTCGATGACTTTGTTGAAGGTGCCGTTTGGCGTATGAAGATTGGCCGAGAATGCCTGGTTTGCCGGGCCTTTGCCGGTGTACCCGCCTTCCTGCATGTCGATCTCAAAATTGTCGCGGCTGTTGCCTGCGCCTTTCCCCGGCAACAGCCAGAGGCCCGGCCAAGCGCCGTCACCGCTCGGCGCCTTCATGCTGATCTGAAGGTAGCCGCCCGTGAATTCGAAATTGCCATAGCTGCTGACGGCGCCGGATGTAATCGGGAATGTCTGTGTCTTGCCCTGATTATTGCCGGTTACGGGTTGCTTGATCGCCGTGAGATTCAAAGTACCGTTACTTACGGTTACCTGGCTCGGCATATTGTAGTCAGCGTCATACTGTCCGCCCGGACCGTTTCCTCCGGATCCATTACTATTCCAGGGTGCACCCTGGGCGGCATTGCTCGTAATGTAATTGCGCCAGGTGCTGTTGAGTGTCGTCCCCGAGAAGTCTTCCTGGAAAACCAGGTCGCCTGAGTTGTAACCTGTGGGTGTAGATAGAGCCATCCATTATCCCCGTCGATCTTAGAGAACCCCCAATCCTTGCCTGCTGTGGCCAGAAATGATGGCGACAAAATAATCGAGGAGAGCAGAAAATAAGGCGTCGATGTGTGCGGCTTCGACCGCAGCAACGAGCCCTCGGGCAAACGAGTCCGGGGCAGAACGACGATTCCCTCTTAAGTGAGAGAAGCTTGCGGCCCGATCTTCTCGTTGCGGAATGGTCCGGTGAGTCTATCTCCGGAACGCGTCGTCTAATTTTTCTTCTTCAACTTTGATGTCAGCAGACTGAATGTCTGGCGGGGCATCTGTCTTCATCCGCAGGTATTCATTACCCCGGTACTCCGGACCGGGTTGCCACGATGGTGTCAATTGCTCGCAATGTGCAAAGGCTTTCAACCATGGATGGTCGATTCCAGTTTCAGCAAAAGAGAAGACGCTGGATAGATACATCATCCGGTGCAATTGCCGGTGGCGGTAACAAGCGTGATGGCGGTCCGGTCGTCGTCTCGTGCCGGAACGGAATACCGAAGCATTGGCTGCGCTCGCCATTGGAAAGGCTTCAGGGCCAGGGCTGATGACATTGTTCCAACGCTGCGACGAGATACTCCGAAAGGGGTGCCCACAAAGGGGATTTGTGCTTCCGGCCGCGATGCGTAGCATGGTGAGGGTAGAAGGCCTTACCTGTGCCGAGTTCCGGAACGGTAGGGCCACCGTAGAAAATCGCCATAGAACAGAGGCGACGTGTCATGGGCGCCCATCGCGATTTCTTCCGAGCCTGTCTCTCCTCTTCATTGAAGGCGGCAAGCACGTCTTTAAGTTCAAGTACGTCTTTAACTCCACGTACGGCTCCCCGCGGAAAAATCGCGAAGCCCATCCTGCTCACGATCGGATTATATGGGCTCGCCACCGTGCTGGCGGACAGACCGCTGGTGGACAGAATACTCATCCAAGGCAATGGACTGGTCGGTGGCCTCTCCGGCGGCGTGGTGCAAAAGGCTCTCGCCGGCAATTCGAGCCCGCACGATCAGCCGCAGCAAATCGTCGCTGGGTATGCCCCGCCAACCGTGTCGCCACCCACCATGTCGGCACCGAAACCGGATACGCTGATCCATGTTGCGGCCGATGCAAGCGCGGTCGAACCCGGCGCCGCCTTGAGCGGTGAGGGCAAGGCCAGTGATGTCACGCCGTCTCCCGCCGCTGGACTGTCGTTCGGTGTCGGCGATAAGCTGAAGATAGCCTTCTACGAGCGGGTGAACGTCGAGGAGGATAAATGGGGTCGCGCGACCTCAGCAATGCGCGGCATCCAGCAGCGTCCGGAACTGAGCGGCGAATACACTGTTCAGGAGGACGGCACGGTTTCAATACCTTTACTCGGTTCCATTGCGGTTGCGGCGCGGTCGGCGCAGCAAGTGCATGCCGCCATCGATGAAGCCTTCGAGAATCTTCTGGGTCGCCAGGGGATGGTCAACGTCGTGTTGATGGAGCGTGCGCCGATATATGTTTTGGGGCCCGTGAAGAATCCCGGCTCCTTCAAATACGTACCCGGCGCGACGGTCTTGCACGCGATCGCGATGGCCGGCGGCGTCGATCGGGGCGCGAGCGATCCGTGGTCGAAGGTCGAAGCCGTTCGGGAAATTCAGAAGCGGAGCGGGGCGGCGGATTCAGTGGTGAAGCTGATCGCGCGTGACGCGGTTCTGAAGGCCGAACGCGACGGCGCGGCACCCAAGGTTCCACTTCGGCTGATGGAATTGGTCGGCGCAACCGCGGCCACCCGTCTCGTCAATGAGCAAAGCAACGATCGCAAGGCCATCGTTCGGGCGCGTAAAGACCGCAAACGGGCGATCAAGGGTGCCATAGAGTCCGCCAAGCAGGATATTCTGGAGTATGGCCACACGACGTCGCTCGACAAGCTTGTCAAGACGCGTCAGGAGCGCGTCGACAACATGCATGCGCTGATGGAGCGCAACGTCATCGCCAAGTCTCAGGTGAGCCAGGTTGAGGCCGAATTGGCCGACGCCGAGCAGCGTCGGCAGGACGCCATCAACCAGTTCGGAATGGCCAAGCAACGGCTCGCCGCGCTCGAGGCGGAAGGGCTCAAGGTTCAGGCCGATCTTGAGAACGACGTCGCGGTCGAGATCGAAGCGATCGAACGACAGATCGCGGACAATGAGCGGGAGCTCAGCAGCAGCGAAGGCGTTCTGAGGAATTTGTCCGCGACAAGCGTTGCCTTCACGTCCTCCGAAGACACGAATGGCGTCAGTTATCAAATCGTACGGCGAACGACGACCGGGCCAGTCAACGTCGCGGCTAGCGGTATGACCCTGTTGCAGCCGGGCGACCTCGTCAACATCGTCGTGGGAACAAGCGAGGCGACCGGGCTGCCGGCGATATCGTCGGTCCCGTCAACGCCAGCCGTGACTCCGCCGGCCGTGACGCCGCACAAGGGATTGCCGGCCGGGTCCAGTGCCAGCAATCATAAGGTGATCCGGGCCATCGCGCAGGACTGAGAACGAGGGTTGCCTCCAAGACGAGACGGTGTTTGTCTAGGTTTATGTCGCAGGTTTTATAAGTTCGCAGGCGGCGCTTCCTGTGCCGCCTCATCATCTCTCGCAGCGCAGCACCTGGCAAGCTCTCCGCCGTCTCCGCACAATTGGAGATCTGATCGACCACCGCGTACCCACGTCGTGGCGATTCTGGTGGGCGCGTTTCCGTTAAGGAAAATTGTTTGTGCGCGCGCTCAATGGAGACGAAGGCGACGCGCCGAAGTCTTGCCGACAGCCTTCACGTCTCAGGAACTGAGAGGTCGGGTTGCGACAATCAGAGTTGAAACGCCGAATTTGCGCAAGGGTGTCTTTTCGATCTGCGGCATGAGCCGTCGGTATGCCGAAATCACGCTCGCCGGCAGCCATCGGTAGAGTTCGAACACCGGCAGCACATAATCGACCTTCTGTATCTCGAAGCCAGCCGTAGCCACAATGTTGCGCAACTCGTGAGGCCAGTAATTCCGCGCGGCCATGGCGTGCGCAGTCCATGAACTCGGCAGCCAGGGAAGGAGCGGGATCGGGAAGCCGAAATCACGTCCAAGAAGTCGCATGCCGTGGCCCTCGAATGGAAACCAGCGGTTCGGACTCATCACGACCAGATGGCCGCCGGGCCGCAGCACCCGAAGAATTTCGCGCAACGTGGCCGCCTCATCGGTGACGTGTTCGAGAACCTCGTTCAGCAACGCCGCATCGACGGACGCATCCGGTAGCGGAAAATTGTCGGTACAGCAGTAGTATTCGACTGCGTCTTGCGGCCGAATAGGCTCTTCGCGATTTGCCTGTTTGCGCGCGTTGGCCTCATCGATCCTGGATTGTTCGGGGTCGACACCGATGGCTTTCTGCGCGCCCCAGGCGACCAGGGCTTCAGTGTAGCCACCATTGGCGCAGCCGCAGTCGAGCCAGACGCCGTGCAGCAGCCCCAGGTCTTTCAACTTCCCGAGCCTGTAGGCGACATTGCTGCCGATCGCGGTTGAACTGCCGGGATGCGGATAGCGCGGCGCAGTGCGCGCGCGCGACAGAGAAAACTCGTTCGCGGTCATAGGCCGGTTGATGCCCGGAAGGTGCTCTGGTTGGGTTCGATAATCATGCGTCATGACGGTAGGTTCCCTAAATCTGGAGCGGCGGCGGGGCGATGAATTCAGGCGAAGGACTTGTGGAAATGCCCAAGCTCGACGCAAAGGTCCAAAGGAGGCCGACGCATATACCCTCGATGCTGATCGCGGTCGTCCAGCCGATGACCAGGCCTTCAAGCCCACCTAGTTTCGCTCCGGCGACCACAAAACCCAGCTCCAGCAATCCGCCGAGCGCGAATGGAAGTGACGCCTTGCGCATCGCGTCGTTCAATCGCGCTAGCGCGCAGGCGTGGAATTTGAGCGTCAATCCCAGCAGGCTGAAGCCGAGCAGGCGTAGACTTGATCCCGCGATCTCCCGGTAGATCGGGTTGAAGATCTCCAGGATATTCTGCGAATAAACGAAGATGAAAACGGCACAGGCCAGCGAAAACAGCAACGACGCCGTGAGCGACACGAGAAAATGGTGTCGGGATTTGTTCGGGCCCGCCCGGACGACCGGGAACAGAACCGTGGTCAGGACTGCCGGGATCACTGCGGCCGTGGCGACCAGCATCCAAAGCGCCGAGAACGCCGCCGTTGCGGCCGGCGAAAGGAGCACCAGCACGAGGTAAGGGACGATGATGCTGGGAGCCTGCACGGTGACGTCGAGCGCGTAGTGGTCAAGCACTTTACGCCGGAACGTATGAAGCAGGCGAAAGTCGGGGATCCCGACGAGACGCCGCGCGCCGCCTCTGGTCAGGAGATCGACCGCGATCCAAGACGCTAGCAGACCGGCGACCCAGGTGACGAGGATGGCCGTGCTGGAGGTCTGGCTGACGACTGCGACGACGACGATCAGCATCAGCTTGAATACGGAGAAGAGCACCTGCTGGATCATTCTGCCAGTGCTGTTCAGGCTGCCGACAAACGCCTGACCGACAACCATGGTAAGCGCGGTCAGACCGCAGCCGAGCACGAACACAAAACCTGCGAACCACCCGTCGATCAGGTTGGTGGATCCGACGACGTGCGTCCCGAGAACAAACGCCAACGCCAACCCGACGGCCATCGCGACCCCGATCGATGCTGCTGCGGCGACAAGGGAGGGTGCCTTCTTCGGATGTCGGACAATCTCGCCAATCAACAAGGTTCCGAGTCCTGCCTCTCCAAGCAGAGCCACGAGGCCGATAATAGACAGAATTGCGGATGCGTTGCCGATCGCTTCTGGTGGAAATAGCCGGGCGGCCACCCACCAATAGACAAAGCCAAGGCCGGCCGTTGCGACAGTGCCAATCGCGAGAGCGCCGGAATTTATGGCGAGCGTCGCGCTGTCCTGAAGCGCTCCGCGCACGCGCATTAAAGCCGTCCTGTCGCTGATTACCCGCACCGGTGGTTCTCCTGAGATCGGTGCGCCGGCGCCAAGGCTTGGCTGGCCGCCGGGCGCATGACATCGCGGTAGACCTGCTCAATTCGGGTCACGACGGCTCCGGCCTTGAGACGCTCAACCCTGGCAAGGCTTGTCTTCCCCATGTGGGCCAGCAAGGTGCGGTTATCGAGAAGCTGTTGCATCGCCTGGCGTAAAGCCTGCGCGTCGCCGGCGGGCACGAGAAGACCTGTTTCGTCGCTGTCGACCAGGTCGGGCATGCCGCCGATATTGGTCGCGACAACAGCCTTACCGCACGCCATCGCCTCCATGATCACTGTCGCGCAGGCTTCCGGCCCAACCGATGGCAGGACGCCGAACAGCGAGCGACGCCATGCATGCATGATAGCGGAATGCGGCCACGTGCCGAGCGCACGGACGTTCGGCGGAAATTCGGCCGGCGTATCGGGAGCCCGGCGCCCAATCAGAATAAGCGGCGGGGCCCGTTCCAGGCCTGCATAAGCCTTCAGCAGAACGTCGACGCCCTTGAGGCGCATCATGTCGCCCACGAACAGAATGAAGCCGTCCGCGGGAAGTTGCTCGAGCCGAGGATCTTCCGGACCGGGTACACTGACATCGTCGGGCACGAAGTTGGGGATGACCTCATAAGGCGTATCGCTCCCGGCAAGGCCGGTGTTACGTGCTACTGCGTGGCTCACGGGAATGAAGCGATCCACCATGCGGCGGGCTGCAAAGCTCGACCCCATGTTGCCCAACGTGGTCACGGTTGCCTTCACTGCACCGTAGTGGCGCGTCGCGCAGGACAGGCACTTCGTCAGCGTCGGGCCACTGCATAGATGTGCACCCAGGTGCATGAAGTTCTTCTTGGCGCAGACGAGGCCGTAATCGTGCAGCGTGACCACCAGCGGCGCGCCGCTGAACGGCTTCACCGGAAGGAAGGAGGCGTAGATCCAATTGTGGGCGTGGACAATGTCCGGGCTCTCTTGCGCGACCAGCCGCTTCAAAGCCAGCACCAGTTCGGGATCCGGGAATGGCGGAGCGTGCCGTCGTTCGGAATCGGCATGAAGCCCCGACAGGCGCTGGAGCGTGCCGCGCAGGCGATATACGCGCATCGCGCCGTCAGATTCGATTTCGGGCGATCCGGGATGCATCGTGGTCCCGATAACCACATCGTGTCCCCGTTGTGCCAGCGCGGCGCCGAGATTGCGAACGTGCCGCTCCTCCCCTCCGATTACCGGAGGATAGAATTGAGACAGCAGCAGGATGCGCATGAGGTGTTCTCCTCTGCCTTTAACTGCCAGGCACCAGCGCCGAAACGCTGCGATAGAGGCGGTTGTCTTCCGGTCGGTAGAGTCTGGCCTCGGCCTTCTGGGTGGTGGCCACGACGGGCAGCGGAATCTCCCGCGTCCAGGTGTTACCCGGTGTGAGGGTGAGCGAACGGAAAATGGCGAGCGGTTGCCCGTTGAGGGTAATCTCAAGATCGAACCGCTGAGTTTGAGCCTCGGCGCTGCGAACCCCGACAGCGAGTCGGGCTGGGCCGGCATTGGCCGGTGGCAGCATCCAGAGTTCGACGTACTTGAATTGCTGCTGGTTCGATTCGTCCCGGATGGCCAACGCATAGGCTCCGGTGGTGATCAGTACTGCCAGAGCGAACGCAGCCCCGTGCCGGAACCGGAGGCCTGTCGGCCGCGGCCATGGTGGCAGATCGTAATTCTCGCGGAGCCGAGCAGTCACCAGCGACGTGCCGATCGTGACGGCCAAAAGCCAGATCGCCCAGCCGAGCGGCGTCAGGAAGCCTATGGTGTTCAGAGCAAAGCCGCCGGCGATTGCGGCGGCGAGGCTTGCTCCGACGGCGTAGGCCACGTGCTCGGGCAGCGATGTGGTTTTCACGCCGATGGCCCGCAGCACCGTATGGCCCGGAACAAGGAGCACCATGGGCACGCTCAGGATGGCACGTAGCAGCACGCTGTCGGTCGTTACCACGGCCGCCACCATGGCGGTCGCCCATATGCAGGCTGCTGAAAGATCCCGATGGCTAGGAACGTCCATGCAACCCCCTCACATCGTAGATGACGATGTAGCCGTTGTCGTAGATGCGGGTGATGCCGTCGACGCCATTGAATTTGAGCAGCGCGGCAGCCGACAGTGGCGTCGCGCTTTTTGGCTCCCATGGCTCGAAGTAGAAGCCGAGCACCGGAAGAGCCGTCGACAGGCGCAGATCTACCAGCAGGAAATCGATGTCACCCTTCGCGAGGGCCCAATAATCGTCGGAGTCCAGCTTCTCCGCTCTGAAAACGCGCCCGGCATCGACTCCTTGGGAAACGGCGAGTCTCGCGTCCTGCCGTCCGTAACCCGCGAGCAGCAGACGATTGATGCGGTCGGAAGTGAAGCTGTTGCCAGGGCCGAGCCAGGCCTTGGTCCAGAGCGCCGTTTCGATCCCCATGGATTCGATGGATTGATCGTCGGCCCCGACCTTGTAACGTTCTCGGATCGGATTGAGTGAAGCGCTCGTAACGCCGCCCAGAACGATCACTGCCAGGGCAAGTGCCGGCGCACTGCGGCGCCACCCTTGCGGCGAACGGCCCTGCCAGTAGTGAACAATGCTCACCGCGACCACCAAGCCGACGCCAAAGAATGCCAGCGTACCCATGCGGTTGCCGATTTCCCAGCCGCCGATGCTTAACCGGAGGACGACCGAGACCGGGAATCCGAAGGCCAACACAGTGAGGAACACAAGGCGGCTGTCGCGCCAGCGTCGGTTGAGAATCTCCCTGATCGCAAACCAGCCGGTCCGCCCGTCACGCGGCGCTGCCAAGGCCAGCGACCGGAAGAATCCCGTCGCCAGTCCGAGTGATGTCAGCAGGATCGCGAGCAAGGTCGTCAGACGCATGCCGAACGGCTGGGACGGCACCGACGAGGTCGTGGTTACCGATCGGTGCGCGGAGCCATGGAACATTCCGAGCAGGTTTTTGATACCGCCTTCGATGATCGGACCGAGATAATTGGCGATATGAGTGCCGCGGGCCTCCATCCACAGGAGTGGCACGGCGATGGTAACGATCGCAATGAAGGCGGCGTATCTTGCCTCGGTCCGCGTGAGGCCGCCCCGATGCAAGATCTCTAAGATCGCGACTGCTCCGAGATAGATGGCGGCATAGGCGGCCGAGAGGTGATGCGTGACCGCAAGTGACGCCAGCAGCAGGACCATCAGCCCGATGGCCCTCAGCCTCGGCGTCCCTGTGAGATCCCTCGATGTGGCTTCGACCGCAAAGATCAGCACGCATAGGACAAGGCCAAGGCTCTCGTAGGAGAACATCGCCTCGAACAGGACAAAGGTCGAGCAGCCCATGTAGACCAGACAACCGATAGCCGCGATGCGCGCTGATCCGGTGAGCCTTTCGTAAAACAGAAAAAGAGCGGCGACGAACGTTCCCCTCAGGACAACCAGCAACAATGTTCCGGCTGCAAAAATCGATAGTCCGCTCAGATTGGCGATCGCCGTCGTCAGGATTTCCAGGGCGAGATATGACGGCCCGACCTGAAGAAGCGGGTTGGACAGGAACAACTGGTGCGCCGTCATAAGGTCGTCAGCTGCGATCCAGTGCAGAAACTCGTCATGACCGGCGAAGCTCGTCGGGGAGTGCACGACCTTGTAGTAGAACAGGGCTTCGACAAGCAGGAACAGGAGGAAGAAGCGCTCGCCTCTGGCCACCCGCGGCCAGGCGATGCGAAGGCTGATCGGAACAACGAGGACAACGACGCCGGACCAGAAAAACAGCAGGGCCATCGCCTCATCGCCGCGGCGTCCGGCTCCATGCCCCTCCACGACCAGGAGCAAGGCGGTCGCTGCCGCCAGACACAGGACGGCGATCAATCCGAAGTTTGCGGGCAGTGGCCGCGCATCGACGATGTCGCCATGAAGGTCGGGGCCGATTAGGCCGGAGACACGTTGCACCCAAGCTTGAAACGGCTTGGTGTCCTGTCCCGCGGTGAATTGGGCCGGCCTCAGGGGCATTGGGTCCCCGTCTCGGAAAGCTGCCGCGGTATGCCTTGCGGCGCAGCGCGGCCCATAAGTCGGCTGTTGAACACATCGTCGTAGACTTTGCTGAGCGCCTGCGCGCAGTCATCCCAGTCCGGCAGCGCCAAATCCGGGACCTGTCGACGGATCTCGAGTTCATCGGCCATAGCGGTCGCTATTTCCTTTGGACCGGCGTCGAGCGGGATCGCCCGGCACAGGCCCTTGGTGGCCAACTCTCCCAATCCGGAGGTGTCGCTGACGAGCACTGGCCGGCGAAGTGACAGAGCTTCCATGACAGCGACGGGATGGGCCTCGTAGTCGCTGAACAGCACGAACAGTCCGGCGCTCGCCAGAAGGTCCGCCAGTTTCTGCCGCTCGGATGCAGGGACGGCCGCGATGGTGACACGCTTCTCGAGGCCGAGGGATTCCACAAGGGTGCGCAACGCTCTTTCGTAAGGACCCGCGCCGGCGATATGCAGCCGCGCGTCCGGCACCCGGCGGATCAGATCGGGCATCGCCGCAATCGCCCGGTGATGGCCCTTGTAACGTTCCAACCGGCCGCTCGAGACAATCAGGTTGGGATCGACTGTGACATTCGAACTGGGAGTGGGCATGGCAGCGCCGTTTGGAATGACGGCGAAACGCTCGCGGGGCACGCCCATTCTGGCACTGAAGAAATCGGCTTCGAATTCGGAGACGCCAATCAGCCGCGCGGCTCTGGATACCAAAGGACGCAGCAGCGCGTGCTGAGTGCCGCGCACAGCGTTCCGCAGCCGCGAGGAATGTCCGCCACTGTGGAAGGTCAGAACGAACGGAAGATTGCGGCGCAGTGTCGCCAGCAATCCGATGGGCACCACGAAAGTGGCATAGCCCTGGAAATGGACAAGGTCCCAGGACCCGCGGCTGATCGCGGCAAAAATGCCGGGTGCCACGTATAGGTCGCGATGCTTCGGCCATGCCGGCACGCGCCGCACGTTCATGCCGCGCACCGTCTCTTCAGCCGGCCACTCGCCCGAAGGATCGGTGGTGAGCACATCAACTGTGTGGCCGCGCGCCACCAGGCGGGGGCCGACCTCCTGGATGTGAGTTTCGATGCCGCCCATGAAGGGATGGCACCGAGCAGCAACCATCAGGATGCGCATTGGCCCTTCCATCCCTTCTCGGTAACCATCGCTATCGCAGCGTGCAGAATCCGCCGGATGTTGCGGTTCACGGGAATCCGTATGAAACCAGCGAGACTGGCGAGAAAATTCTCTCGCGCAGGATTGTTTTGAAAACGCGCCAGCCGTCCGGAATCGCGCGCAGATTGCTTAGACCGCTGATGCGTGGAGCCTCGAAGCTCGCCACCTCGACAATCTTGAGCCGGTTTTTCAGAGCTCGGACGTTGATTAGCGTTTCGATCTCGAACCCATCGCAGTCACAGTGAAGCGTTTCGACATGCTTGGTCCAGAACGCGACATAGCCGTAGCAGAGATCGGAGAACGATCCGCCATAAAGCAGCCGCACGGCCCAAGTCAGTCCCCAATTGCCGAGCATTCGGAACAGCGACATGTCGTCGGTCCCTGCGCCTTGCAGGAAGCGCGAGCCTTTGACCATATCCGCACCGGACATCAGGACGCCGACGAAGACGATTGCCTCCTCCGGTTCCATGGACCCATCAGCATCCAGCATCACGATAATGTCGCCCGTTACGGCACTGAATCCCGCCTGCAGGGCGGCACCCTTGCCGCGCTTCGGCTCCATGACGATTTTCACATCCTTGCGAAGGCGGCGTGCGACCGCGACCGTGTCGTCGGTCGAGCGGCCATCGACGATGATGACTTCATGCGCCCAGTCCGGAATACGCGGTAGAAGCCAGGGCAGGTTCTTGGCTTCGTTGAGCGTCGGCACAACGAAGCTGACTTTTGGCAAAGCCAGCGATCGCTCCGGCGGGAGCTTGATCGGCATCTGAACGGGTGTCGGCATGGCGCCGACTTGGGCAAGAATACGCGGAACGGGAGCGTTCATGACAGCACCGTGCTTTCAACAGTTTGAAACTTGGTCGTGGGTCGGACACGTGGCAGGACTGCCGACAGATAGCGTGCGAGATGCTGGGCCGGGTGGGAGGCTCCGTATACGAACCGGCATACCGGACCGAAGCTGTTCGCGGCGACGGGGCCGATGAAATGCAGGCCGGGCACCGAGCTCTCATAGTGCGCTGAAAGCAGAGGTGCTTGCTCGATCCGGCGGATCCGGCGTGCAAGCCTCTCCTCGAGGAAGCCGAGCCGGGTAATGTCGATCTTGTACCCGGTCGCGAAGATGACATGGTCAGCCCGCAACGACTGCCGTGAATTATCGTCGTCCGCTGCCAAGTCGAGCACAACCTTGCCGTTGCGCGTCTCGATCCCATGGAGGGCGCGACCGAGCAACAGGGGTACTTTCCCGATCACCCGGTCCTTCATGAACGCACTGCTCAAGGGGCCATACACCTTGGAGTTTGCGAGCCGGACCCGCAGATCCTGCTTCAGCGGCCGGATCAATTGCGGATACTTGGCGCAGACTGCCATGGTCCAGCCATTGCCGATGCCGCTCATCGGAGCTGCGATGCGTTCGAACAGGGTGCGCGGACGTGGCCGACATGCGAAGTTCAGATGCGGTGTCCGCGTCACAAGTGAGACCGAGATTTCCTGCTCATGGAGCAGCGCCGCCAGATCGGTCGCGGATGACCCGGCTCCGACGACAATCACGTTCTTGCCTCGCAGCGGCGCGATCGAGCCGTACTCGCCGCTATGTGAGCACAGATCGGTGGGAAGATGCTCGGTCCCCGGCGGCAGGTGTTTGAAGGGATATAGACCGACCGCTACCACCACGCGGCGCGCGTTGATCGTTTCGCCGTCGCTGAAACTTGCGCGAAAGCCTGTCGGGCCGGGCTCCAGCGTCATCAGCGTCTTACGCTCTACGTTTGGCGCATAACGTGTTTGGAAGGTTTCGCCGTACTCGACAAACCGGTTGAGAGGCAGCGGCATCAGCTCGTCATGGTAGGGCAAGGCGCGTTCGGTGCAGAAGCTCCTAGTCGTGAATTCCGACCCGGGATCGGACAGACTGGTTGCCCAGGGATAGGATTTAAGCAGCATGCCGGGCGGCATGTTGTTCTTCCAGGGGCCCATCGGTTCCCCGAAAATCCGATGTTCCACACCGCGCGCGGTCAGATGCGCCGTCAGCGACAAGCCGTAAGGCCCGGCTCCAATGATCGCTACATCGACGGAGTTGCCTAATCTTGCCATACACAAACTCCCGCAACCTCCGCATGCAGATAAAAATGCCTAGAGAGCAAATGCCCTTGTTTCGGATGGCCGAAATGCCTCAAGGTGTTTGTCCGTCTGCGCATAGAGCATCTCGGATGCGGCGCGGCATTGGAAGCGCGATAGGTGATTAGCTCCTTTGGAGTAGCCGTTCGGGTGATTTTCACTGGGTTCCGTGCCACTCGCGGCGGTGTCATCGATCAGTTTTGATGGCAGCAGCGGCGTCAAAGCCGGTGCACACGGTGCGAACTGCGGCCCGCGAAGACATCGTCGGTCTCATTGGATTGCGGGTTGCGCTGTGATCAGGAGTGAGGCTGAAAATCTCGCCGAAGATTCCGAACGGGGTACAGAATGAAAAGGTACCGGAGAGGTACTCCCTCTAAGCGCCTTCACTTTTAGCTCATTTCAGCCGAAGCTTGATCGGAGCGGGGCAATACCTGCGCGAGAAGGTGTTACCTTTCAGGCCGTCGTAGCCGACAGCCCGCGGATAGCTTGGTCGCGGGCCAGCTCATCGCAAGGATTTTATTGATGTCGTCAACATCGGTGACCGACGCCAAGATCCATTATTTGCGGCCTACCTCCCCACGCGCGGTGCCGATTAACACAATCGGTCAGGATGCCGCCCTCGACGTCAGCGTGGAGACGCTGCGGGACGTAGCGGACCTTGAGGCTTCCTGGAAGGACCTCGAGGCGCGGGCCGCTCACTCGTTTTATTTGTCATGGCTTTGGATCGGAACTTGGCTGCGGCATCTTCCGAAGGGTACAGAGCCACACGTTCTCATCGTTCGGGAGTTAGGCAAGATTGTTGGCCTGGCGATTGTTTGCCGGCGGAAGACGTGGCGCCTCGGGTCGCAAGCGCGGATGCGTTGGCTACTCAACGAGACCGGCGATGCTCGTTTTGACCGATTGTTCATTGAATATAACGGCATTCTTGCAGAGAGGGCTTCAGCTGATGCCATTACGGTGGCGTGTCTCGAGGCTTCAATGCAGCGCTTGCGTCACTCCGACGAATTAGTGCTGTCGGGGATTGATCCTGCTGTTGAACTCTCCGCTCGCTGTGCCGCTTGCTTTACTGATCTCGTTACAGATGTGAAAGTGGTGGATATAGCGCCGTGGGTTGATTTCACCGAAGTCCGTCGCAAGGGCGGAGATTATCGCGCTACTTTGGGTCGCAATACCCGGCAAGCCGTAAGTCGCTCCATGCGACTCTATGCGGAACGGGGCTCCATCGGGCACCTGACCATGGAAACGACATCGGAGGCTTTAGCTGCATTCGATGAGCTGATCAGCTTTCACCGGTCGCGCTGGGGACGCAAGGGACCCTTCGCCCATCCAGGTTTCCGCTCGTTCCACGAGGATCTCATCGCGCGCGGAGTTCCGATCGGTGCTGTCCGCATCTCGCGAACCCTGGTCGGCGATCAGACGATTGGGATTTTGTACAATTTTGTGCATCAGGGTCATGTGCTTAATTACCAGAGCGGCTTTTTCTACGAGCAGGACGGCCGGCTCAAACCAGGGCTCATCAGCCACGTGCTATCGATTGAGGACAGCCTCCTACGCGGCGAACGCGGCTACGACTTTTTGGCGGGCTCGGCCGGGCACAAGTCCCGTCTTGCAAATGCAGAGAGTTCCATGAAGTGGATCGTCATAGGCAAAGATAGTCTGGAGCGTCGTATCGAGGCAAAGGTTCGCCGAGCGCGGCAAAGGCTCAGGCTCATGGTGACGCACTAAGGAAAGGCGCCGGGTGCTCCCTGACATTTCTTGCGGTACCGAGTGGCGCGAATTTGGCATTTGCAAAGTTGTTCGCCGAACCACTAGGATCGGGTCGCCAGCCTGATGCCAAGCCCCGCTTGGAGGGCGGCTTCATCAATGGTCGTCGAGCCTCGCGTATCCGGTACCAGCGGGATGTAAGAAACCGTGGCTTCCTGCAGTCCTCCAACCTGACCGAAAATGTCGATGGTCTCGAGACCTGCGTGACGATTATACGTATGGCATCCGAACGATCCGGCTTCGATGCGACCAACCGGTGTCTGAACGAACTCCGAGAAATCGATTGCGTCGATTCGGCAAATTGTCACCGCTCCCCCATAGTCGCGCGAGCAGTCCTGTGCCGGACGGAGGTAACGTCCTTTCTGTTCGATTACGGCGCCGCCGGGACGGCTGAACCTCGCGTCGATCAACGCTGGGCTTGCAGCATGACGGGTCCAAGATGCGGTTAGGCCGTCGGCATGGTAGAGATCGAGCATATCCCAAGACGACGACGCCCACAGCCTCGGCGAGACAAAAAACCAGAAACCGCCCTGATGAGGCAGTGGAGTGACGTCGTAACCTTCGATGCCTTCGATCAGGTAGGCTTCGCGCGTCCACCGATAGGGAAACTCGACGGCGCGATAGAGGGCGACGTTACGAGCGGCTCCCGATTCAGGGATCATCCAGATCTGGCCTGCGTGTGCGAACACGAACGGATAGGAGAGGTGGTGTGGCTCTTCCAACACGATGCGGGGAGCGCTAGCGGTACCGTTTCGGTCCAACGCCACTACCGCGATGCATCCGCGGTTTTGAGAGTAAAGATACTGTTCGACGAATATGAAGTCTTGCCCGTTGTGTCGGAATGGAAAAGGATCGGCGAGATAACTGGAGGAGCCCCCGGAAAGGACATGGAAGGCTGCTTCGCGTTTGTCGAGCAGGCTCGTCGATTGATCGAAGCGCCAGCCGATCGCCCAGGCCTTGCCGCCCCGCGTTACCTTGTTGAGCAGCCGCGCCATCTTCGCGGCGAAGGTGCCGGTTGCGAACCCAAGGGACGACTTCGAGCCGAATGAACGTGTGGTCGATTTCGCGCGCACAACGCCATCGACATCCAAGGGGCCGTCTTCGTGGTGCAATGCCTTCAGGATCAGCGCCGTAGCGCAGGAAAGCGTGGCGTCAAGACTTGCTGAGAACACTTCGCGATCCTGGCTGGCAGGGCGGGCCGTCCACGGATTGGAAGGGCGTGCTGTGTCGTGCAGCTCGACGAGGAGGTCCTGATCGTTCGCCAGGGCCGCCATGATCCCGATCTCGCTGGGTACTCCATTGAAGAACGGCCTCAACACGCGTTGCGCTGTCGGCGACACTTCCTCCCCACTCAGATCGATCACTACATCGGCCTCGCCGGCCTGCAGTGGTGGCAAGGACAGTAACGCGGACTCCATGCGGTCCATAGCACCAAGCCCACGAAAGCCATAGATCAGACGTTCGAGTTCGAACAGCAGTCGGCTGCCCTGCGGGAGTGGATAGCGGTGCGGTGCGAATGATCGCGAAATCTGGCTGTCGGTCATTTCGGCAAGCGCCTGCGCCAGCCACCAATGCCAGCGCAAAAGTCGGGATGGATCAAAATTCAGACAGATGCGCATGATCGGTTGCCGCCTTCTCCGCCAGCCCAGTGTCCGACCGTTGGCCCCCTGAGATCAATAAAGGGCTCGGATGAATCGCCGCGCCTTTGATTGGCTACTCCGGTGACGGACAATTTACTTGAAATAGTTTTTAACCATTTGAATTCACCGATATTGCAGCAGCCATCTTCAACCCACCACTACTCTAAAGAGAGTCGATGATTGGAATAGAAAGCCGGGCGGGGTAACCCGTTTGTACCGTTTGCATCAGGCGTGGGTCGTAGTTTGTTGAGCCAATGAATGTGAGTTGGCAGCGGGCTAAGGGCGGGTTGATCTCCGCGACCGTTTGTTCGCCGGGGCGCGACCTTATCGAACCGTGGAATGATCTCGCCGCGCGCTTCGAAAGCAATGCGTTCATGCACCCGGCGGCGTTGCTCGCGGCGACGGAGACAGGTGTAGCAAAGATTCACATTTTATCGGCGTGGGACGAGGAAACCAAGCCACGACGCCCCGTCGGCTTCTGGGCCTTGCGGGAACGGGGCGATTTGCCGTTGATGCCGGCATATCTGGAGGCGCTTCCCTACGACTACGCTTTCTCCTCAAATGCCATGGTCGATGGTGCTTGCGTCGATGATGTCGTGGCGGCCTTTTCGATCAGGCAGGATGTGCGCTTGCCAAAGGTCATAAGTTTGCAGTGCTTCGAAGCCGATCCGATTGTCTATCCTGCGATGCTCCGGCATCTGGCGAGCACGGGGAGGTATCGCGAATTTTTTCGCGTCGAACGGCCGTTTGCAGATCGGTCTATCGGGACAAAAAAGTCGACCTCGACTCGAAAGAAGCTGCGTCAGCTCTCGGCGGTAGGGACTGTCGCGATTGTCAACGAGCGGACGCCGGCCAGCGTGGAGGCTGCGTTCGAAATCTTTTTGAAGCTGGAAGCGGCGAGTTGGAAGGGAAAAGAGGGTACCGCATTGTTGTGCGATGCGGGCGATGCCGCTTTCAGCCGTCGACTGATTGAGAATCTCGCGGCATATGGTTTGGCCTCCGTCGCGCTGTTGTGCGTCGACGGCGATGCGATTGCCGCTCAGGTCCTGCTTTACAGCGGCCAACGAGCCTATACATGGAAAACCGCGTTCAAGGCGTCCTTCGCGCGATTTTCACCGGGAGTCCTGTTGGCCGACAAGGCGACTCAAGGCCTGGTTGAATCCGGTCAGGTTGAAACAATCGATTCCTGCTCATCTCCCGGCGGATTCATGGCTCAGTTGTTTACCGGCCGAAGAACCTTCGTCGACGCCTTGGTCGACGTTCGTCCGCGCAACGCGCTGGCCTTTGCAGCGGAAGTGGCGCAGCATCAGGGCTACCACCTGCTTCGCCGCGTGCGAAGCAGAGGGGGGGCGTGATCAAGCGATGGAACGCTGCAGGTGGCGAAAATCGCCACCCGAATTCATAGGCCTAGGCTCGGTTCGCGAGATCGCGAAGCCGCTGCGCCCATCCTTCTGATGCGAAGTGATCCGCTAAGGCGATCATGCCGACCCGGCGAGCTGCTCCGATCGCTCCGCGGACGATGAATCGCAAGTTACGCTTCAGGTTCCAGTTGAAACTGTCGTCGATCGACAGCGACCGCAATTGATAGGCGAATGAGGAGGAGGCGTCGTCATAGCTGCGCTTGAGCGGATCATCGTAGAACTGGGCGATTTTGTCCGCGGTCATGCCGGGACTTGCCAGCCAGTTCGGGATGTGAGTGTTGCAAAGCCGTTCGACGTCATTGAACACCTTGCCTGTGCCCGTGCCGGCGGCCGGACAGGAGGTCGCGAACGCATCGCCGACCAGGACGACGCCGGCCTGCCGATGACCTTTACTGATGTAAAGGTCGGCCGGTCGGATCTTGATCGGGCCGACGACCTCAATGTCTCCTGTGAGGCGGCGCAAATTGGGCATCAGCGCGAACAGACTTCGTTCGGGGTCGTGGCGTATATCTCGAAACAATGGATCGTCCATGTTCCGATAGACCATCAAGTTCGCTCGCATTGATGTTCGGATGGGAAACAGCGTAAGATATGCCATCCGGTCGGTAGTATGTTCGGGATAGTAAGTCAGCGCCGCGAAATCAAAAACCCCGGCGTGGCGTGGTTTGATGTCGAAGGCGACAGTAATCGAATGACAGGGGCTGGTAACGATCCGCTTGATCCCGATCTGATCCTTCAGAGCGACACCCAATCCTTGGGCGAGCACGATGAGACGTGCGGAGATCTTGGTGCCATTCGATAGCAAGAGCTCCTGACGATCATCTCCCACGCTGATCCCGGTTGCTTTTGCAATCGTGAACGGGACGCTCGGGGGAATGGTGGCCCGCATCGCATTGACCAGGTCGTCATAGAGGATGCCGTGCTGGCCTCCCGGACGTTTATCGAGCAAATATCCGGAGCGCGCGACCCACGCCTTGCCGTCGCGCATGTCACCGTCGAACGTCGCTGTTGGTAAAATCTCATCAGCAAGGCCGGTCTTGCGCAGGATCGAGACCTGACCATCATCGAGTTTTTCGCAGCGCAGGTCCGGTGGATAGGTCGGATGAGGATCGATCAGCATGGCACGGACGCCAGCGCGGCCCAGCATGGCTGCCGCTGTCGACCCAGCAAGACCTCCACCAATGATCGCGACGTCAGTATCCGTAGTGACGGATCTCATGAGCAGGATCCCAGGCCAGAGCCAGTCGAAAATTTCGAATAGCCAAACTCTGCTGATACTGGAGCAAGCGCGGACAGCCAATTGCCCTGAAGAGGGTGGCGCTTGGAAGCGTGAGGCCGGAAGGGGTAAGCCTTTCGTGCTGTTGCGCGCGGTCTTTGGAGGCGGTCTTTTGTTTTGATGGATGTCGGCTGGCAACGGACGAAGAACGTGCTGCGGGGAGCTTGCCTCTTGCCACTCTTGCTGCCGTTCGCGCCGGCGGCTGCGGCGGCCCCCCCGCCGGTAACGCCTTTCGTCAGCACTGCCGGCACGGCGTTTACCGTGGACGGCAGACCGTTCTTCGTGACCGGCGTCAACAACCATTATCTTACCTTCGCCTCTCAGGGCGAGGTCACGCGCGTTCTGGACGACGCGGTAGCGATGGGCGCCAACGTCGTTCGCGTTATCCTCCAGCCGGTGGTCGGTTCGCGCGATGGAAGCGTTCCCACGGTCTGGAATTGGCGGAACCCGGCTGCGGATGCCAGCAATCTGAATGTCGGACAAGCGGACCTGCTTTACTGGGACGCGGAGAAACACGCGATGGCGGTCGATGACGGCCCCAACGGAATGCAGAAGATCGACTTCCTTATCGCCGAGGCCAGAGAGCGCCATCTAAGGCTCATCATCGCCTTCCTTGATTTCTGGGACTATACCGGCGGCGCTCAGCAGATGCGGGCCTGGTACGGAAGCACTGACAAGTCGACGTTCTTCTTCAGCGATCCGCGCACGAAGCGCGACTACAAAACCTGGGTTGAGCATGTCGTGCAGCGGGTCAACCCGCTCACAGGGCTTGCTTACCGCGACGATCCGACCATCATGGCCTGGGAGCTGATGAACGAGGGCAATGCGAGCCCGGAATCCCTGAGGCTGGATTGGACAGCCGAGATGTCGGCTTACGTCAAGTCGCTCGATCCAAACCATCTGGTGAGCTCAGGGAACGCCAACGTCGAGCCCAAGTTGGCAGACCTGACTATTCCTACACTCGATTTCGGCACGTGGCACGGCTACCCGCTCTACTACGGACTCAGCGTTCGCCAATTCGACAAGACGATCACCGAGTTCTGTCAGATTGCGGGCCGTGTTCAGAAGCCTGTTCTTCTTGAGGAATTCGGCTATGCGCGGTCCAACCGGGACTCCGCCGAAGCTTATGCGATGTGGGTCGATACGCTTGCCCGTGACCCGGACTGTGGCGGCTGGCTTATCTGGCGGCTGGTATCACTGCAGGACCACGGCCGCTATCCCGACGACAGGCACGACCAGTTCGACGTCCACAATGATGCAAGCCCGATCTGGAATGTCCTCAAAGCCGCCACAGCCCGGGCGGTGCAGATCCGCGAATCCAATCGGGTTCCAGCGAACAGCCTTCGGAGAACTCCATGATCGAAGCCTCCGTTGTGATCTGCGCGCACACACTCGACCGCTGGGACGAACTCAACCGCGCGGTCGAATCCGTCCGCAGCCAAACCCGCGCGCCGCGGGAAATTCTCGTGGTCGTGGACAACAATGAATCCTTACGCGATCGTGCCGCGCGGGAGATCAAAGGCGTTACGGTCCTTGCCAATGCCAAGGAAGCCGGTCTGTCAGGTGGTCGCATGACGGGGGCGGAATACGCGACGGCGCCGGTGATCTGCTTCCTTGATGACGATGCAGCCGCAGATCCACCCTGGCTAGAGGAACTGCTTAACGCTTACGAGGATCCAGCCGTGCTGGGCGCCGGTGGCCCGGTCGAGCCGCTATGGCGCGCGCCGCCGCCATCCTGGTTTCCCGACGAATTCCGTTGGGTCGTCGGCTGTACTTATGTCGGCATGCATGTGCGCGACGGGCGCATCCGTAACCCGATCGGCGCCAACATGTCGGTGCGCGCCGACGTGCTGCGCCATGCGGGTGGTTTCACGTCCGAACTCGGACGCCGCAAGCTCGGCTTTTCTGTCAGCGGACGAGCCACATTCGGCGGCAAGGCCGAGAGTTGCGAGGAGACGGAGTTCTGTATCCGAGCGGCTCGCCTCCATCCCGGCGGCTATTTCGCGTATCGACCGGGAGCGCGCGTGCATCACGCCGTGCCAGTCCAGCGCACGACCTGGAGCTACTTCGTCCATCGTTGTCTCATCGAGGGCAATGCCAAGGCTGTGCTGGCAGGCCTTGCCGGATCGAAGGATGGCCTCGGAGCAGAAGGCCGCTACGTCCGCGAGGTGCTACCACGCGCTGTTATCAACGATCTAACGGCGGCGCTACGCGGTCAGACCGGCGCGGCGCGGCGGGCGGGAGCGATCATCGCCGGGCTCGCCCTTACGGCGTTCGCCTACGCCAGAACCCGCCTTGGAGCCGCCGCCGAAGCTCGTTCCTCGCACCTGTTCTCACGGGCTCGCGGTGGGTAGCTGTCGTTGATAGAGCG